>JBCBCS010000028.1:0-24024 GCA_038530475.1 Pseudomonadota bacterium
GAAGCGGGCCAGGCCATCATCGACGTCGGCTACAAGATGGAAGGCCGCGTTGACGTCAAAGAATTCGCAAATCCCGGCGAAGCCCCTGAAATCGCAGTTGGTGACGAAGTCGAAGTCTTCCTTCGCTCGTCCGAAAACGCCCGTGGCGAAGCTGTCATCTCGCGTGAGATGGCCCGCCGCGAAGAAGCATGGGACCGTCTGGAAAAAGCATATGCCGACGAAGAGCGCGTCGAAGGCGCCATCTTCGGTCGCGTCAAGGGTGGCTTCACGGTCGACCTTGGTGGCGCTGTGGCGTTCCTGCCCGGCTCTCAGGTTGATGTGCGCCCTGTGCGCGACGCTGGCCCGCTGATGGGTCTCAAGCAGCCGTTCCAGATCCTCAAGATGGACCGTCGTCGGGGCAACATCGTTGTGTCGCGTCGCGCGATCCTCGAAGAATCCCGCGCCGAACAGCGTGCCGAAGTCATCGGCAACCTCAGCGAAGGCATGAACGTGGACGGTGTCGTCAAGAACATCACCGAATACGGTGCGTTCGTTGACCTCGGCGGCGTTGACGGTCTGCTGCACGTCACCGACATGGCGTGGCGCCGTGTGAACCACCCGTCCGAGATCCTCGCCATTGGTGAGACGATCAAGGTGCAGGTCATCAAGATCAACAAGGAAACCCACCGCATCAGCCTCGGCATGAAGCAGCTGCAGGACGATCCGTGGGATGCCGTGGCCGCCAAGTATCCGCTGGACAGCACCCATACGGGCCGCGTGACCAACATCACCGATTACGGTGCCTTTGTTGAACTCGAAGCCGGTGTCGAAGGTCTGGTTCACGTCTCCGAGATGTCCTGGACCAAGAAGAACGTCCATCCGGGTAAAATCGTGTCCACCTCTCAGGAAGTGGAAGTCATGGTGCTGGAGATCGACGAGGCCAAGCGCCGCGTCTCCCTCGGCCTCAAGCAGACGATGCGCAACCCGTGGGAAGTCTTTGCTGAAACCCATCCGGAAGGCACCGAGGTCGAAGGCGAAGTCAAGAACATCACCGAATTCGGTCTGTTCGTTGGCCTTGAGGGCGACATCGACGGCATGGTTCACCTGTCCGACCTGACATGGGAAGGCCGTGGCGAAGACGTGATCGGTGACTACCGCAAAGGCGACATGGTTCAGGCCAAAGTCACCGAAGTGGACGTCGAGAAAGAGCGCATCAGCCTGTCGATCAAAGCCATGGACGACAGCTTCTCTGGTGCAGTGGACGGCGTGAAGCGCGGCTCCATCATCACTGTTGAAGTGACCTCCATCGAGGATGGCGGCATTGAGGTGGAATACGAAGGCGCCAAGTCCTTCATCCGCCGCTCTGACCTGTCCCGTGACCGTGCCGAGCAGCGCCCTGAGCGTTTCCAGGTCGGTGACAAGGTCGACGTGCGCGTGACCAACATCGACAGCAAGACCCGTCGTCTGGGTCTGTCGATCAAGGCACGTGAAATCGCTGAGGAGAAAGAAGCCGTGGAACAGTTCGGCTCTTCCGACAGCGGTGCGTCCTTGGGCGATATCCTCGGCGCTGCACTGAACAAAGGCGACGACTAAGTCGTTCGGCAAATACGTCAGTCCAAGGCCCCGCCAGTTTCGCTGGCGGGGCCTTTCCTTTTGTGTTGCGAGGTGCGTCCGAATCACGCGGCATTGCTGCGTTGCAGCAATGAAGCTCATTGCAAAGAACCGCTTTTCCGAAACTGCTTTCAGCGCAGGTTTCAGTCGAAATGCATGGAAAAACCGCAGTTTTCCAAGGGCCAAGCGGTTGATGCATCCTTTCACGGGGCCAATTTCCGGCCTATAGTCCGTGAACGAGATCGCCGTATTCAATGGCGGCAGACCAGTTCGGGGGGAACACGCCTATGATCCGTTCGGAGTTGATCGAAAAGATCGCATCTGACAATCCGCATCTCTATCAGCGGGACGTCGAACGGATCGTTAATACGATCTTTGACCGTATCATCGACGCCATGGCCCAGGGCAACCGGGTTGAACTGCGCGGCTTTGGTGCGTTTTCGGTTAAGAAGCGGGACGCACGGCTCGGGCGGAACCCGCGCACAGGTGAGGCTGTGCAAGTCGATGAGAAACACGTCCCCTTTTTTAAGACCGGCAAGCTCTTGCGGGACCGGCTCAACGGGAAGTAAACTCCCCTTATGAAATATATCAAATATTCGTTCTGGGGGATCGTGGCGATCTGCCTGGTAGTGGTTGGTATGGCCAACCGAGAGATCGTGACGCTGCGCGCTATGCCCGAGGCCCTCGCGACGCCGCTTGGCATTTCTCCGGACATCCAGATGCCATTGTTCATGGCGATCTTCATTGGCGTTGGCCTCGGCCTGTTGATCGGGTTCCTGTGGGAATGGGTACGCGAACACCGGATGCGGGCGGACGCCCGCGCCAAAGCGCGTGAGGTGGATGCGCTGAAGCGTGAGGTCGACAGCCTGAAAACCGAGAAGCACGAAGGCAAAGACGAAGTCATTGCGCTTTTGGACAAAACCGGCTGACGGTCATGCCCACTGACATTCGGATCAAGATGTGTGGTCTGCGGACAGCAGGCGACATCTCGGCCGCTGTAAAGGCCGGATCGGCCTATGTCGGCTTTGTGTTCTTCACCAAATCGCCGCGCAACGTGACATTGCCAGAGGCGGCAGCGCTTGCCGCCGAAGTGCCGGTCGGCGTAATGAAAGTGGCGCTTGTGGTGGATCCTGACGATGCGTTTCTGGACGCCTTATTGGATCAGGTCCCCATCGACATGATCCAGCTGCACGGGGCTGAGACACCGGCGCGGGTGACGGAGGTAAGGGCCAAAACCGGCCTTCCGGTGATGAAAGCCATTGGGATCGCGGGGGCCGATGATCTGGACAAGATCGACACGTATTCCGCAGTGGCCGATCAGTTGCTGATTGATGCGAAACCGCCGAAGCACGGTGACCTGCCCGGCGGAAATGGCCTGTCCTTCGATTGGCGTCTGCTCGCCAACCGCAAATACTGGACGACGCCGTGGATGCTGGCCGGGGGCCTCACGCCCGAAAATGTGGGCGAGGCTGTGCAATTGACAGGTGCCCGACAGGTCGACCTGTCATCGGCGCTGGAATCCGCGCCGGGGGTGAAGGATGCCGGCAAGATCGCGGCGTTTGGTGCGGCGGTGGCAAAGATTTCTTAACCACGCTTTGGCAGTGTCTGGGCATGCCAGCATTGCCCGAACATCTTAGCCCTGAAGCCGGGACCGAACATGTCTTTTCTTCCGCATCGGCTCGGCACGGGGGGGTCGTCAAACGCGCGATCCGCGATGTCGAGCGTTTGGCGGGCTACGAGTATTTCATGTCAGAAGGGGAGCGACGCGGATTTCAGGCGGTGCGCAATGGCAAACACTTTGTGATCTTCTGCAATCAGCTCCCCATTCGCCGCGTGCGGTGAGACGCGTCTTCGAAGACGCGAGGACCGCGATTTTCAAATCGCGATTCAGGCATTTCGAAATGCCTTGGGCCTGCGGCAGCGTTTCGCTTTACCGCCCCCCTGCACCGCGCTACATCTCTCGCCAGCCTTAGGGAGAGCGCGATGCCTGATGATCTGATCAATTCCTTCATGACCGGTCCGGATGAGAACGGCCGGTTCGGCAAATTCGGCGGACGTTTCGTGTCCGAGACGCTGATGCCGCTGATCCTTGAACTTGAACGTCAGTATGAGATCGCGAAAACCGACGACAGTTTCTGGGCTGAGATGCATGACCTTTGGACCCATTACGTCGGCCGCCCGTCGCCGCTCTACTTCGCAGAACGTCTGACGGAGCATCTGGGTGGTGCCAAGATCTATATGAAGCGTGATGAGCTCAACCACACCGGGGCGCACAAGATCAACAATGTGCTGGGGCAGATCATCCTTGCCCGTCGCATGGGTAAGACCCGGATCATCGCAGAGACCGGCGCGGGCCAGCATGGCGTGGCCACAGCGACCGTCTGCGCCAAATTCGGGCTGAAATGCGTGGTCTATATGGGCGCCCATGATGTGGAGCGTCAGGCCCCCAACGTGTTCCGCATGAAGCTGCTTGGCGCTGAGGTGATCCCGGTGACCTCTGGCCGTGGCACCCTCAAGGATGCGATGAACGACGCGTTGCGCGATTGGGTGACCAATGTGCGCGACACGTTTTACTGCATCGGCACCGTCGCAGGCCCGCACCCCTATCCGGCCATGGTCCGCGATTTCCAGTCGATCATCGGCAAAGAATGCAAAGAGCAGATGGACGCCGCCGAGGGCCGTCTGCCCGACACGATCATCGCGGCCATTGGCGGCGGGTCCAATGCGATGGGCCTGTTCTATCCGTTCCTCGACGACAAATCGGTGAACATCATCGGGGTTGAGGCGGGCGGTAAGGGCGTCAATGACAAGATGGAGCATTGTGCGTCGCTCACCGGGGGGCGCCCGGGCGTGCTTCATGGCAATCGCACCTATCTGCTTCAGGACGATGACGGGCAGATCCTCGAAGGCTATTCAATCTCTGCCGGACTGGATTATCCCGGCATCGGGCCGGAGCATTCCTGGCTCAACGACATTGGCCGGGCGCAATATGTCTCGATCACCGACAAGGAAGCGCTTGAGGCGTTCCAGCTGTGCTGCACGACCGAAGGGATCATTCCAGCCTTGGAGCCCTCCCACGCGTTGGCCCATGTGATGAAGATCGCGCCGGACTTGCCCAAGGACCACATCCTTTGCATGAACATGTGCGGGCGGGGCGACAAGGATATCTTCACCGTCGCCCGGCATCTGGGGTTCGATATGTCGGGTCCGGAAGGGCGCAACGTCGAATAATACGGTCAATGAACAACAAGTTGCGGTCCACGTTGCGGCGGACGCGCCGGATGGAGGACCAGTTGCGGGCCGCATCAGGTGCATTCATGGAACTGATGCAGGACCGTTTCGATGTCTGGGGCCTGACGGCCGCTGAACAGGATGTCGCGCTGTTTTCCATCAAAGGAATGTCCACCGCAGAGATTGCGGCATTGCGCGGCACATCGGAAGGCACAGTCAAAGCCCAAACGAATGCGATTTACCGCAAGGCAGGGGTCACCGGTCGGCCCCAGCTGCTAAGTCTGTTCATCGAGGACCTGATCGAAATCCCAGCCCCCGCCAAATGATTGCCTTGCTTTGCTTTTCAGATGCTGCGGATAGATACTGATCCGGGGGCGCTCAGCTCTATCTTCATCCGTCGATCTTTTCAAAAATTACCCATGCGCGAAACATTGTTGCGCAAAAATCACGACCTTTACGCTGCGGAAATGTTCGGCGTTGATCGAATCCGGCAGTGCGCCGATACCCCGCCTCCCGATGACACGGGATCTGATCCTAGCGGCAAGAGGTGATCACTCTTCCGGTGCGGGCGGCGCTGCCGACCACGTATACCAGGGCTGATTTCGCGATTTGGGACTACGCTGTGTAGCTCATTTGGTAGAGCATTCGACTGCTAATCGAATTGGAGCGGGTTCGATTCCCGTCACAACGACAAACGGTGCAACAGACGGCGCCACCGGCCTTTCACGCCGGTCCGCATGAGCGGTCCAAACTAAATGGATCCGGGGCTGTCCCAGCAGGGGCGCCCATCGGGCTGACGGTGCGCCGAAAGCCTGCGGGTCCGCACCTGCTCTGGCCGCGTGGCCGGGCGTCGGGATGATGACGCGATGCGTTGTGTGCCGGAGGGCCGGGATTTCGATCCTTGCCGTCCCGCGGCAGGGCGGGTCGTCCGCTCAGCCCGCGCTCCGCGACGGGTCATGGCGCGGGGCGGTTCCGGGTCTTTCCTTGCCCAATCCCGGGCGCAACACCTGTCGGCGATCCTCGCCGCAACCCACCACCAACCAAAAGGAGTTCGCACCTTGCGACGACGATGATCTGACAAAACGAAGGAGTACAGACATGACATTGCTTGATTTTCTCGTAGGCCGACAGCGGCTTACCCTCACTGAGACCCAACGCGCATTGGTGATGCGCAATGGTCGGTTTGACCGGGTTCTTGGGCCGGGGCGGCATAGCCTCCCCCGCGCGCATACGGTGATCCACACCTTCGACATGTCTGATCCGCAGTTCTTGTCCGATCTCGGCCCCGCCTTGCGGCGCGCCCGTCCGGACCTTGTGGAGGCGCATTTCGTGCATGTGCAGACTGGCGCGGATGAGGTTGCTTTGCTCGTCCGGGATGGCCGGGCGTTCCAGGTGGTCACGCCGGACCAGCATGTGATGGTCTGGGCAGACGCTGGTCCGTGGACGGTCGAACGGTTCGACCTTTCCACCTCCCATGCCGTCCCTGCGGCTTTGGCCCAGCGACTTGTCCGGTCGGGTCTTGGCTGGGTCCTCGCCTCCTTTGAGGTGCCGCTTGGACATGTCGGGATCTTGTCCGTGGACGGAGACGTCACTGGACAGCTTGGTGCCGGGACACACTGGTTCTGGACGCTCGGGCGGAAGCACTTGGTAAAGCTCGTGGATACCCGCTGGCAGACGCAAGAGGTGACGGGGCAAGAGATTTTGATCCGCGACCGTGTCTCGCTTCGGGTGAACATCGCCGCTGATATGCGGGTGACTGATCCGATGCGGGCGGTGACCGAGGCCAAGGACTTTGCAGGCGCACTTCACGTGTCCTTGCAATTGGCCTTCCGGAAGACGTTGGGCGCGCTCACGCTCGACCAGCTTCTTGCGGACAAGGTTTCGGTGTCCGAGGCTGCTGCCCAGCGGGTGCGCACCGACATGGCTGCCCTTGGCCTTGAGGTGGGGGAGATCGCGTTGAAAGACGTGATCCTTCCCGGCGACATGCGTGAAATTTTGACCTCCGTGGTCGCCGCGCAGAAAGAGGCCGAGGCCAACGTGATCCGCCGGCGTGAGGAAACGAACGCCACCCGGTCGCTTCTCAACACGGCCAAAGTGATGGCAGAGAACCCTGTCATGCTTCGGTTGAAAGAGCTTGAAGCGCTCGAAGGGATCGCCGGTAAAGTTGAGCGCTTGACGGTGCACAACGGGACCGAGGGCCTCTTGGGTGACATCGTCCGCTTGCGGGACTGATCCCGTTTAAAAGAAGGGCCGATCCGGGATGCCGGGTCGGCCCGTTTTTTGTCTTACGCGAAGAGGAAATCGTTGGCCTCAAGGTCGAACCAGAGGGTGTTCAAGGCATCGTCGACGGTCAGCACTTCGTTACCAAAGCTCACCCGGACATCGTCGCCCCAGAGGTTCTGGATGCTCAGCTGGCCGAAGGATGTGACCCCCCAGGCGGAGACATCGATCAGGTCATTGCCCTCTTGGAAGGACTGGATGTGATCGGCCTCGCCATCGGCGGCAAAGACGAACACGTCGCGCCCCCAGCCGCCGTTCAGCTCATCGCGGCCCGCCCCATCGTGAAGCACGTCTTTGCCGCTGCCACCTTCGAGCAGGTCATCGCCGTCGCCGCCGATCAGACGATCGTTGCCAGCCCCGCCCTTGAGCCAGTCATCACCCGCGAACCCTTCCAGCGCGTCGCCGCCTTCCTGGCCGCGCAGGCGGTCATCAAAGAGCGAGCCGAGGATATAGGCGTCGTCGCCGTGATGGCCGGTGTTGACGAAGAAAAGGTCAATATCCTCGACCCAGGTGTTGTCGCGCCGCTGGTCAGACAGATCAGCGATGACGATCACGCTGTCGCGGTCGAATTCATCATAGAAGGACGACCGGACAATGGTGTTGAACGCATTGAAATAAGCGTGGTCCAGATGCGCAGTCCAGGCCAGCAGATTGGCGGGGGAGGACCCGGCCGAGAAGACGGGGGTGTCGTAGAGGTCGTTGAACAGCACGATGTTGTTGGTGCTGAACGCGTAATCGTTCGAGTTGCCCAGAAGTTGTGGGATGCCGTTGACGATGGCCCCGCCAATCGGGTCGTTTTCCAGATCGAAGGTGAAGACTTCCGCGCCGTTGGACAGGGTCGCGGCGCCGTTCTCAACGACATAGTGGGAGGCCGCACCGATGTAATTGGCGTCGGTGAAAAATCCGTCAAGGAATGTATGGCTCGTCTCGGCAAGGTTCATCGTGGCCCCACCGCCAAGCGAGTGGCCGGTGACCAGAACATCCCCAGCCGTCAGACCGTTGGCCAGCGCAAGGTCACGAACCGCTTCGAGCACATCGGCAAAGGCTTCTTGCGTGTAATTCGGGTTGGCGCTGAGAAATTCAAGGTAGTCAAAGACATCGCCGAAGGTGTCGCCAATGATCTCATCCAGCGGGCCGGATGTGCCACGGATGACAAAACCGATCTCGATCAGGTTGCCGTTTTCGTCATATTTTCCAAGCACATCGGCCTGAGCGTTCCTGAATTGAGAGGTCGCGCCAGAGAAGGTGTGGAATTCATCGGTGCGGCTGTCCGGCAGACCCAGATCGGCGGCGGTCAAGATGGTCCAGCCTGCGGCGGTGACATTGGCGACAGCGTAATCATTGCGTTCCGCGCTGTCGGCCAGCAGCAGCGTTTCGACCCCTGTGGCGGCCACGCTGAGGACGTTGTAGCCATCCGCGACGTAGCGCTCTCGTTCCCCTTCGAAGAGGCCGTGATAACTGTAATCAATCAGCGTCATGGCATCCAACATCAAGTCGCGGCCATCTGCGCCACGGTAATCAAAAATACCCATCTCGTCATGTCCTCCGGTTCGCCGTCAGGGTGTGCGTTCGGCTGGACGGTGGAAAATGGATGCCCTTTGCGTCAATCGCCTCAGGGTTGAAACCAAACGTCAACTTGGGATTTACGCAGCGTCGTTTGCGAAATTTAATTACGTGACGTGGGGTAATTTAGAAAGAAAACATCGCCCCAATCAGGAGGCGTGCGCCTCCAGCACATCCATCGGCACGATCTCAAGCGCTTTTTGATGCGTGGCCGACAGATTGACCTGCGGCGCGCACCCTTCTTCATGGGCTTGCAAGAAGCGAGAGGCACATAGGCACCAGCCATCACCGGGCGTCAGGCCCGGAAAGTTGAACTCGGGCCGGGGCGTGCTGAGGTCGTTGCCCACGTATTTCGAGAAGGCGAGGAACTCTGCCGTCATGACAGCGCAAACCGTGTGGCTGCCCTGGTCTTGTGCGCAGGTGTCACACGCGCCATCGCGAAAGAAGCCCGTCATCGGGTCGGTGGAACACGGCGCCAAAGGCTCCCCCAGAACGTTCAGGGACGGGTCTTTTTCAATCATTCCAAAGCCTCAGCGATTGCGCGGAACATCTCAACGTTGCTGGTGTGCACGCCCCGCTCGCGGAAGGACCTGTCGGCGGCATTGACGGCGATGACCACACCCTTTGGACGATCGATATAGATGTATTGTCCGTAAATGCCACGGGCAAGGAACTGGCCAGACGCGGCCCCGACCGGGATCCACCACTGATAGCCGTATCCAATCGCCCCGGGGGCCGTGCGGGCGCTGGCCGTTGTGCTTTCGACGATCCAGTCTTCGCTTACGATCCGATTGCCGAAGGAGATGCCACCATTGGCGACCATATTGCCAAAGAGCGCGTAATCATGCGTCGTCAGGTTCAGTCCGCCCAGAACGAACGCCACCCCGTAGCCATCCGTCAGGTAATAGGGCGTGACCGTCGGACCTAACGGTTCCAGCACGTGTTCGGTCAGCAAATCAGCGACGGAGCGGTCGGTCGCTCCGCGGATGACCATGCCCAGCACATGCGTGTCGATAGAGGTGTATTTCCAGGCCTCACCCGGTGCGACGAACGTCTCATCCAGATCAGCGGCGAAGCCGTCCATGGACCGACCGAGGGCCAGCACCCGGCCCATTCGGTTTATGTCGCTCCAGAAATCAAGGTAGTCCTCGTCAAAGACAACACCGGAAGACATCTGCATCACATCGCGAATGGTCGCCGCGTCATAGGCTGTGCCGACGAGCGACGGCGCGTAATCGGTGACCGCGGCGTCGAGATCGGGGATCGTTCCATCCTCATGAAGCACACCCATCAGGATCGACAGGAATGATTTCGCGACCGACCAGCTGATCCGCGTTGACAGGGCCGGATCCTCTTCCCCCTCTGCGGTCAGGGGGTAGCTTTCATGACGGATGATGCCGTCTTGCGTGACGATGATCCCTGTGACGGCGCGGTCCTCTGCCCATGTGGTGAAACCGGGCGGCATGTCCATTGGCGCACCGATTTGCAGTCGGTTAGGCTCTGCGCTCACCGGCATCTCTTGATGGAGGAACAGCGTGTCCATGGCGACAAAGTTGCCGACGATCCGGTCTTCGGAGAACAGCGAATTGACCGCCATCAGCCGGGACACCCGATCCTGATAGATCAGCGCCAACAAGGCCACGATGGCGATCAGACCCAACAGGAAAAGCCCCAGCCATTTCAGCGCGCGTCGCATCGTCATCCTCCGATCAAACTGAATTGCAAGGTGACACGCACCCTGCGCCGTCACAAGCGCCTAGCGGAAGCGGTCCACGAGCTTTTGAAGGGCCGTTCGGGTGTCGCTTTCAGCCTCATCCTTTGATGCGGCGGGTTTCGCTTTGTCGGTGGGGGCGTCTGCCTTTGACGGGCGGTTGGACGAGCGGGGCGGGTTCACGCGCAATGCGATGGCATTGAGGAACTTGGGCCCTTCATCTGCTGCCAGATCCGCTGCACCGTCGGAAATTCCCCGAAGCACATCGTCAAGCCACTCCTGATCTGCCTTTGGAAAATCGTTCAGCACATAGCCCGGCACCTTGTCCTTGTGGCCCGGATGCCCGACGCCAAGACGCACCCTGTCATAGGCGGCACCGATGTGATCGTGGATCGAGCGCAACCCGTTGTGACCGGCATGCCCACCGCCTGACTTCAGCCTGACCTTCGACGGCGCAAGGTCGATCTCGTCGTGGAACACCACAACATCCGTGCTGTCGAGCTTATAGAACCGCATCGCTTCACCAACCGCCTGGCCGGACTTGTTCATAAAGGTCGCAGGCTTGAGCAGAAGGACCTTTTGCGATCCAAGCCGACCCTCGCTGATGTCACCCTGAAACTTGGTTCGAAAGGGGCCGAAGCCGTGGTCCTCAGCGATCCGATCTACCGCCATAAAGCCGATATTATGACGGTGCCGGGCATATTTCGCACCGGGATTTCCAAGGCCGACGAACAGTTTCATAGCGCTCTCGTTTCGCGTGACGGATCGTAAAATGTTTATCGAATTGGCGGCGTAACGGTAATCATTTCTTCAATGAGATACGTCAGAAAGGCTGAAAAGAAACTCAAAGGAATCGACGATGCCGGAAATGAGGCAGGCCGCTGCAGCTCTTGCGCCCGAGATGACCTCGTCCGACGGGGATCTGATCAGGAATGCATTGTCTTTCGTGCGCCGTCATCTTGATATGGAAATGGCGTATCTGACTGAATTTCACGATGACAAGGTCGTGTTTCGTACCGTCGTTGCGCCGGGGCTGGAACATGTTTTGAAACCTGGGTCAGCCACCCCGATAGAGGAAACCTATTGCGGAAAAGTTCTCACCGGTGACCTGCCTGAGCTCATCCCTGATACCTCGGAATTGGAGGTGGCTCGGCATCTCACAGTGACGGATGAGGTGCCGATACGGTCCCATATCAGTGTTCCGCTGCGCCGCAACACCGGAGAGGTCTTGGGCATGTTCTGTTGTTCGTCCCGCACGCCTCGTCCGAACCTCAATATCCGGGATCTGGATGTGGTGCGGGCATTTGCCGGGATCGCGGCCGATCAGGTCAATGTCCAGCGCAGCGCCGAAGACGCCGCACGCGCAAAACGTCAGGCGATAGAAGAGGTGCTTGACCACAAGGCCTTCAACATTGCCTTGCAACCGATCATGAAGCTGCGCAACCAGCGAACGGCAGGCTATGAGGCGCTGTGTCGGTTCTCTAACGAGCCGTATCGACCGCCCAATGTATGGTTTGATGATGCGGCAAAGGTGGGTTTGCAGATCGACCTTGAACTCGCAGTCATGGACGTTGCGGTCACCTGGCTTTCGGCCCTTGGGCCTGAGTGTTATCTGGCCGTCAATCTGTCGCCGTCGACGCTGTCAAGCGGCAGGGTCAGTCCCTTGGTTGAGCGGATCGGGGGGCAACGGCTCGTGATTGAAATTACCGAACATGACGAAATTTCGGATCTCGATCTCCTCCGGATGGAGATTGATCGCTTGCGCGATAGCGGCGTTCGAATAGCGATTGATGATACGGGGGCGGGATATTCTGGGCTGCAGCAGATCCTGCGGCTTCAACCCAACCTGATCAAGTTGGACATGTCGCTGACGAAGGACGTCGATAAGGATGTGGCGCGCAGATCCTTGGCTGCGGCCATCGTCTCGTTTGCGCAGGACACCGGGGCGACGGTCGTCGCCGAAGGCATTGAGACGGAGGCGGAGCTGCGCACCCTCGCTGGGTTAGGCGTCGAGATGGGGCAGGGGTATCACCTCGGCCGTCCGACCATGGCGCACGAACTTTTCGATCAAACGATCGGCCCAAAGAAGGATATTGCCTGACAGCGGCCCTTATCGGGGTGATTTGCCCGGCGTATTGAGCGATGGTGCTTGGTGATCCCTCAGGCATCACGACTGTCTCACCGGCCATTGTGAAATGAAAAAGGGCATCCGATACGGATGCCCTTTGAAACCTCAGTTCGGTAAAGATTACTCTTCGCCGCCTTCAGATGTCTCTGCTTCGGCCTCTTCGGTCTCAGCGGCATCGCCTTCGTCTTCGTCATCGGCGGATGCAAGGCTCGACGGTGCCTGGATGTTGCCGATCACAAAGTCGCGGTCGATTGTTGGCTTCGCGCCCGCCGGCAGCGTGATGGACGAGATTGTGATGGTGTCACCAATCTCAAGACCGGTCAGGTCCGCTTCGAGGCTTTCAGGGATGTCGCCTGCCGTCACGACGAGCTCCACTTCGGGACGCACGACGGTTAGGATGCCGCCCTTCTTCAGGCCGGGGGCCGCGTCTTCGTTGGTGAAGTCAACCGGAATGAAGAGGTTGATTTTCGATGTGCGCTTCAGGCGCATCAGATCGAGGTGCGTCGGAAGGTCCTTGACCACGTCACGCTGCACGTTCCGGCAAATGACCCGGACGTCGTCATGCCCCTCAACCTTGAGGTTGAACAGGGTCGACAGGAACCGGCCTTCTTTCAATTTCTTGAAAAGCACGTTGAACGGGATATTGATCGCGATCGGATCTTCACCACCGCCGTAAACCACTCCAGGAACCAAGCCGTCGCGGCGGGCCTGACGGGCCGCGCCTTTGCCGGTGCCTTCACGCGGCGTTGCAATGAGATCAGGGATTTCGCCTGCCATCTGTCTGTCCTTTCAATTCGCGCATCCCCGCATCTGTTGGGGACCCACTTTGCCATGATAAGGGACCGAGGCCGGCCCTTAAGTGAAGCCGTGCTTATGCGGCAGCTTCATCCGTTTGTAAAGAGGATTCGGGGTCGTTTTGGCGGGTCAGACCCAGTCGCCTTCGAAATCCTTGGGGATCATCAGGATCTCCCGACCGATCTCGGTCACATCGCGCTTGCCACACAAGGCCATCGTGATGTCCATCTCCTTGTGGATCACCTCAAGCGCCTTGGTCACGCCCGCTTCTCCCATCGCGCCCAGCCCATGGATATAGGCCCGCCCGATCATCACGCCCTTGGCGCCGAGCGCCAGCGCCTTGAGCACGTCCTGACCAGAGCGGATCCCGGAATCGAGGTGAATTTCCACCTTGTCACCCACGGCGCGCACGATCGACGGCAACATTCGGATGGAACTCAGCGCGCCGTCCAATTGCCGTCCGCCATGATTGCTCACGATGATGGCGTCGCAGCCGATCTCGGCGGCGGTTTTGGCGTCCTCAACGTCGAGCACGCCCTTGAGGATGAGCTTGCCGCCCCACTTTTTCTTGAGGATGCGGACCTTCTCCCAATCGAGCTTCGGGTCAAATTGCTCCGCCGTCCACGAATGCAGCGAGTTCATGTTCTCCACACCTTTGGCGTGGCCGACGATGTTGCGGAAGGTGCGGCGCTTGGTTTGCAGCATCTCGATGCCCCAGCGCCATTTCGTCGACAAATCCAGCAGCACCGGCGGCGTCAGTTTCGGCGGCGCAGTGAGCCCGTTCTTGAGGTCCTTGTGCCGCTGGCCGAGGATTTGCAGATCCAGCGTCAGCACCAGCGCCGAGCAGCCCGCGCGCTTGGCCCGCTCAATGATCGCATCCACATAGTCTTCGTCCCGCATCACATAAAGCTGGAACCAGAACGGCTTTTCGGTGTGCTCGGCCACGTCCTCAATCGAGCAGATCGACATGGTCGACAGGGTGTAGGGCACACCGAACTTTTCGGCGGCGCGGGCCGCCTTGATCTCACCGTCGGCGCGCTGCATGCCGGTCATGCCGACCGGGGCGAGGGCGACGGGCATTGCAACGTCCTCGCCGATCATCTGGCTCCTGGTGGTGCGGTTGGTCATGTCGACAGCAATGCGCTGGCGCAGTCGCAGCCTGTCGAAATCTGAGGTGTTCTCGCGGAAGGTCTGCTCGGTCCACGATCCGCTCTCGCAGTAATCGTAGAACATCTTTGGAGTCCGGCGTTTGTGCAGACGTTTCAGATCGTCGATCGTCGTAATGACGGGCATGGTCAAATCCCTCGAAATGGTCTGAAAGACTTACCAATCGGGGCCGCTGGGCGCAAAGCCTTTCAAAGGCTTTGTCGCCTCTTTTTCGAAAAAGAGGCCGCGCCGGATCAGGCCCGGTGCGCCCCATCGGCGAGTGTTTTGACAAAGGCCAGGACGTCCTCAACGCTCTCGCCTTTGCCGATCTTTTCAACAATTGCCGACCCGACCACGGTCCCGTCTGCAACACCGGCGATGCTTTCGGCGGCGTCCGGCGTCCGGACACCGAAGCCCACAATCACCGGCAAATCCGTCGCGGATTTGATCCGGGCGACCTCGGGCGCGACATCGCCCGCCTGCGCCGCCGCTGCCCCGGTGATCCCGGTGATCGAGACGTAGTAGACAAAGCCAGACGTGTTCTGCAGCACCTTGGGCAAGCGCGCGTCATCCGTCGTCGGGGTCGCAAGGCGGATAAAGTTGAGCCCTGCTTTCTGCGCCGGGATGCACAGCTCGTCATCCTCTTCCGGCGGCAGATCGACGATGATCAGACCGTCGATGCCGGCCTCTTTGGCCTGGGCCAGAAACGTCTCAACCCCGCGCGAATAGATCGGATTGTAGTACCCCATCAGCACCACGGGCGTCGTGTCATCTTCTTTGCGCAGCTCGGCGGCGATTTGTAGCGTCTGGTCGAGGGTCATCCCGTGGTCGAGCGCCCGCTGCCCGGCCAGTTGGATCGTTGGGCCATCCGCCATCGGATCAGTAAAGGGCAGGCCCAATTCGATCACGTCGACACCTGCGCCGGGCAGGCCTTTGACGATCTCAAGTGAGGTCGCGTAGTCCGGGTCGCCCGCCATGACATAGGCCACAAAAGCCTTGCGCCCCTCGGCCTTGAGTTCCGCAAATTTCGCGTCGATGCGTGACATGGCTGCCCCCGTTTTCAAACCTTTCGCGGTGTGACGCAGGGCGACGCGGAAATCAAGCGGGGTTGTCGCAGTTGCACATCCATTGAACGCCGAAGCGATCCTTGCACAGGCCGAACGCCGCCGCCCAGAAGGTTTTCTCCATCGGCATGACAATCTCACCGCCCGCTGACAGGCGATCGAACGCGGCGCGGGCGTCGTCGGGTGTGTCCCAACTGGTCTGAATGGAAAACCCCGAGAACGTGTGACCTGGCTCCGGCGCCCATGTGTCCGAGACCATGAGCGTGCCGCCTTCGAAGATAACGCGTCCATGGGCCAATCGGGCCGCCATGGCGTCCTCCATCGGCGGCATGTCGGGAATCTCACCAAAGGTCTGGACCGCTTCGATTCGTCCCTCCAAGGCGTCGGCGTAGAATTCCAGCGCCGCGCGGGCATTGCCGTCAAAGGTGAGGTATGGGTTGATGTCCATGATTGGGCCTCCTTTCTCGTCAGTCTAACACAGGTTGACTTGCGGCGGCGGTGGTCCGCGCCTAAAAGCGCGCGAAACCGCATCAAGGAGCATCGCAATGGGGTTCAAGATGGGCATCGTGGGTCTGCCGAATGTCGGCAAATCCACCCTTTTCAACGCGCTGACCAAGACCGCTGCTGCACAGGCCGCGAACTTCCCCTTCTGCACGATTGAGCCCAACGTGGGTGAGGTCGCGGTGCCGGATGCACGGCTGGAGACGTTGGCGGACATGGCCCAGTCGAAGAACCGGATCCCGGCGCGGATGACGTTTGTGGATATTGCTGGCCTTGTGAAGGGCGCCAGCAAGGGGGAGGGCCTCGGCAACCAGTTCCTCGCCAATATTCGGGAGGTCGACGCGATCGCCCACGTGCTGCGCTGCTTTGAGGACGGTGATGTGACCCATGTCGAAGGCCGCGTTGATCCCGTCGCCGATGCCGAGACGATTGAAACCGAACTGATGCTCGCTGATCTCGAATCCATCGAAAAGCGTCTGCAGAATATCGTCCGCAAGGTGCGCGGCGGCGACAAAGAGGCGGTGCAACAGCAACGCCTGATGGAAACAGCGCGCGAAGCGCTTGAGAACGGCCAGCCCGCCCGCACCGTTGAGGTCGATGACGATGACCGCAAGGCGTGGAATATGCTCCAGCTGCTGACGACCAAGCCCGTTCTTTATGTCTGCAACGTGGGTGAGGCTGAGGCCGCCGACGGCAACGCGCATTCGCAAGCAGTGGCCGACATGGCCGCAGCCCAGGGCAACGGCCACGTCATCATCTCGGCCCAGATCGAAGAAGAGATCAGCCAGCTTGAGGCGGATGAGGCCGACATGTTCCTTGAGGAAATGGGCCTCGCCGAGGCCGGGCTCGACCGGTTGATCAAGGCGGGCTACGCGCTTTTGCACCTTGAGACCTATTTCACCGTCGGCCCCAACGAAAGCCGGGCCTGGACGATCCCCGCCGGAACACTGGCGCCACGTGCCGCCGGTGTCATCCACGGCGATTTTGAAAAGGGGTTCATCCGGGCTGAGACCATCGCCTACGACGACTTCGTCGCCCTCGGGGGCGAACAGGGTGCCAAAGAGGCCGGCAAGATGCGGGCCGAGGGCAAGGCCTACGTCGTCAAAGACGGAGATGTCCTGCACTTCCTGCACAGCAATTGAACTCCTGACGCGCGCCCTCGATGGTCATGGCAATGTGACTTTTCGGCGGGCTGCTCTGTGCTACTCTTAGCGGTGAGTTGATGGAGTGAGCAAATGCGCATCTTTGCAATCGCATCTGTGACAAGTCTGATGTTAGGGCTCGCGCTAACGCAAGCCGGCCACACGCAGGACGGTCCGGTTGAGACCGGACTGCCAGTGAACGATCCTGATGATATCATCGCCCTGTGTGGCGGCGATCCCAGCATGGGCATCAGTGGATTTGAAGCATCCTGCGCCGCCTGCCACACGCTCGCAGAGGGGGAGCCACACATGGATGGCCCGAACCTTTACGCGCTGTATGGTCGGGTTGCGGGCTCTGCCGATGGGTTCGACTATTCGGCCGCGATGGTCGCATCAGGTGAGGCAGGCCTCATCTGGGATCGGGACACGCTTCAGCCCTTTTTTCAAGATGTGGACGCGGTCGTCCCGGGCACCGTCCATCCCCAGATGCCAGAGATGGTCGATGAAGCCTATCGGACGAACCTGATGACCCATGTGCGTCTTACGACGACGCCACCGCCGCCATCGCTGGATGAGGTTGTTGTCCCGGCCGAGGTGTTAGAGATGGAGGGGGATTTTGCCTACGGCGAATACCTCGCCTCCGAATGTGCGTCGTGTCATGTACCGGGCGGCAATGACGCGGCGAACATTCCGTCGATCCACGGTTTGGACCGCGATTACATGATGCTCGCGCTTTATCAATATCGACTAGGCGCGCGGGACAACACGACAATGGTCAATATTGCAGCCCGATTGGGCGATGAAGAAATCGCCGCACTGGCCGCCTATTTCGCCGCGCAATAGGCCGGGACCAACGGGCGCCGCAGCCCCCAGAAACCGCTTGCCCCCTCTGGCCCCCTTGATTAGACGGGTCAGCGGAGACGTGGCCGAGTGGTCGAAGGCGCTCCCCTGCTAAGGGAGTAGGCGGGAAACCGTCTCGAGGGTTCGAATCCCTTCGTCTCCGCCATTACCCATATCGCTCATATTCCGGCATTGAGTGCTAGTTTGGGATAGGTTCGCGGTGCAGCGCTTTGGACCGATTTTTCGAAAGTTCACGTCCTCCCCTTGATTTTTTATCGCGCGTAAAGATCATGCGTCGTTGAGTAAAGGAGGGCCGAAACTTCGGCGCGTGCGGATGGCTAAGATCAGGAACATGGAAGAATTCGCCAGTTTGAGCGGGATCTCCCGGCCCACCGTTTCAAAATACTTCAACGATCCCGAAAGCGTTCGCCCCAAGACCCGCGCCCGGATCGAAGACGCGCTGAAGGAATATGATTACCGGCCCAACATCTATGCGGTGAACCAGAACCGCAAGTTGACCAAGGCGATCGGAATCGTGGTGCCGCTGTTGGTCGACCCCTATTTCGCTGAGATCGCCCGCAAGCTGGAAAAGCGCTGCATTGATGCCGGCTATCGTCCGACCTTGTTCAGCGCCCACGGGCAAGCCGAGCATGAAGTCGAGGTGCTTGAGAGCCTGCGGGGGCTTAAACCTGCGGGGGTGCTCCTTGCGCCATTGGGTCGAGCATCTGACCATGCCATGCTTGAAAAGTTCTGCGCCGACGTGCCGACGCTGATCTTTGACAGTTCGGTGGGGGAATTCGGCCTGTCCTTCGTGGGATCGGACAACCGTCAATTCACCACGCATATCACCGACTACCTCTGCCGCACCGGCGAGCCGCCCTGCTTTTTTGAGATGAAGACGCCCGCCAACCCCAACGCCCACCGCCGCCGTCAGGCCTATCTGGATGCGATGGAGGAGTTTGGGCAGCCAGCGCAGGTGATCTCGGTTGAGGGTGAAGGCTGGGACTTCGAAGAGATTGGCCGTTTGGGCGGTCACAAGGCGCTCGAAGAGGGCGTCTTCAGCACCAACACGATCCTATGCAGTAACGACCGGCTGGCAATTGGATTGCTGACAGCGTGCTATGAGCGCGGCATCTCGGTTGGGCGTGGACCAGAGTGTTCGATTCGTGTCGCCGGACAGGACGGACACCCCCATTCGCGCTACACCTGTCCCCCGCTTACGACGATTTCGCACGACTATGACGCCGTTTCGAAGACCGCGGCAGACAGCCTGTTTTCCGCGATTGAGGGTCATGTAGAGCCTTGGAAAAGCACGCGAATTCAGGGCAATCTCATGCTCAGAGATAGCGCCTGACAGCATTTTTCTTTACGCGCGTAAATTTTTTGTTGACGCCGCGTGACGTCATCCCCTAGCCTCCTTGCATACATTCAGTAGGGAGGAACACCGAATGTCTTTGAAGAGCACGCTTTGTGCTGCGACGGCTATGTCGCTCATCACTGCCGGCAGCGCGTTCGCTGACGGCCACTCTGCCACCATCACCATCGCGACCGTGAACAACGGCGACATGATCCGGATGCAGGGCTACACCGACCAGTTCACCGAAGAGACTGGCATTGCCGTGGAATGGGTCACGCTGGAAGAGAACGTTCTGCGTCAGCGCGTCACCACCGACATCACCACCTCGGGCGGTGCGTTCGACATCATGACCATCGGCATGTACGAAGCTCCGATCTGGGGCTCCAACGGCTGGCTCGTCCCGCTGGACGATCTGTCCGAAGAGTATGACGTCGATGATATTCTGCCCGCAATGGCTGGCGGTCTATCCCATGACGGCACGCTCTATGCAGCACCGTTCTACGGCGAAAGCTCCATGATCATGTACCGCACCGACCTGATGGAAGCGGCTGGTCTGGAAATGCCGATGTCGCCCACATGGGAATTCATCGCTGAAGCTGCAGCTGCAATGACCGACCGTGACAACGACATCAACGGCATCTGCCTGCGCGGCAAAGCCGGTTGGGGTGAAGGCGGCGCGTTCATCAACGCAATGGCCAACTCCTTTGGTGCACGTGTTGTCGACGAAAACTGGCAGGCACAGCTGGACTCCGAAGCTTGGGCAAACACGCTCAACTTCTACAAGGACATGATGGATGCATCCGGTCCGACTGGCTACGCCACCAACGGCTTCAACGAAAACCTGTCCCTGTTCAACCAGGGCAAGTGCGGCATGTGGATTGACGCCACCGTGGCAGCATCCTTCGTGACCGGCGACGACAGCACTGTTGCTGACAGCGTTGGCTTCGCACTCGCTCCGAACACCGGCATGGGCAAGAACGCCAACTGGCTCTGGGCTTGGGCCCTCGCAATTCCGGCTGGCACCCAGCAGGAAGCAGAAGCCAAGCAGTTCATCGAATGGGCTACGTCCAAAGACTATATTGAGCTGGTTGCAGCCAACGAAGGTTGGGCAAACGTTCCTCCGGGCGCACGTCAGTCGCTGTACGACAACCCGGACTACGCGTCTGTTCCGTTCGCTCAGATGACGCTGGACTCCATCCTGTCGGCTGACCCGAACAACCCAACTGTGGACCCTGTTCCTTACGTTGGTATTCAGTTCATGGCGATCCCGGAATTCGCTGGCTTCTGGACTGAAGTGAGCCAGGAATTCTCGGCCGCATATGCTGGTCAGCAGTCTGTCGAAGATGCACTGGCCAAAGGTCAGGCGATCGTCAACGACGCTCTGGACGCCGCTGGCTACCAGTAAGACTGACACCTCCCGGGCGGGGGCGGCGACAAACGTCGCCCCTTGACCCACCCGATACCGCTCCTTCACCCTGAATTGTCCACCTTAGGCGTTTTCGCCTGACAATAGGATTATGTTCAATGGCCACCAAAGCCTCCAGATCTGCCGCTCGCATCATGATGGCCCCCGCAGTGGTTCTGCTGCTCGGCTGGATGCTGGTGCCATTGATCATGACCCTCTACTTCTCGTTCAAACGCTATCTGCCGCTCCGTGGCGACAACCTTGAACGGGGCCTCGATTGGGTCGGTTTCGAAAACTACGCCCGATTCATCTCTTCCAGCTCGTTCTGGCCGAGTGTTCAGACCACGATCGTGATGGTGGGCGGTGTCCTGCTGATCACGGTGGTCCTTGGCATCCTCCTGGCGATGCTGCTGGACCAGCCAATCTGGGGACAAGGCGTCGTCCGCATCCTCGTGATCGCACCATTCTTCGTGATGCCGACCGTGTCGGCGCTCGTCTGGAAGAACATGATGATGGACCCGGTCAACGGCATCCTCGCCCACCTGTGGCGCTTCTTTGGGGCTGAGCCGGTGTCGTGGCTGTCCGATGTGCCTCTGGGCTCAATCATCATGATCGTCTCGTGGCAGTGGTTGCCCTTCGCCACGCTCATCCTGCTGACGGCGATCCAGTCGCTCGATAGTGAGCAGCTGGAGGCCGCAGAGATGGACGGCGCACCGACGCTCAAGCGGTTCTGGCACATCATCCTGCCGCATCTGGGCCGCGCAATCACTATCGTGATCCTGATCCAGACGATCTTCCTGCTGTCGATCTTTGCTGAGATTTTCGTGACCACCGGCGGCGCCTTCGGCACCCGGACGCTCACTTACCTGATCTTCCAGCGGGTCATCGACAGTCAGAATATCGGGCTGGGCTCAGCGGGCGGCGTCTACGCCATCATCCTCGCCAATATCGTTGCCATCTTCCTGATGCGCATCGTTGGCAAGAACCTCGACAACTAACGGGAGGCAGGAATGGCACGCGCAATCACACCGCAACGCAAAATCCTCACCACGACTGTGGCCTGGACCATTGCTCTGATCATCTTCTTCCCGATCTTCTGGACGATCCTGACCAGCTTCAAGACCGAAGCGCAGGCGATCAACGACCCGCCGCTGTTCTGGAACTTCGACTGGACGCTTGAGAACTACTCGGTCGTGCAGGAACGCTCTGACTACATGAGGTTCCTGTGGAATTCCGTCATTATCGCGGGTGGCTCGACCCTGCTGGGTATTCTGGTGGCGGTGCCTGCCGCGTGGTCGATGGCCTTCGTGCCGTCGCGCCGAACCAAGGACATCTTGCTGTGGATGCTCAGCACCAAGATGCTCCCGGCTGTGGGTGTGCTTTACCCGATCTCGCTTCTTTTCGTGCAATTCAACCTGCTCGACAGTCGCATCGGCCTTGTGGTTGTGCTGATGCTCATCAACCTGCCGATCATCGTCTGGATGCTTTACACCTACTTCAAGGAAATCCCCGGTGAGATCCTTGAGGCCGCCCGGATGGACGGCGCGACGTTGAAAGAGGAAATCCTCTATGTGCTGACACCCATGGCTGTGCCCGGCATCGCGTCGACGGTTCTGCTCAACTTCATCCTCGCCTGGAACGAAGCGTTCTGGACGCTCAACCTGACGGCGGCCAACGCCGCCCCGCTGACAGCCTTCATCGCAAGCTATTCCAGCCCCGAAGGTCTGTTCTTCGCCAAGCTTTCGGCGGCCTCCACCATGGCCATCGCGCCGATCCTCATCCTCGGCTGGTTCAGCCAGAAACAACTCGTCCGCGGCCTGACCTTCGGCGCCGTGAAATAAGGGACCACTCTCATGGGACAGATTCAACTTAAACAAGTCACCAAGTCATTTGGCGACGTTCAGGTGATCCCGCCATTGGACCTGACCATTCAGGATGGGGAGTTCACGGTGTTCGTTGGTCCGTCGGGCTGTGGTAAATCCACGCTTCTGCGTCTGATTGCGGGCCTTGAGGACATCACCACCGGCACGATTGAGATTGATGGCAGCGACGCCACCAACATCGTACCCGCCAAGCGCGGCCTTGCCATGGTGTTCCAGTCCTACGCCCTTTATCCGCATATGTCTGTACGCAAGAACATCGCCTTCCCGCTGCGGATGGCGAAGATGGATCAGGGTGAGATCAACAAACGGGTTGAGGCGGCGGCGTCTGTCCTGAACCTGACCGATTATCTTGACCGTCGCCCCGGCCAGCTTTCAGGTGGTCAGCGTCAGCGTGTGGCCATCGGTCGTGCCATTGTCCGCGAACCAGCGGCGTTCCTGTTCGACGAACCTTTGTCCAACCTTGATGCCGCGCTCCGCGTCGGCATGCGTCTGGAAATCTCAGAGCTGCACAAGCGGCTTGAGACGACGATGATCTACGTGACCCACGACCAGGTCGAAGCCATGACCATGGCCGACAAGATCGTGGTGCTTCAGGCCGGAGTGATCGAACAGGTGGGTAGCCCGCTTGAGCTTTACCGCACGCCGCGCAACCTGTTTGTGGCGGGCTTCATCGGCTCGCCCAAGATGAACCTGATCACCGGGGACGAGGCGGCAAAGCACAACGCCACCACCATCGGCATCCGCCCGGAACATATCGACGTGGTCGAAAGCGGCGGCCAGTGGCAGGGCACCGTCGGCGTGGCCGAACATCTTGGTTCCGACACGTTCTTCCACATCCACAACACCGGTCTGGCTGAGACACTGACCGTGCGTGCCATCGGCGATGTGAGCCTGCGGCACGGCGATACGATCCACCTCAATCCGCGTGCGGATGAAATCCACCGCTTTGACGCAGCTGGACTGCGGATCGCGTGATGCGGCTGGCGGGCAAAACAGCCCTGATCACAGGTGCCGCGCGCGGCATCGGGCTGGCCTTTGCCAAGGCGTACGTGGCCGAGGGCGCCAACGTCGCCCTCGCCGACATCAACGAAGACGCAGCCAAGGCGGCCGCGGATGAGATTGGCGACAAAGCGCTCGCCGTTGCGATGGACATCACGGATCAGTCCAGCATCGATGCGGGGATCGCCCAGACCGTCGATCATTTCGGGCAGATCGACATCCTGATCAACAACGCGGCAATCTTCACCGCCGCACCCATTGTTGAAATTGAGCGCGCCGATTATGCCCGGGTGTTTGAAATCAATGTGGCTGGGACGTTGTTTACGTTGCAGGCCGCCGCGCGTCACATGATTGCGCGGGGGATCAAGGGCAAGATCATCAACATGGCA
>JBCBCS010000029.1:0-22912 GCA_038530475.1 Pseudomonadota bacterium
GGTCGGGGAAGACGCGTTGCTGCCGGGGGTCGAAGGGCTCAAGGGGCCGTTCGGCTGCCTCAACCGCGCGCGCTATGGCATTGCCTGGGGGGTCATGGGTGCGGCTGAGTTCTGCTGGCATGCGGCACGCCAATACGGCCTTGATCGCAAGCAGTTTGGCAAACCGCTGGCTCAGACGCAGCTGTTCCAGAAAAAGCTCGCCGATATGCAGACCGACATCACCCTCGGCCTTGCAGGTGCGCTGCAATTGGGTCGCCTGATGGATGACGGTCACGCCGCGCCCGAGATGATCAGCCTGATGAAGCGCAACAATTGCGGCAAAGCGCTCGACGTGGCCCGCGCGGCACGTGACATGCACGGTGGCAACGGCATCTCGGAAGATTTCCAGGTGATGCGCCATATGGTCAATCTGGAGACCGTGAACACCTATGAAGGCACCCACGACGTCCATGCCCTGATCCTTGGCCGGGCCCAGACCGGCTTGCAGGCGTTCTTCTGACGCGGCATGCTTTCGTTGAACGTGGCGATTATCCAAGAATCGCCGCACCCGATACCCAATCGCGCCGCATTCGGGCGTGATGTCAGACAGCGGGCGGAGTGACGGGCTAGAAATGCGAGACGCGCGATGAAAGATATTGTCCCCACTTTCAGCTTCGACCTCGATGGTTTGAGCCGGTCCGCCTGGACCAACAAAATTGAGCAAATCACAGAAGACAACGGCGATGCCGAACCTGTGGGCCCGGATCATCGCGCCCTGTTTGTCGATGCGGGCCGAACCCTCATCGTGACGTTTGAGACCATCGCGGGCATTCGAAAGAACCAGCCGAACAATGCGCCGATCGGGTGGGCCTTTGCACAACAACGTGGCTGGTCGAGCCTAACCTTGCTTGCCGATGCGGAAACCGACTGGTTTCGCCACCCTGCCGTGTTTGGCTATTTTGATCGGCTGATCGACGACGGGTTCTTCGACGATTTCGATAATGTGCTGTTCTACGGCGCTGGCGCGTCCGGTTATGCGGCTGCGGCCTTTTCTGTTGCGGCACCGGACGCCCACGTCCTCGCCATTCAGCCGCAGGCGACGCTTGATCCGGCCCGGGCCCGCTGGGACCGCCGCTTCCCCGAAGCCCGCCGCCTTGATTTCAGCAGCCGCTTTGGGTTCGCGCCGATGATGGTGGAAACCGCCGCTCAGGTCTGGGTCGTGCACGATCCGTCGGTGATTGAGGACGGCATGCATGCCAGCCTGTTCGACGCGGACAACATCACGCATTTCACCACGCCCTATCTCGGCCCACATGCTGAGATTGGCCTGCAACAGATGGGCGTGCTGCATGAGATGATTGAAGCGGCGATGGACGGGACATTGAACGGGCGCCTGTTCGATCAATTGTGGCGGGCGCGCCAAAGCTACCTGCCCTATTTGCGCACCCTGTTTTTCCGGCTCGACGCGGAAGGAGAGCATCCACAGCTCTTGGCCCGGTTGTGCCGCGCTGTCATCGAAGAAGGCAACCGCCCCATGTTCGCAGAGCGGCTGGCCGAGCTTCGGGCAGACGGGGTCACCCTTTCGGACGCGTGATCTGGTCGCAGACTAGCTGTTCCGCCCCTCGATCACCCGCTGAATCCAGCGCGCCAACCGCACCACAAAGTAGCCAAGCGTGCCGCCAACGGCGAGGCCCAGCGCCGACCCGGTCCCAAAGATGGCGCATAATATTCCTGCGATGATCATGGCGATCATGAAAGCGAAGGCCCGCAACTCTCCGTCTTCGAGCGGCATCACGTCGCTCAGCGCTTGTGCAAGGGGACGGGCCAACGGCGCTTCGATCATAGGTGTCGCAGCCCCGGCCACGACGGCGATAATGAACCCCAGCATATGACTTGCTCCCTACCTGATTTGGCGTCTGTTTCAGTGTCGCAAAGCAGCCCCCTGATTGACAAGGGGCTGGATCAGGCGGGCTTTGCCCGCGCAAGCCCCCTTCCCTGCCCGCAAGTGTCGGTGTAAGCGAACCCTATGGCCCAATCATCGCCCGACCGCATCACCCTCCGCCGCCCCGACGACTGGCATCTGCATCTGCGCGATGGCGCGATGTTGCAGGCTGTGGCGCCTTATACCGCTGCTCATTTCGGCCGCGCGATCATCATGCCGAACCTTGTGCCCCCGGTTGTCACTGGCGCACAGGCAGCGGCCTACCGGGACCGGATCATGGCCGCCCTCCCTGTCGGGAGCGGATTTCGTCCCCTGATGACGTGTTACCTGACCGAGGAGACCGATCCGGACGACCTTGCTCAGGCCCATGCGGACGGGATCATCACCGCCGTCAAACTCTATCCCGCCGGTGCCACGACCAATTCCGCCTCTGGCGTGCGGGATTTCGACAAGGTACGCCCTGTCTTCGAACGAATGGCTGAAATCGGCTTGCCGCTTTGTGTGCATGGCGAAGTCACCGACCGCGACATCGATATCTTCGACCGTGAAGCGGTGTTTATCGACCGCGTCCTAAAGCCGATCCGCAAAAAGGTGCCGGACCTGCGCGTGATCATGGAACATATCACGACCCAGGACGCGGTAGATTACGTGCGCGACAGCCGCGCCAACCTTGCCGCGACGATCACCACGCATCACCTGATCATCAACCGCAATGCGATCCTCGCCGGTGGGATCAAGCCGCATTACTACTGTCTGCCCGTCGCCAAACGCGAACGCCACCGCATCGCGCTGGTGCAAGCCGCCATTTCGGGCGACAAACGGTTCTTTCTGGGCACCGACAGCGCGCCGCACACGGACGCCAACAAGCTGCTGCCTTGCGGCTGCGCCGGGTGCTTCACCGCGATCAACACCATGAGCTGCCTTGCCGAGGTGTTCGATGCCGCGGGCGCCTTGAAAAAGCTGGAAAATTTCACGTCCCTCGCGGGTCCGCGCTACTACGGGCTGGAGCCGAATGAGGACACCATCACACTGGTAAAGGGCGATCCGGTCACATACCCCGCACAGGTTGAAACCGATGACGGCCCTGTGACCGTTTTCGATCCCGGCTTTCCGCTGCACTGGCGGGTCGAGGCGTGAGCCGATTTCTGATGAAAAATCGGATGCCTCCGGCGGGAGTTGTAATTGCCAAGATGAAGAGAGCCCCATGATCCCGACCTCGTTCCCCGACAAAGCTGAAATCGCCCGCCTGACGGCCCGGATGCTCATTGAGATTGGCGCGATCGACTTCAACTCGGCAGAGCCGTTTACGCACGCCTCGGGCAAGAAGGCACCGACCTACGTCGACTGCCGCAAACTGATCTCATTCCCGCGGATCCGGTCGACGCTGATGGATTTCCTTGCCGTGACGGTGATGCGCGAAGCCGGGTTTGAGGCGTTCGACAATGTGGCGGGCGGCGAAACAGCGGGCATTCCGTTTGGCGCGATGGTGGCCGAACGGCTCGCCCTGCCGATGTCTTATGTGCGCAAAAAGCCCAAAGGCTACGGCCGCAACGCCCGGATCGAGGGCGTGATGACCGAAGGCCAGCGGGTTCTGCTCGTCGAAGACCTTACGACCGACGGCGGTAGCTGAACAGGTGGCGCCTGTATCACGGATGGCGTCCACGAAGCTGAGCTTTGATCCGCCGTCGTTTTCTACTACGGAATCTTCGAGGGTGTTGAGCAAACACTGGCCGAACACGGCGTCCAGCTTTTGCACCTGTGCACCTGGTGGGATGTTCTGGCAGAGGCCAAGGCCAGCGAATCCTTCGACGCTGACACGCTCGCCGATGTTGAAGCTTACCTGCGGGATCCGGCTGGATGGTCAGCGGCCCACGCCGAGTGACGCAAATAATCGCGCAATAGCCGCCAAACCCGGCACAACATCTGCTCAGCTTTTGCTATCTCACCGTCAGATGTTGTGGTACCGTCTCACCCACAACCTATCCACAGTTTATACAATTTGCGCGGGCCCAAAGCGCTTTGTATGAGCAGAGACCTGTGGTGGGACCCGGTCATGCCGGGCACAGGAACGCGCATCAAGGCGTCAATGAGGGGCAGGACATGAACGAGATCACCGCATTCAATGCGACCGGAACAACCGAGGCCAGCGCCGATACCGTTCCCCATTCGATTGAGGCCGAACAGCAGCTTCTGGGCGCGATCCTGACCAACAACGATATCTTTGACCGCGTCGCCTCCATCGTACAGCCGCACCATTTCTACGACCCGGTCCATGCCCGCATCTTTGAAACCGCCGCCGCCCGCATTGCAAAAAATAACCTCGCCTCACCGGTGACGCTGAAGGCGTTTCTGGAAGATGACGAAGGCCTGAAAGAACTCGGCGGCCCCGCCTACCTCGCCCGTCTCGCGGGGGCCGCGATTTCGGCATTTGCAGCGCGGGATTATGCGCAGATGATCTACGACCTCGCCGTCCGGCGAGAGCTGATGAACCTTGGCCAGAACATTTCTGACAAGGCCTCCAAGGTGGATGTGGATTCTGAACCTAAAGATCAGATCGTCGAGGCAGAACAAGCGCTCTACAAGATCGCTGAACAAGGCAGCGCCGAAGGCGGATTTCAAAGCTTTCTCAAAGCGGTAACCGATGCTGTTAATGTCGCGAATGCCGCGTATCAGCGCGACGGCGGGCTGGCTGGTGTCGCCACCAACCTCGTCGATCTTGATGCCAAACTGGGCGGCCTTCACAAATCCGACCTTCTGATCCTCGCCGGTCGTCCGTCCATGGGTAAGACATCGCTGGCCACGAACATCGCCTACAATATCGCCAAGGCCTATAAGAAGGGCCTGCTTCCCGATGGCACCGAAGGCGCGGTCGATGGCGGCGTCGTGGGCTTCTTCTCGCTGGAAATGAGCGCCGAACAGCTTGCCGGCCGGATCCTCGCAGAAGCCTCTGAAATCTCCTCCCACAAGATCCGCCAGGGCGACATGACCGAGGGCGAATTCCGCCGTTTCGTCGAGGCCGCCAAACAGCTTGAGGCGTGCCCCCTGTTCATCGACGACACCGCCGCGATCCCGATCAGCCAGCTCGCCGCCCGCGCCCGGCGCCTCAAGCGGACCCATGGCCTTGACCTTCTGATCGTCGACTATCTCCAGCTGGTGCGCGGCACATCCGACAACCGGGTGCAGGAAATCGGCGAGATTTCGATGGGCCTCAAGGCCATCGCCAAGGAACTCAACATCCCCGTCATCGCCCTCTCCCAGCTCTCCCGTCAGGTCGAAAGCCGCGAAGACAAACGCCCGCAGCTGTCAGACTTGCGCGAATCCGGCTCGATCGAACAAGACGCCGACGTGGTGATGTTCGTCTATCGCGGCGAATATTATGTCGAACGCGAAAAGCCCGATGACAGCAACCTTGAGGCCATGGCCGCCTGGCAGGACAAGATGAACAACCTCTTCGGCAAGGCCGAAGTCATCATCGGCAAACAGCGTCACGGCCCCATCGGCACGGTTGAGCTCAGCTTTACACCGGAGTTCACGCGCTTCGGCAACCTCGTCAAACCGTGGCAGCAAAATGCTGAGCAAGAGTTCTGACGCCTTCTGTCTTTGGTTCCCAAATACCTCCCGCCGGAGGCAATCCCGGACCCGCAACCCACACGGCCGCTGGCTCAACGTATCGCCTCTCCCCGCGTAGAAATTGACAACGCGCGGAAGCGCACATTTTGGCAACCTCTGCCTCTTGCGGCACCCATCGGCCCCTGTCACAACGGCTCTCATGTCTACCGGTTTTCTTTCTGTCGATCTTGATGCACTTGTCACCAATTGGCGCAGCCTGGATGCCCGAACCGACGTCGAGACCGCGGCGGTCGTCAAGGCGGATGGCTACGGGATGGGCGCGGATAAGGTCGCGCGGGCGTTGCTGCGCTCCGGTGTGAAACGCTTTTTTGTGGCTGTCGCCGAAGAAGGGGCGGCCTTGCGCCAAGCACTTGGTCCCAACGTTGAGATCAACGTTTTCTCAGGTCACATGCGCGGCGACACCGACATGATCGCCGACATGACGCTCACGCCGATGATCAACACGATGGGTCAGCTCACCCGCCATCTTGAGGCTTTGCCGGGCGCACCGTTTGGGGTGCAACTCGACACCGGCATGAACCGGTTGGGGCTTGAGCTTGATGAATGGGCACAAGTCGCCGAAATCGCGCTCAGCCAAAATTGCACGCTTGTGATGTCCCACCTGGCGTGTGCGGATGAGCCGGATCACCCGATGAACCGCCAACAGCTTGAGCAGTTTCACCTGATGACGGATGGCATCTCCGTGCCGCGCTCGCTGGCTGCGACGGGGGGCATTTTGCTTGGCCCCGAGTTTCACTTTGACCTCACCCGGCCCGGCATCGGGCTGTATGGCGGCTTGCCCTTCTCGGATGCGCAGCCGGTTGCCTACCTCGATCTGCCGGTCATCCAGATCCGGGATCTGGAGGAAGGCGAAACCGTGGGCTACGGCAACAGTTGGACCGCCGAGCGTCCGTCTCGGATCGCCACGGTGTCTGGCGGCTATGCTGATGGCCTTATGCGGGCCTTGTCCAATGGCGCGACGCTCTGGCATGGCAGCCAGCCTGTCCCGCTCGTGGGTCGGGTTTCCATGGACCTGATCACCGCTGACGTCACCGATCTGCCAGAGCTTCCGGGCGTGTTGTCGGTCCTGTCTGCCGACCAAAGTGTCGATGCGGTCGCCACCTGTGCGGACACGATCGGGTATGAGGTCCTGACCTCACTGGGGCCGCGATATCAGCGGCGCTATTCCGGCGGATGACGGGGGCGCTGGCCTCGCTTGGGGCGGCCGTTCTGGGGCTGCTGGCGGCCATTGGTCGGCTCGCGATGTTCACTGCTCAGACGGTCAGCCACCTTCTCCGCCCGCCCTTCTACACCCGGGAATTTGGCACGGCGCTCATTCAGATCGGCTATTTCTCGCTCCCAGTTGTCGGCCTTACCGCGCTCTTCACCGGCGGCGCGCTGGCCTTGCAGATCTATGCCGGCGGCGCACGCTTCTCGGCTGAGGCTGTTGTCCCTCAGATCGTCGCCATTGGCATGGTCCGCGAATTGGGCCCGGTGCTTGTGGGGCTGATGATCGCCGCCCGTGTCACATCCTCCATCGCCGCCGAAATCGCGACGATGAAAGTCACAGAGCAGATCGATGCGCTTGTCACGCTGTCGACCCACCCGATGAAATACCTCACTCTGCCACGCGTCCTCGCTGCGACCTTGGTGATGCCGATCCTTGTCGGCGTTGGTGACATCATCGGCATCTATGGTGGGTTTCTGGTGGGCACCGAGCGGCTCGGCTTCAACGCCGCCGCATACCTAAAGAACACAGCTGACTTTCTGACCCGGCTCGACATCGTCTCAAGCCTCGTCAAAGGGGCGGTCTTCGGCTTCATCGCGGCACTGATGGGCTGCTACTATGGCATGAACAGCGAACGCGGCGCGATGGGCGTGGGCCGGGCCACGAAATCGAGTGTCGTTGCCGCCGCGATCCTGATCCTCGCGGCCAATTTCATCCTGACAGAGGCGTTCTTTTCCGCATGATTACGCTGTCCGACGTTCACAAGGCCTTTGGCAGCAACCACGTTTTGCGCGGCGTCGACCTGCATGTGCCAAAGGGCACGTCGATGGTCGTGATCGGCGGGTCGGGCACCGGCAAGTCGATCCTGATCAAATCCATCCTCGGCCTCGTGACCCCCGACACTGGCCGCATTACCGTCGACGGCAGAGATGTCGGAGCGGGCGACCGGGATGCGTTCCTCGCACGCTTCGGGATGCTGTTTCAGGGGGGGGCGCTGTTTGACAGTCTGCCGGTTTGGCAGAACGTCGCCTTCCGCCTGCTGCGCGGCTCCCTCAAGCGCCCCAAGGATGAGGCGCGTGAGATCGCGATTGAAAAGCTCCGCCGGGTGGGCCTGACGTCAGATGTGGCCGACCGTCTGCCGGCCGAACTCTCCGGTGGGATGCAGAAACGCGTGAGCCTCGCCCGCGCCATCGCCGCCGAGCCCGAGATCATCTTCTTCGATGAACCGACCACGGGGCTCGACCCGATCATGTCTGGCGTCATCAATGACCTGATCCGAGAAATCGTAAGCGAAATGGGCGCTACAGCGATCACGATCACCCACGACATGACCTCTGTGCGGGCGATTGCAGACAACATCGCCATGCTTCATGGCGGCAAAATTCGTTGGACCGGCCCAGTGACGGACATGGACGCGTCCGGCGATCCCTACCTTGATCAATTCATTCACGGTCGGGCCGACGGACCGATCGAGGCGGTGCGCTGATGGAGCTCATTTTCGTCCTCATCGTCTATATCGGGGGCTTTGCGCTGGCCGCCCTGTTGATCCTGTCGGGCGCGTTTCTTTTGCGTCGCGAGCGACCACGCCGGGCCATCGCAGTGCTTATCTCACTCGCTTTCGGAGCGGGCGCGATGTTGATCGGCACGAACCTCAGCTATGAGAACACGGATTTGATCGGGACGCTTGAACTCGTGACCCTCACGGCGGCGGCCGCCTGCGCACTTAGCGCCGCATCCATGCTCTGGCCGTGGCCGGCAAGGCAGGCGGGGGCCACCTTGATCCTGCTAGGCTTTCTGTGTGCCGGGCTCGCAGGTTGGGCATTGAGCGCGCTGATGCAGGCGAATTTGGGATTGTAAGAAAGCGATTCGCGCCAGATCGTGCAGTGTTCTTAAGCGCGCGATTAAACCGCAGCATCTTGTGGAAAGGCACAATTCAACCACAAGGCAGCACCCGTTCCTAACAGATGAACAATACAGCCTGAAGTAAGAGATTGCGTCTTTTGCCGCAACAAAACCCGGCAAAACGCTGATATTGTTCCGGTTTTCCTGACCCCGATCCGGAATTTCCCATTTTCCCCTTTGGGCATCGGCGGGTTTTTGCCTAAGCTAGGGTTAACGACCAATGGTGCCCTGGGGGGGCGAGTATGTCTGATCGGTCAATGGTGGCGCGTGGCCACCGGTTCTTGCATTCTGTGGCAACGGTGCTGATCCTTGTGATCGGCGTAGCGGCAATGGGCTACACTCTGGCCGCGGCCTTGGGTCAGGTCCCGTGGTTGAGCTTTAGCGCCACCTTTGGCGAATTCACCATCCCGGATGCCGGTCTTTATACACAGATCCTGGTGACGGTGATCCTCGCGTCCTTGTTGTTCTTCATGCCCAGCGCTGGGCGGATCATGGCGCTGGAACGGTCGCACCGCGACTTCAGGATCACGATGGATGACGTCGCTCGCGCGTATCACCTGTGCCATACGGCGGACCGGAGCGGTGTGTTCACCATGTCGTCCGAGTTTGACGCCGTGCGCGAACGTCTGTCGTACCTGCGCGATCACCCGGATCTCGATTCACTTGAGCCACAGGTGCTGGAATTGGCCGCACAGATGTCACACCAATCCCGCGAATTGGCAGATGTCTATTCCGACGAAAAGGTCGCCCGCGCCAAGATGTTCCTTGAACAACGCCAGGAAGAGGCTGAACGCCAGCAGCAATTGATCGTCGAAGCGCACCACGCGCTGCGCGATATCCGCAAGTGGTCACAACAGGTCGAGCTTGAAGAAAGCGTTGTTGCGTCCCAGTTGGCACAACTGCACGAACAATTAGAGGCAACGTTGCCAGGTCTCGGCTACACGCTGGGCCGCGACAGCGCCGACATCGTGCCGATACCGCAGAAACCTGCGGCAGAATAGCCACCCCAAGAACGACAGGGCTTCACCTCTCGTCGCCAGACGGGATGAGTGCTTGCTCCTCTTGGTGCGCCGCGCGACAACAAGGCGATCAGGACAGGACCCCCCATGCTAACGACCCTCCGCATCGCCAACCTTGCACTTCTTATCCTTTTTCCGATTGCCTGGTTTGCACCGCTGCTGCGCGCCGCCTTGCTGCCGATTTTCGGGATGGACGAAATCTCGGTCATTTCCGGACTGCAAAGCTTGTGGGGCTCAGACGTATTCCTGGCCCTGATCGTCACGGCCTTTGCGATTTTCGCGCCTTATCTCAAAACCATCGGTCTTGCTCTTGTGCATTTTGACCTGCTCAAGGCGCAGGTCATGCCAGTGCTGAGCTACATGGGTAAGATCGCCATGGCGGATATCTTCCTCATCGCGCTCTACGTGGTCGTCGTGAAGGGCGCCGGCCGGGTCACAGTAGAAGGCGGATGGGGTCTGTATCTCTTCACCGGCTGCGTGCTGGCCTCCATTGCCATCTCGCTTTTGACGACGCGCCACCTGAAACAGACGGTCTGACCGGTCCCCTTTTTCATCTTGGCCAATACACCTCCGCGCCGTTGGTTCAACTGGGGGCTGTTCAACTTCAGATGCCCCCCATCCCCATGATGCACCGCCCCGGTGGCGGGCGGGGTGGGTGGGTGGGCGCACGCCGCCGGGGCGGTCCCCTCTTGCGCCGCCCGCACAAACGGACCAAAACAAGAACATGGCCAAAGACCTCTCCTTCTCCTGCGCGTCGTGCAACGCGACCTTCTCCAAGTGGTCGGGGCGCTGCGATGCCTGCGGGGCATGGAACACGATTGAAGAAGTGCAACCGCTCTCGTCCGGTCCGAAAGACAAGAAGGGATTGGGCGCAGGGCGCGGCCGATCCATTCCGCTGACCGATCTGGCGACGCAGGAGAAAGATCCGCCGCGCACCATGTCCGGTGTGGGCGAGTTGGACCGCACGCTGGGCGGCGGCCTCGTCAAAGCCTCGGCCCTGCTGGTGGGCGGCGATCCGGGCATCGGCAAATCTACCCTGCTGCTTCAAGCTGCGGCCCGCTTTGCCCGCAACGGGCTGAACGTGATCTACATCTCGGGCGAGGAATCAGCGAGCCAGGTGCAAATGCGCGCCCGTCGCCTTGGCCTCACCGAAAGCCCCGTCAAACTCGCCTCCGCCACCAATCTGCGCGACATCCTCACCACGCTTGAGGCGGAAAGCCCCGACCTTGCCATCATCGACTCGATCCAGACGATGTGGCTCGACACGGTGGAGGCCGCGCCCGGTTCTGTCAGCCAGGTCCGCTCCGCCGCGCATGAACTGACCACCTTCGCCAAGCGCCGTGGCATTGCCGTCGTCATGGTCGGCCACGTCACCAAGGAAGGCGCGATTGCAGGCCCGCGCGTGGTCGAGCACATGGTCGACACGGTGCTTTATTTCGAGGGCGAGCGCGGCCACCAGTTCCGCATCCTGCGCGCGGTCAAGAACCGCTTTGGCCCTGCCGATGAAATCGGCGTGTTTGAAATGACCGGCAAAGGCCTCGCTGAGGTCAAGAACCCGTCCGCCCTCTTCCTTAGCGAACGCGGCGACCCGGCCCCCGGCTCGGTCGTGTTTGCGGGCATCGAAGGGTCGCGCCCGATGCTCTGCGAATTTCAGGCGCTGGTGTCGCCGTCTCCCCATTCACAACCACGCCGCACGGTTGTCGGCTGGGACGGTGGGCGGTTGGCAATGATCCTCGCCGTGCTCGAATCCCGCGCGGGCGTGCCCTTCACCGGGCTTGATGTCTACCTCAACGTAGCGGGCGGGTTGCGCGTGTCTGAACCGGCTGCCGACCTTGCCGTCGCCGCTGCGCTGATTTCCGCGCGCGAGGACGCGGCGCTGCCCCGCGAAAGCGTCGTCTTCGGCGAAATTAGCCTCTCTGGTGCGTTGCGACCGGTCTCCCAAACGGAAAATCGGTTGAAAGAAGCCTCAAAACTTGGTTTTACCTCCGCGATAACGCCGGTCCGCGCCAAACGGGGCGGCGATGGAGGGGTCGAATTGCGTGAAATGCGGGATTTGCTGACCTTCGTGGAAGAGGTTTTCGGGGCTCGCTAGGGCCCCCTCGCGCAGGAAAGAGACGCAGGCCATGGCCGATTTTACCCTCATCGACGGTGTCGTCGCCCTTGTGATCGTGGTCTCCGCCCTTCTGGCCTATGCCCGCGGCTTCGTACGGGAGGCTCTGGCGATTGCGGGCTGGGTGATTGCGACGATCATGGCCTTCATCTTCGCTGATCAGGTCACGCCACTGGTGCGCCAGATACCGGTCATTGGTGAGTTCATAGGCGACAGCTGTGAGCTGAGCGTCATCGCGGCCTTTGCCGCCGTCTTTGCGGTGGTGCTTGTGATCGCATCAATCTTCACGCCGCTTTTCTCAAGCCTGATCCAACGCTCCGTTCTTGGCGGGCTTGATCAGGGGCTCGGGTTCCTATTCGGCGCCTTGCGCGGCATCCTGTTGGTCGCCGTTGCCTTCTTTGTCTATGAAACGGTGCTCTCCAGCCAGGAGATCGAAATGGTCGAGAATTCCCGCGCTGTCGCTGTGTTCTCAAACTTCACTGGCTCGATCCAAGAGCAGGACCCGGAGGCTGCGTTGGGCTGGATCACAACCCAGTACGAGCAACTGATCGGTCCCTGCCTCGCCCCTGACGGCAACTGATCCTCAGGCGCCGCGCAGCAGCCGACCCAGCCCGAACAGCACCAAAAGGGCTGCGGCCCCGAAATAGGCATAGAGGCCTATGCCGATAAACTCCTGAATAACGTCAAAGTTGTTGATCAGGTCTTCGGGATCACCGCCACCCGGCATGGGCAGGCCAAGATCCTGAACTTGATCCCGAGCAGCCAAGACCTGCTGGCCAATCAGTCCGAACGGAATGGCCCCGGCAACCAGCATGATCACCCCGGCAGGCTGCCGGATCAGTGCCAAGAGGGCCCCTAGTGCGGCAAGGGCAAAACTCGCCAGGAAAGCGTAGAACTGCCACGGCATATCACCCCACGGGACGTCCTGGTCAAAGATCATCACTGGTGACATCGTCTCACCGAAGAATTCCATCCAAGGCAGGAAAAATGACGCGGCCATTACCGCTGCGATAAGTGCGCTCAACATGCTCGCTCCTTACGTGTGTTGTTCGTCTTTTTCCTCAGCATATCTTCAGGTTCTGGTTTCACCTAGTGCTCTTTTTTTCTGGCATCGGAGCGCCTATGTCCCTTCATTGTAGGCACGATCGAAACATCCCGATGGCCGTCCCAGCTTGCGTGACAGAATCGTAACAACCGGTTAAACGATGCCTACGCGCCCAAAACGGATTCGGAGCCTGCACGTGTCCACCAAAGCTGCCGCCAAGACGACCGCCGGTCATACCACCGGAACGGACCTCTTTGTTGATGATTTCGATGCTGACAAACCCCGCGATGAATGCGGGGTTTTTGGTGTCGTGGGGGTCGAAAACGCGGCCTCTGTCGTCGCCCTCGGGCTGCACGCCCTCCAGCATCGCGGGCAAGAGGCCGGGGGCATCGTCACCTATGATGCCGATCAGGGCTTCAACTCCGCCCGCCGCTTCGGGTTCGTCCGCGACAACTTCACGTCCGAAAAACTGCTGCGCACCCTGCCCGGCCCCATCGGCATCGGCCATGTGCGCTATTCGACCGCCGGATCAAAAGGGGCCACCGCAATCCGCGACGTGCAGCCCTTCTTTGGCGAATTCGTCATGGGCGGCGCCGCCGTCGCCCATAATGGCAACCTGACCAACGCCAATATCCTGCGCAAAGGTCTGATCAACCGCGGCTCAATCTTCCAATCTTCGTCCGACAGCGAATGCATCATCCACCTGATGGCCCGCGCCATGGGCGAAACGATCCCCGAACGCATGGAAGAGGCGCTGCGCCAGGTCGAAGGCGCGTTTTCCATCGTCGCGATGACCCGCACCAAGCTCATTGGCTGCCGCGACCCGCTGGGCATTCGCCCTCTGATGCTGGGCCGGTTGGGCGACGGCTATATCCTCGCCTCCGAGACCTGCGCCCTCGACATCATTGGCGCCACGTTTGAGCGTGAAATTGAACCGGGCGAGATGGTGGTGATCTCAGAACATGGGGTCAAATCGTCCCGCCCCTTCCCGCCGCGCCGTCCGCAGCCCTGCATCTTTGAGTACGTTTATTTCAGCCGCCCTGACTCCGTTCTGGGTGGCAAATCCGTCTATGAAGTCAGGCGTGAGATTGGCCGAGAACTGGCCCGCGAAGCGCCGGTTGACGCCGATATGGTCTGCACCGTCCCCGATGGCGGCACGCCGGGCGCCATCGGCTACAGCCAGGAAAGCGGCATCCCGTTTGAAATGGGGATCGTGCGCAACCAGTATATCGGCCGCACCTTCATCGAACCCACCGAACAGATCCGCAACATGGGCGTGCGCCTGAAGCTCAACGTCAACCGGGCGCTGGTCAAAGGCAAACGGATCATCCTCGTGGATGACAGCATCGTGCGCGGCACCACGTCCCGTAAGCTCAAGGACATGATCCTTGAGGCGGGCGCGGCCGAGGTGCATTTCCGCATCGCCTCCCCGCCGGTTCAATGGCCGTGCTTCTTTGGCGTCGACCTGCCCAGCCGCAAGGATCTGCTCGCCGCGCAGATGTCGCTGGAAGAAATGCGCGACTACCTTGGCGTGTCATCCCTCGAATTCATCTCCATCGACGGGCTCTACCGCGCGCTTGGCGAAAAGAACGGCCGCGACCCGAAGGCCCCCGCCTATTACGATGCGGTCTTTACCGGCGATTACCCGATCGATCCCAAGGACATGATCGATCAGGGCTTCCAGATGAAAACGGCGGCCGAATAACCAGGCTTTGGACTGATTGAAGCCTTCAGGTCGCCTGCGGTCGCCAAGGCCTCCAGACCACTGAAAATCTGCGCAAAACGCGGCGAGCATGGCCATCTCGACGAGACTTCGGGCACGCGCTGATTGAGCCGCACCGGCGGAAAGTCGCCACTCCGCCAACCAAGCGCCTTGAAACTGCTTCTCTTCGCCCCGATCTGCTGGCAAATGCTGCGCCGCAGCAAAACACCACTCCTTGAGATGCATATGGCACTGACCAATCCACAAACCGCTGAGGCGGCGACCGAGACTGCGACGGACCTCAACCGTCCCTTGACGCTTCTGGGTCTCTTCTCCGGCCCAAACCACGATCGTGCTCTGATCCGCTTCGACACGGGCGAGACAACGATGCTGGAACAGGGCGAACAGGTCGGCGATGTGACCTTGGTCTCTACCGGCGAAGGCTGGGCGATGGTCGAAATTGGCGCGACCCTGCATCGTCTTTCATTGCTGTGATTGTTGCCAATTCCCGCACCGCGCCCTAAACGGCGCCCATGACACAGACCGCACCAAAAACCGCCCTGATCACCGGCGCATCGCGTGGCCTTGGCGCTGCGCTGGCCGAGGCATTGGCCCCCACCTATCACATCATTGCCGTGGGCCGCACGACCGGCGCTCTGGAAGAGCTGGATGACCGGATCAAGGCCAAGGGGGGTGAGGCGTCGCTGGCGCCCATGGACATCACCGTCGACGCGGCCATGCAACAATTGTGTCGCTCAATTTATGACCGGTGGGGCAAGCTTGATCTTTGGCTGCATCCGGCGGTCCACGCGGCCCCGCTGACCCCAGCATCCCACGTGAACCCAAAGGATTTCAGCAAATCGGTGGACGTTAACGTAACCGCCACATCGCGGCTCATCAGCTACGTCGCGCCTTTGCTGGGGACGGATGGCCGCGCGGTCTTCTTTGACGACCCGATGGCGGGAAAGCCCTACTTTGGCTCTTACGGAGCGACCAAGGCCGCCCAGATTGCGCTTGCCCAAAGCTGGGCGGCCGAGACCGTTAAAACCGGCCCGAAGGTCCAGATCGTAACCCCGGTGGCTCTGCCCACGGCCACCCGTGCGCGGTTTTATCCGGGCGAGGATCGCTCGACCCTCACCGACACTGAAACGGAGGCCGCGCGCCTTCTGGCCGAACTGGCGCTCTGATCCGCCGTCCGTCCAGCTTCATCTTGGCCAATACACCTCCCCCCGGAGGGCCGCTCTGCCACACTCTCCCCCCGATAGCGCGGGTTGTCTTGCCGGTCGAAAGACCCTCCCCTACAACCGACGAAAAGGGGCGGCACCATGCGTATTCTGATCACCAATGACGACGGCATCAACGCGCCGGGGCTGGCCACGCTTCATGCCATCGCCACCGAAATTGCGGGCCCGGACGGTGAGGTCTGGACGGTGGCCCCGGCCTTCGAGCAATCTGGCGTCGGCCACTGCATCAGCTATTCCCACCCGACCCTGATCGCCAGACTAGACAAACGCCGCTACGCCGCCGAAGGCTCCCCGGCGGACTGCGTCCTCGCCGCCCTCTACGACGTGATGGCAGACGCGAAACCTGATCTGGTGCTGTCCGGTGTGAACCGGGGCAACAACGCGGCTGACAACACGCTCTATTCCGGCACGATCGGCGCGATCATGGAAGCGGCCCTTCAGGGCGTGCCGGGCATTGCGCTGAGCCAGTTTTACGGCCCTGCAAACGTCCATCTTGACGACCCGTTTGAGGCTGCGGCCCAACATGGCGTTGCCACCGTTCGGGCGCTGTTGGACAAAGGTATCTGGACGACAGATGCGTACCGGCTGTTTTACAACGTCAATTTCCCGCCGATCCCGGCAGCGGACGTGAAGGGCCTGAAGGTTGCCGCGCAAGGCTTTCGCGACAACACGTATTTCGGGATGGAGGCGACGACGGCCCCGAACGGCCGCCGCTTTCTGTGGATCACCGGCGGGCCGCAGGATCAGCCGACGGGCCCCGGCACGGATGTGACCGCCAACCTGGATGGCTACATCTCGGTCACGCCGATGCGCACGGACCTGACCGCGCATGATATGCTCGGTGATCTCAGCGCGCGTCTTGGAACGCCAAAATGACCCTCGCCGAACGTCAGATGCAGTTTCTGTTCGCGCTCCGCTCACGCGGGGTGACGGACGGGCCTACGCTGACGGCCATGGAAAAAACCGACCGGGCGCTTTTCGTCAAAGGCCATTTTGCGGATCGGGCCTATGACGACATGCCGGTGCCGATCCCGTGTGGCCAGACGATCAGCCAGCCGTCTGTGGTCGGGCTGATGACGCAGGCGCTCAAGGTGCAGCCGCGCGACAAGGTTCTGGAGGTGGGGACAGGTTCAGGCTATCAGGCGGTGATCCTGAGCCATCTCGCCCGCCGGGTCTACACCGTCGACCGCCACAAGGAATTGGTGCGCGACGCGCGGGCGATATTCGAGAGCCTCGACATCACAAACATCACCGCGATGACGGCTGACGGCAGCCATGGCCTGCCCGATCAAGCGCCATTTGACCGGATCATTGTCACAGCCGCCGCCGAGGACCCGCCAGGCCCGCTGCTGGCGCAGCTCAAGGTGGGCGGGATGATGGTCTTGCCCGTCGGTCAGTCGGATTCCGTGCAGCAATTGATCCGGGTGGAGCGGACCGAAACAGGATTCGAATACGAGGAACTCCGCCCAGTGCGCTTCGTGCCCCTGCTTGAGGGCTTGGGATAAAGCGGAAATCCGTCTATAAGGACGCAAAAGGCGGGCAAAGATCCGCCATGCTTGAGGAGACAGTGACCATGGCAGCCCGATTGCCCTTTTCTTCCCGTTTTTCGCCTCGTGTATTTCTGGCCTCAACCGCCCTTCTGGCTCTGGTCGCCTGTGATGAGAATGGCAACATCATCGGTCAGGATTTCGACCTCGACCTGCGCAATCTGGGCAGCGGGTTCAACACGTCGGACGCCACTCGAAATCTTGCAGCGCGACCACGTCCTGACGATCGCGGCGTCATCTCTTACCCGAATTACCAGGTGGTTGTTGCCCAACGCGGTGAGACGGTCCGCCAGATCGCAAGTCGGCTAGGTCTGGAGGCGGCTCAATTGGCGACGTTCAACGGCATCAACCCGGATGTGCCACTGCGCCGGGATGAGATTGTGGCGCTGCCAACTCGTGTCACTGAACCGTCTGCCGCGACCGGTGCCATTGTCACCGGCCCGCTTCAACCGCCTTCGGTGGATGTCTCGACACTGGCCGGCGACGCCATCGACCGGGCTGGTGAAATCACGACGCCCCCAACCCAAATAGCCCAACCTGCCGTCACCGCAACCGAGCCGATCCGCCACCGCGTGGCGTCCGGCGAGACGGCCTTCCAGATTGCTCGGCTCTATAATGTGCCGGTCGCCGCCTTGGGCGAATGGAACGGCCTTGGTGCCGACCTGATGGTGCGCGAAGGCCAACAATTGTTGATCCCTGTGGCTGGGGCAACTCCACCAAGCCCCGCTGCGGCAGTCGAAGCGCCCGGCACTGGCAGTGCAACCCCGACACCGCCCAGCGCGACAACCGCGCTGCCCAGCGTTGACGCGACACCCAACGATCCGCAAGCCACTGAACCCGCGCCGCCCGCACCCGATATCGGGGAGGCCACCACCTCGCCCGCGACCTCCGCGCCGTTCATCTATCCGGTGCAAGGGTCGATCGTCCGTGAATACAATCCAGGCCGCAATGAGGGCATCGATATCGCCGCGAACGCAGGTGATCCTGTGGTGGCTGCGGCTGACGGCACCATCGCGGCAATCACCCAGAACACCAATGGCGCCGAAATTGTCATCATCCGGCACACCGGCAACATTCTGACAGTCTACGTGAACATGGCCGACCTTACCGTTGAACGGGGCGACAGCGTGAACCAGGGGCAGACCATCGGCAACGCCGCAGGCGGCGCCGTCCAATTCCAGGTGCGAGACGGCACTGACAGCGTTGATCCGGCGGATTTCCTGCCCTAATGCCCTGACAACACCGCAGATGCGCTAGATTGTGATCCCGCGCCGACCGGCAAGGTCGGTGAAGTATTGCCAGGCGACACGCCCCGAACGAGATCCCCGTGTCGCCTGCCATTCGATCGCTTCCGCGCGAAGATCTTCATCGCTGATCTCAACGCCATAGGCGTCACAATACCCCCGGATCATCGCCAGATACTGGTCCTGATTGCAGGGATGGAACCCAAGCCATAGGCCGAACCGATCTGACAGAGACACCTTTTCCTCGACCGCCTCAGAGGGATTGATCGCGGTGGAGCGTTCATTCTCAATCATGTCGCGGGGCATCAGATGACGGCGGTTCGACGTGGCATAAAGCACGACATTCTCAGGCCGCCCTTCAATCCCACCATCCAGCACGGCCTTGAGCGATTTGTAATGGGCGTCGTCATGCCCAAAGCTGAGGTCATCGCAGAACAAGATAAAGCGCTCCGGTCTTCCTCGCAAAAGCGCCAGACAGCGCCCGATACTGGGCAGGTCTTCGCGCTGGATTTCTATCAGCTTCAGCCCTTCATGTTGCGCGGAAAGATCGCCGTGGATCGCCTTGACAAGACTGGATTTTCCCATGCCGCGCGCACCCCAGAGAAGGGCGTTGTTGGCGGGCAATCCGGCGGCGAATTGGGCGGTGTTTGCGTGCAGCGTGTCGCGGCTGCGGTTGATGCCCACAAGCAGGGACAAATCGATCCGGTTGACCTCATCCACGGCATCCAGACGATCAGGCTCCGCGTGCCAGACATAGGCACTGGCGCTGAAATCCGGGGCTTTGGCGGGCGGCGGAGCCAGCCGCTCTAACGCATCAGCGATCCGGCCCAGCGCGTCATCCGTCACTTCGTGTCGTCCTCAGCCTCAGCGTCCGCAACATCCGCTGCCTCTTCGTCATCCTCAAACCACAGGCCTTCAGCCCGCAGCTTGGCCTCGCGGCGGCGCTCAACCCGCTTCACCAGTTGGATGGACACTTCATAAAGGCCGTAAACCACAACAAAGAGGATGATCTGAGTGATGACATCGGGTGGCGTCACAAGGGCCGCCAGGACCAGAATTCCGACGACGGCGTATTTGCGCACTCCGCGCAGGCCTTCCGCGCTCACCAGCCCGGCCTTGCCCATCAATGTGAGCAAAACAGGCAGCTGAAAGCACATACCAAAGGCCACGATAAACTTCACTGTCAGGTTCAGGTATTCCTGCGCCGAGCCCTGGAACACCACTGACAACGGCGCGCCGTTCATGCCTGGATCGACCACCTCCCCCTCACCACCGAATTGCTGGAAGCCAAGGAAGAAATCATAGGCCAGCGGCGTGACCACGTAGAACGCGAAGGACGCGCCAAGAAAGAACATGAAGGGCGATGCCACCAGAAATGGCAGAAACGCGCCCTTCTCCGACTTGTAAAGGCCGGGTGCCACGAACCGCCACAGCTGATTGGCAATGAACGGGAAGGCCAGAATGAACCCACCCAGAAGCGACACCTTGATCGCCACGAAGAAGCCTTCCTGCGGCGAGATAAAGATCAGGTCGCAATCCTGCCCCCGTTCCGCCAACACCGAGCACAAAGGTGCGGTCAGGAAGTTGAAGATCGGCGTGGCGACGGTAAAACAGATTACCATCCCAATGAGGAAATAGATCACACAGCGGATCAGCCGCGTGCGCAGTTCGGCCAGATGTTCGATCAGCGGGGCAGAACTGTCCTGAATATCGTCCGGGGTCTCTGTCTGGCTCATGTCGCGTCTTTCGGGGCCGGTGCATCCGCCGCCTCAGCGGCGTCAGCCGCTGCTTTCTCAGCCGCCATACGCGCTTCGGCCTTGTCCGCCATGGCCTTGTTGATTTTTTCGGCCTGCGCCTTGCGTTCGTCCGTCATCTTGGCGCGCAACTTATCCGTCTCGGTCAGAGGCTTTTCTTCCTCTGGCTTGTCCATCTTGGTGGCCTCACGGATCTTGTCGACGCCGAATTTCTGAGGGTTGGCGGCCGCCTTCAACGTCTTGTTGATCTCGTTGACGCCCGCTTCATCAGCCGCGGCATTCATGGCGCTCGAAAACTCCCGCGCCATGCCCTTGGCCTTTCCCATAAACCGGCCAACGGACCGAAACAGGCCGGGCAGGTCCTTGGGACCGACCACGATCAGGGCGACCACCCCGATCACGAGCATTTCCATGAAGCCCAGATCAAACATCGGACATCTCCTGCCGCGCTAAGGAACCAGAGGTCAGGCTTTGGTTTCTTCGTCGGCAGGGGTGACGTCCTTGGCCTCTTCGGCCATGCCGTCCTCAAGCTCTTTCTTGCCGTCATCCACGCCCTTCTTGAACGCGGTGATGCCTTTGCCGACTTCGCCCATCAGGGATGAGATTTTGCCGCGGCCAAACAGGACCAGAACCACGACTGCGATCAGAAGAAGGCCAGGCAGGCCGATATTGTTGAGCATGGTTGTCTCCCACATGCGAAAGCGGCGCGGGGGCCGCCATTTGAATTGCAGGTGGTATCTTTAGGCCCGCCTGTCGCCTTTGGAAAGGTCAAAACCCTCAAATCACCCCCTTATTTCATTGCGATTGTCCGCTTTTGTGTCACAAAATTGACAACTGACAGTTTTTTGACAAAACATGCGGAAAAAGGAGGCACGAATGCGCCGCGCTGACCGATTGATGTCGTTGATTCGCCTGTTGCGGGGCGGTGAGTTGCACAAGGCCCGCGATCTGGCCCGTGCGCTGGATGTGTCCCTGCGCACGGTTTACCGCGACATGGACACCCTCGCAGCCTCAGGCGTTCCGATCGAAGGCGAACGCGGCACGGGCTACCGGGTGACGGCGGCGATCACGCTGCCGCCGCTCAACCTGTCGATGTCAGAGCTTGAAGCCCTGCATCTGGGTCTGGCGGCGATGCAACAGGCGCAAGACACCGATCTGGCGCAGGCGGCGGGCAGCTTGGCGGCCAAGCTCGACGGTGTTTTGCCAGAGGCGCAGGCGCCGATGTCGCTGGCGGTTTACCCCTTTGCCGATGCCGCGCGGGGGTTTCAGCATTTGCCCCGGATCCGCAGCGCGATCCGCACCCGGCAAAAGCTGGAGCTGACTTTGGGCAAAAAGACCCGCACAGTGCGGCCGTTGCAGCTCGATTACTGGGGACGGCTGTGGACGGCAATTGTCTGGTGTGACAGCACCAAACGCTTTGACGACATCCGCATTGATGAGATCACGACGCTGCGGGTGCTTCCGTCGCTCTTTGTCGATGAGAAAGGCAAACGGCTGTCGGACTACCGCCTAGCCCGGCAGGCGCGGGAAGACGTAGCAGCGGTCGCGGCGGATCAGCAGCCAGAGGAGCCGCCCCTTTTTGGGCAGAAACACTGACGGCACGCGCGCCGTCATCCGGGTGCCGTTTTCGAGCTCAAACTCAACCAATGAGTCGACCCCCATGAACCGCGCCCTCTGCACGAAGCCCTTGACGGCTGTGCCTTCGGCGAGCGTCGGATTGGGCCCTTTGCCGTTGCGATCCAGTTCAAGCTTGAGGTGCTGGGGACGCACCACGATATCAACAGGCGTCCCATCCGGCAGGCCAGGCGTCAGGAATGCGCCAAAGGCAGTTTGCGCCAAAGCCCCTTCAACAACGCCTTCCACGACGTTGATATCACTAAAGAAAGCGGCGGCCTCCTTGTCGGCGGGGGAATTGTAGATGGTGTAGGGCGCACCGCGTTGCACGATCCGCCCGGCGCGCATCAGCGCAATCTCATCCGCCATGCGCATCGCCTCAGCCGGCTCATGGGTCACCAGCAAGACGGCGGTCCCTTCGGCCTTGAGGACATCCAGTGTCTGGTCTCGTATTTCGTCCCGAAGACGGTCGTCGAGGCCGGAGAACGGCTCATCCATCAGCATGACTTTGGGACGGGGCGCGATGGCGCGGGCCAGCGCGATGCGCTGCTGTTCGCCCCCCGACAGCTCATGCGGGTAGGCGTCTATATGTTTGAGCATATCAACCCGCGTCAGCAGCTCCTTGACCCGCGTCTGTGTCTCTGGTGCGCGGCGCGGCAGCCCGTAGGCCACGTTTTGCGCGACCGTCAGGTGCGGGAAGAGGGCAAAATCCTGAAACATCAGGCCCACGCCCCGCTCTTCCGGGGGCAGCCGGACCAACCCGTCGCACAGCAGCCGACCATCGGACCAGATCGACCCGCTGTCCTGCTTCTCGATCCCGGCGATCATCCGCAAGGTCGTGGACGGCGTCAGTTTGACGATCGCGCCGGGGCAGGTGACGTGCCTTCTCGGGCCATCGGGCTGCGGTAAGTCCACGACGCTGCGGATGATCGCCGGGATCGAGAAGCAGGACAGCGGGTCGATCTGGTCCGAT
>JBCBCS010000030.1:0-22659 GCA_038530475.1 Pseudomonadota bacterium
GCATGTGGCCGCGATTGAGGAATTCCCGACCGAGAAATGGGACGCGATCATCGCGATCAACCTCAGCTCCGCGTTTCATACCACCGCTGCGGCCATTCCTGGCATGAAGGAAAAGGGATGGGGCAGGGTGATCAACATCGCGTCCGCCCACGGGCTCACGGCATCGCCTTACAAATCCGCCTATATCGCGGCCAAGCATGGCATCGTGGGCCTGACAAAAACCGTGGCGCTGGAAACGGCCGAATTGCCGATCACCGCCAATGCGATCTGCCCTGGCTACGTGTTGACGCCACTCGTTGAGGCGCAAATCCCCGACACCATGAAGGAATACAACATGGACCGGGAGACCGTGATCCGTGAGGTCATGCTTCAGCGCCAACCGTCCAAGGAGTTTGCAACGGTTGAGCAGTTGGGCGGCACGGCTGTCTTCCTTGCCTCTGATGCGGCGGCGCAAATCACTGGCACCACGATCAGCGTTGATGGCGGATGGACCGCCCTTTGACCAAGCGGATCAACCTCGCGCTTCAGGGCGGTGGCGCACATGGCGCGTTCACCTGGGGCGTGTTGGACCGGCTGCTTGATGACGATCGGATCGAGGTTGCCGCGATCTCCGGCACATCGGCCGGAGCGCTCAATGGGGCCGCGTTCAAGGCGGGGATGGTCACCGGGGGCCGCGACGGTGCTCGCAAAGCGCTTGATGCATTCTGGGCTGATGTGGGCGCCGTGACGGATGATGCGTTATTGGCATGGATCAATACCGTGGCCCCGGCTGCGCCATTTCTGGCCACAGCGATGGCCTATTCGCCCGCTTATACGCTGTTCGACATCGCCAGCCGTCTGACCTCGCCCTATGGGACCGGTCCGTTCTATTCCAACCCACTTAAACCCATCGTCGACAAGTTCAGCTATGACCGTGTCTGTGCGACCGACGGCCCGGCGTTATTTGTGGGGGCGACCAACGTGCGCACGGGTAAGATCAAGGTGTTTCAGGGGGAGGAGATCAGCAGTGAAGCCCTGATGGCCTCTGCTTGTTTGCCGACGTTGTTTCAAGCGGTTGAGATCGGGAGCGAGGCTTATTGGGACGGCGGCTATACGGGCAATCCCGCGCTCTTCCCATTGTTCGAGGCGGAATTTCCCGATGACATCGTGGTCATCAACATCAATCCGCTGGAGCGGGAACGGATTCCGCAATACAGTCAGGCGATTCAGAACAGGATCAACGAGATCAGCTTCAATTCATCGCTGTTGCGCGAGTTACGGGCGATCAACTTCGTCAAACGACTGCTGAGCTCTGGTCAGATGCCAGAAGGGGCGATGAAGAACGTTCTCGTCCACATGATCGCTGACGACGATCTGATGAACAATCTCAGCGTGGCGACAAAGACCGTGCCGAACCCGGTCGTGCTCGCAAAGCTGAAAGTGGCGGGGCAAGAGGCAGCGGATCGGTTCCTGACGGCCCATTTTGACGACATCGGCACACGCGACAGCGTCGATCTGCGGGCCATGTTTGAGGCTTGATCGTCGTGCGGCGGGCAGGTGTCACACCACCCGCAGGTCGCCGTCTTCTTCGGGATAGCTGCGCGGCACGTGATAAAGCCGCTCGCGCCACCACAGGCTCATGGCCCACTTTTCGCCGTCTGTGACGGGCCGCCCTGCATGGGTGGAATGCGGATGCACATCGGTGGTTCCGGGTATCGTGTTTGAGAACACAAGAACCCGGCCCAGTTTCGGCGTCACGCTGATCTTGAGTAACGGAAATTCGGTTTCGCCGCCGGTTGGTACATCGTTGAGATAACAGAGCGCGGTGAAGACACGCTGCCCACCATATTGAAGCCGTTCAATGCTCGCGGGCGCATAATCATTCAAACCATCCACATGTGGTTTGAACTCTTCCCCATCGCGGTACCGCATGACCTTGGCGGGTTCGCAGTTTTCTGGGGGCAGGCGAACGAGGGACGACACCCGCGTACAGATTTCAGTCGCTGCCGGATGTGACCACTGGTCCAGCATCTGAGCGGTATTGGTGCGGACGTCGCTCTTTGTCTTGACCAGTCCGACCAGGACTTCCAGCTCTTGCTGGTCGGCGGACGCGGCAATCACCGCGTCTGCCAATTTTTTGTCGAACACGTTGTCGTAAATTGCCACCAGCGGGTTGGTGCTCAGGATTTCCCCTGTTTTCCAATCCGTCACTGCTGGCCTTTCCGATGTCGCGTGTCGATTGTCCGTTGTCTTACAGTTCAGACGCGCTGTCGCTTCCGGAACTGGACATCGCTGCTGCGATCAGCGCGATCAGGATCAGCGGGACGAGAAGGCCGCTGGAGGAGCCAGCGCTCTCTTCCATGACCATCACAGGCTCCATCACCATCACAGGCTCAGCCATGCCGCCAGCGGTGGCTGAGGTTGCTGCCATGGACAAAGCGGTCGCAGCGACAGCTGCTGGTTTCACGTATTTCATTTAAGGACCCCCAAAAAGGTGTTTTGAATATGGTAAATGATGCAGTCTCAGCCCGTTAGGTCAAGCATTGCTTTCCCGACCCGCGACAGACAACGAAGTCTGCGGCGTGCATCACACAGTGCGAGCTATGACAGATCAGCTGTCGCGCTTGTTGGCGTGGGTGATGCGTTCGGCCAGTTCACCGACCGATGCGGGCATCTCGTCATCTTTCTCACCGGGGTAAACGAGGCCTGCCGAGATCACCAATTTCGCAGCATCCTCAACGGTCATGTCGAGCTCGTGAATATCGCGCGTGGGAAAGAACAGCAGAAAGCCGGATGTGGGGTTCGGTGTCGTGGGCACAAAGACTGACGTCATCTCAGGCTCACCGGCCTTTTCGATCAATTCACCTTTTGTGGCGGTGGACACGAAGCCAATCGCCCAGATGCCTTTGCGCGGATATTCGATAAGGCAGGCCTTGTCGAAACTGGTCTCGGTTTGGGCGAATACAGTCTCGGCGATTTGCTTGACGCCGTTGTAGATCGACCGGACGACGGGCATCCGCCCAACCAGACCTTCGCCCCACCGCAAGAAAGACCGACCGATCAAGCCCTTTGCGATCCACCCCACAAGTACCGTAAAAACAAGGAAGATAATGACGCCGATGCCGCGCACATTGACGGTGATCCAGTTTTCATCGGCCGGGTTGGTGCGGCCCATCAGACGGTTGATCAGTTCTTCGGGTTGATAGGCGTCTGGCACAAACGGCCAGACGAAGCTGTCGACCCAGCCGACCACAGTCCAGATCAGCCACAATGTCAGGCCAATGGGCGCGATCACGACCAAACCGGCGATGAAATTGTTGCGAAGCCCCCCGATCAGGCCGGTTTTGCGAGGGGACTGTTCTGGGGATTGCGTCACGTCTGTGCTCGAAACTCGTGTCTTGCGTGGTGCTTATGTAGGCGAAGGTCCGGGCCTGCACAATGAGGTGGCAGTATTCAGCCCGCGTCAGGCAGAACTTGTCGCCAAAGCGCCCGCAATTTGGGCAGCGAGCCGCGCATTGTTGCGGACCAGGGCGATGTTGGCGCGCAAGGACGCGCCCCCCGTCAGTTCAAAGATGCGTGAGAGCAGGAAGGGTGTCACGGCCTTGGCAGAAATGCCTTGCGCCTCAGCCTCTTCCAAGGCCTGCGCGATGATCGGGGCGAGCGTGGCGTGGGGGATCTCTTCGTCCGTTGGGATCGGATTCGCGACGAGTTGCCCGCCGGGCAGGCCCATCGCAACCCGCATCGTGTGGGCGCGGGCGATGGTTTTCGCATCATCCATCCTCAGCGGTGCCGCCATGTGGGAACTTGCCGACCAGAACGCCGGCAGAATGTCCTGTCCGTAGGCGATGACCGGCACGCCCAGCGTCTCAAGCACCTCATACGTCTTGTCGAGATCGAGGATGGCCTTTGCTCCGGCGGCGACAACAGTCACCTGCGTTTGTGCGAGTTCTTGGAGGTCAGCCGAGATGTCGAAAGACGTCTCGGCGCCTTTGTGGACACCGCCAATCCCGCCAGTGGCGAACACAGAAATCCCTGCCAGATGCGCCGCAATCATGGTCGCCGCGACCGTTGTGGCCCCGGTGCCACCGGTTGCCAAACAGGCGGCGAAATCGGCGCGGCTGAGCTTGGCCACGTCCTTGGCCTGCGCCAGCGCCTCCAACTGATCTTGGGTCAGACCTATATGAAGACGCCCCTCCAGCACAGCGATGGTCGCGGGCACGGCACCCAATGCGCGGATGTCATCTTCGACAAGACTGGCAGTCTCAGCGTTCTGGGGGTAGGGCATGCCGTGCGTGATGATCGTCGACTCGAGCGCGACAACAGGGCGACCGGACTCGAGGGCTTCTGCAACCTCGGGGGCGTGGTGCAGTGGGATCATGTTGGGGTCTCTCCTGACACGTAGATGGCTGCGGCGCGCAGGGCGCGTTCCAACGCGGCTTGCGGCGCCAGTCCTTGCACTTCGGAGGCTATATGCGCGGCCATGAAGGTATCCCCGGCTCCGGTCACGCGGGTGACGAGGACCTCTGGCGGTTGTGCCTCTCTCACCTCACCGGCGCAGGCTTCGGCTGCGCGATTGCCGCCATCGGTGACAAGGCAGCGATGCGCACCGCGATCGTGCAGTCCCGATGCCGCTTCAGCGGCATTTTCAAACCGGGTCTGGCAGATCAGCCCTGCTTCTTCGAGGTTCACGTAAAGCGTGGCGGACGGGTGGCCCACCAGCGCCAGCAATCGTTCCGCCTTGCCGGGGGAGGCGGGGGCAACGCGCAAGTCCGCTGCCGCAAAGAGCGGCGAGGCCGCGATGTCGGCCAGAAGATCGCGCGTCAGGTTGCCATCAAGCGCAATCGGGCCGGACCACGGAGCCTGTTCAGATCCCAGCGTGCCGTCAGACAAGGGCCGTAAGATCTTGGCCCCGGCTTGTTCGAGCGAATGGGCATCAGCAATCGCCGCAATCAGGCCATTGGCCCCTTCAATCGCCATATAGGTGTCGGTGGGCAAATCTTCCGAGCGATAAAGGTGGTCGGTGATCAGCCCCATTTTGTGGGCCTCGCTCACCAATTCCTCGCCTTCTGCATCCTGACCCACAGCAGAGAGCAGGGCAGGGGACAGTCCGAAATTTCCAAGCGTCATTGCGATGTTCATTGCCACCCCGCCCGGCAGCCGGGTGATCCGCCCCGGCACATCGGACCCCGCCCGCATCACTGAGCCTGAGCGACCGATGATGTCCCACAGCACGGAACCGATGCAGAGGATGTCGGGTGTTTTCATGGGGTGGTGATGCCTGCAAGACGCAAGGAGGTCAACGCACAGGCGCGGGGCCAACACAGGTCAGGAATACCATGCCTTTTGGAGAGACGAGTTGAAACTCTGGGGCAGATACCCCAGTTTATGAACATCGTTCACGAATGACAATGTAACAGGAATAGCCATGCCCCTCCCAATCTGTCACGGTCAGCCACAATGAGACGTTTTATCGACCGAACCGTTGGCCGCTGGGTCCGACATTTCTTTTTTCTATGCCTGAGAAGCTATTACGGGCTGTTCTTCAATGTCGGTGTGTCTGGCAAACACTTGCTGCAGGCAGAGCCGGGGTCGCTGATCCTGGCCACACATGTCAGCCGACATGACGGCCCGCTGATCGCGACGATGCTCTATTCAACAGTGCGGGTGCGGCCGACCGTGCATTGGGATGAATACCATCACCCGGCGCAACGGTTTCCGATGTGGGTCGCCTCGGCCATTCCAATGTCGTCACCGAAAGACTGGCCCAAGGAAAGGCGAGAGGCGCAGAAGGCCAAAACGCTCTCGATCATTCACAAAGTGCTGGGCAACGACAACGCTGTGCTGGTCTTCCCGGCGGGCCGCATCCGGCAGCAGCCGGAAGAGATCGTCGCGCCCTACCTGAACGGTGTGCGTGAGATTTTGACCCATCAGCCCGACACGCCCGTGTTGTTGCTGCGCACCGAGGGGCTGGGGCGGTTCCAGGACAAAAGCCATGACCGCTTTTGGTCGTTCATCGGCCGCAAGAAGGGGCGTCGTCACGTGAACATGACGCTCTCACCGGTCACCGACCTCGACCCGTCGATCCCGCGGGAAGATTTCAATGCTCAGCTGGAAGAAATGCTCAACCGGCCCGTTGCACACTAGACGGGCGAAGTAGGCAGACTGATACAGACCTATTCTTGAGCCGGAATAGCAAAGGTCAGCGCGGCCCAAAGCGTTTCCCATTCGATATCCGCCTGTGCGGCGAGCTCATCCGACGGCACCCGCAGCACAACTGCATCGGCGAGATACGAATGTCCCGGCTTCACCGGCAGGGTGGCGATCCCGTCGGAATTGGTGCGGTGCAGCGTGACCTCAACCGTTCCATCGGGGGCCTTTTCGAACAACTCCACCTGAACGTCGGGTCGCAAATCATCAAGGAAATAGAGTTGCACGTCGAACCCGTCGCTCATGTCGTCGGTATAAGGGTTTTCAAGCGCGACGAACTCGGTCGCAAGCCCGGTGCGAAAATCGCGACCGGCACTGTGACCGACACCCACAAGGGTCTTGGCAAAGCGCCAGTAACCTTCGGTGAAGTTTTCTCGCGGCAGGCCACGTGCGTCATGCATCGCCTCCACGTCCTGAAAATCCTTGTGATCGGCGAACCGCATGAATTTTGCCCATTCGGCGTAGCTGACGATCGACAAGCGGGATTGGTAGCTGAAAACATGCAGACCTTCGGCAAAGGGCTCAACATCGAGGGCAGGGCGGTTGCCCACCCGGTTTTCAACACTCTGATTGCGCATGCCCGACGCCATGCTGAAGCGGTCGAAGCGCAAGGGCAAAAAAGCCAGCTCGGTCCCTTCGAAGAGTTCGCCGTTGACAAGCCGTCCCTGTATCATACCGTCCGGCTCAACCTGATAGGCGAGCGGCTCAATCCAGAATTCATGGGCGGCTGCGGGCAGAGCAAGAAGACAAGACAAAAGGGTCGCAAGTATGCGCATGAGGAACTCCATCGTTTCGACAATTAACCTGACATGGCTCCGACTGGTGTCAATGGCGGCTGTGCTGTGTCTCACGATTGCGTCAGGGATGGCGCAGGCCCACGAGGTGTTTCCGACGATCGGTGATGTGGAGCGTGTGGGAGAGACGCTTGAGTTCCGGCTCGAAGGGAATTTTGAGGCAGCGGTGGCGGGCATCGACCTTGATGGCCTTACCGACACAGAGAACGCGCCTGGTTCAGACGTCTACGACACGTTGCGCGCCTTACCACCCGAGGCGTTCATCGGAGAATTCATGGCATATTGGCCGACCCTGTCCGAACAGATCACGATCCTCGTCGATGGTGACCCGGTCGCGCCAGAGCTGCAGTCTTTCGTGCCGTCCGATGTTGGAAATGTGGAGCTGCCGCGCGCGTCCGTTCTGGTCTTCACCGTGCCAGCTTCAGCCGACGCTGAGACCATGCAGATCGACTGGCCTGCTTCCTACGGGATGCTGGTCTTGCGTCAGCAGGGCGTTGAGGGTGGTTGGGACGTGGTGCTCACGGGTGGCGGGATGACCGACCCGCTCAGCCTTGACGGTGGACAGGAAATGACCGGGGGCGAAGCGTTCGTGCAGTTCATCCCGGTTGGAGTTGAACATATCGTGCCCCTCGGCCTTGATCATATTCTCTTCGTGCTGGGTCTGTTTTTTCTGAGCACTCGATTCAGCCCGCTGTTGTGGCAGGTGACCGCGTTCACGGCGGCGCATACGGTGACCCTCGCTCTGGCGACATTGGGCTATGTGAACATCCCCGACGACTGGATGTGGCTGGTTGAAGCGATCATCGCGGCCTCTATCGTTTATGTGGCCGTCGAGAACATCTTCACCGATGGGCTGAATCCGTGGCGTCCGGCCATCATTTTTGGCTTCGGCTTGCTGCACGGGCTTGGGTTCGCATCCGTTCTGGGCGCATATGGATTGCCGGACGGCGCAGTGATCCCGGCGCTTCTGGGCTTCAACATCGGCGTCGAACTGGGCCAGCTTCTGTGCATCGCTGTGGCCTTTGTTATCGTTGTGGCCGCGATCCGCACCTCCGAAGACGGCAAGGTCAATCGGGCTGCTGCCTGGGGCTACATGGCTATCGCTATTCTGGTGGTGCCGCTCGCGCTGATCCCGATCTCTGCGATGGGGCCAGAGGCTGTCGACGCCTATCTTCCGCTTCTTTTCATGGTCGCTGTTTTGGCAGGCTTGTCTTCGGCATCTTGCGCCGTTGAGCGCTACGAAACCTACCGACACATGGTCGCCATGCCCGCCTCTATCGGGATTGCGCTTGTTGGCGCATATTGGGTTGTCGAGCGGGTGTTCCTGTAAAAGTTTAAGCACATGGTTGGCATGTTGTGTCAGATACGCGCATTTAGAGCGGTCACGGTAAAGGTCTGTTAGCGGGTTCTTCCTTAACGACTGGGTGTCTCAGGAAAGGCACCACGATGAATGATCTGCCCCACGCTATTTCGAGCTTCGTCTCACCCATCGCCTTGATCATGGCATTGGTGCTGGTCGTCAATCTCGTCAATCGCAATATGAACCGCCAGTTGGATGGCAATTGGGTGCTGGGAGTCATTTTTGCGGCCGGGTTATTGCTGACAATGAGCGACCCGATTGATCTTGGCGAGGCAGGGATTTTCGACACCCGCGGACTCTTGATCGGCACGGCAGCTGCGTTCTTTGGCCCTCGGGTCGCTTTGATCGTTCTGGCCACCGGATTGACCTATCGCTGGGTCATCGGCGGGCCAGGCATGATTCCGGGGTTCGTCGTCATGTTCATCGCTTACGGCGCAGGTCTGGCGTGGCGATATCTTGTGCAGCCTCGGATACAAAATGAACTGCTCAAATCGACACTCCTGGGGGTCATGATTTCATTCCAGATGTTGGCGATCCTTCTGTCACCGCCCGCGCTTCAGGCCAGTTTGTTCCAGAACGTGATGCTATTCATTGCAGGCTCCAACATTCTCGGAGCAATCCTCGTGAACCATCTGATCCTCAACGAGATGAATTTCCTCGAAGAGACTGCCAATCTGCGCACCGCGGCTAGGACGGATCCAATGACCGGCTTGTTGAACCGCCGTGGGCTGCAGGAAAGTTACGATGCCTTGCCGGAACTGGAATCGCCGATGAAGGGGATGACAGTCGCCTATTTTGACCTCGATCATTTCAAAACCATCAATGACAAATATGGCCACGCCAATGGTGATCTTCTGCTGCGTGAGGTCGCGCAGCGCGTATGCGTGAACTTGCGACCGCAAGACCTCTTTTGCCGGTTAGGGGGGGATGAATTTGCCATCGTCCTGCACGACATTTCCGTCCCGAATGCCAAGAAAGCCTCTGAGCGGTGCAGGCTCGCCGTTTCTGAATCGCCGATCCTGATCAACGACACGGCTGTTGACGTCTCAATCAGCCTTGGAGCGATCTGGATGATCGAGAAGGGGGAAATGGATGCCGCCCTCGATGCAGCAGATATGCGCCTTTATGATGCCAAGACGATGGGGCGGAACAGGGTGGTCTTTGAGGTGCCGTCTTCTCGGATCAAGCCCGCTGCGGTCGAACCTGCGGCGTAACCCCGTAAATCTGATCAGGACTGCCGGTTTCAGCCGCGACTGTCCGGTCAGACCGATAAGGACTTGCACCTCACATCCGTTCGGACTAAGGCGACCGCACGATACCCCGCAGGCGGGGGCGGGTGCTATGGGGAGACATCCCAGAGCATCCACCGGTTGGGCCCTGAACTCTCAGGCCTGATCCCCCGCTGAGGCATGAAACCGGAAAGGAAACGACCATGGCTCTTCCAGAGTTTACCATGCGCCAGCTGCTTGAAGCCGGCGTTCACTTCGGCCACCAGACCCAGCGCTGGAACCCGAAGATGCAAGAATTCATCTACGGCAGCCGCAACGGCATCCACATCATGGACCTCACGCAGACGGTTCCGATGCTTGACGCTGCGCTTAATGTCATCCGCGAGACCGTGGCCAAAGGTGGCCGTGTTCTGTTCGTCGGGACTAAGCGGCAGGCACAGGCCCCGATCAAGGACGCCGCTGAAAAGTCTGCTCAGTTCTTTATGAACCACCGCTGGCTCGGCGGCACGCTGACCAACTGGCAGACCGTGTCTCAGTCCATCAACCGCCTGAAGGCAATCGATGAAGCGGCCGAGCGCGGCTTCGAAGGCCTGACCAAGAAAGAGCGTCTTGGCATGGAGCGCGAGCAGGGCAAACTGCAAGCCTCCCTCGGCGGGATTCGCGAAATGGGCGGCGTGCCGGACCTGCTGTTCGTCATTGACGTGAACAAAGAAGACCTGGCCATCGCCGAAGCCAAGAAGCTGGGCATCCCGGTTGTCGCCGTCGTCGACACCAACTGCTCGCCCGAAGGCGTCGATTACATCATCCCCGGCAACGATGACGCGGCCCGCGCCATCGCGCTCTACACCGATCTGGCCGCCCGGGCGGCGCTTGACGGCATGACCGTGCAGATGGGTGCCGCTGGCATCGACATCGGTGAGATGGAATCTTCTGTCGAAGAAGAGCTGTCCACGGGCGTAGAAACCGGCGAAGTCAGCGAAGAGACGGCGCATGATGACGTCGCCGCCAAGGACGGCGCCGATCTTCTGGACGAAATGAAGTCCGCAGAAGAAACCAAGGAAGACGCAAAGGCCTGATCCGGCCTTTGGCACAATTCTGAACCCGGGCGCGATCCAGTCGCGCTCGGCCCTCATTCAAATGCAAGGAGACCAAAGATGGCAATCACTGCTGCATTGGTGAAAGAACTGCGCGACAGCACTGGCGCAGGCATGATGGACGCCAAGAAGGCGTTGACCGAAACCGACGGCGACATGGAAGCCGCTGTTGACTGGCTGCGCACCAAGGGCCTCGCCAAGGCCGCCAAGAAATCCGGCCGCACCGCTGCCGAAGGCCTCGTGGCCGTCGCTGTCGAAGGTGGCAAGGGCGTCGCTGTCGAAGTGAACTCCGAAACGGACTTCGTTGCAAAGAACGCGGACTTCCAGAAAATGGTCGCCGGCATCGCCGATGCGGCCCTCAGCGTTGACGATGTTGACGCATTGAAGGCCGCTGACATGGACGGCAAGTCGGTTGAGCAGACCGTGACCGACGCCGTCGCCATCATCGGAGAAAACATGTCCGTGCGCCGCATGGCTGCGCTGAGCGGTGAAACCGTTGTGAGCTACGTGCACAACGCCGCAGCCCCCGGCATGGGCAAGATCGGTGTTGTTGTGGCCATGAACGGCGGTGACGAAGGGCTTGGCAAGCAGGTCGCGATGCACATCGCCGCTGTGAACCCGGCGGCTTTGTCCGAGGCCGACATGGATGCAGATGTGATCGAGAAGGAAAAGCAGGTCCAGATGGACATTGCCCGCGAAAGCGGCAAGCCCGAGGCTGTGATCGAGAAGATGATCGTGGGACGGATGAAGAAGTTTGTCGCCGAAGCCACGCTTCTCAACCAATCCTTTGTGGTCAATCCGGACGTCACCGTGGGTCAGGCCGCTTCTGATGCGGGCGCTGAGATCACCGGGTTTGTTCGCCTTGAAGTAGGCGAAGGCATCGAGGTCGAGAAAGAAGATTTCGCCGCCGAGGTCGCAAAGGCTGCACAGGGCTAGACTGACCGATCAGACATCTCAGAAGGCCGTCCCTTGGGGCGGCCTTTTACGTTCGGGCCGGGAGGCGGCAAACCTGAATGGAAAAAACCCCGGATCTGGAGATCCGGGGTTTTCGTTGTTCAGCGCATCTCAGGGATGGGAGATGGACACGCAACAACAGAGGTAGGTGCTGACCCGCCCGCGCTAAGCACGGACTGGCCAGCGTCCGGTTTCCCGGCACGACCCAGGGTGCCTTGAAATCGCAAGGTGTCTGGCTCGCTGTTCCCAGGCCTTAGGCCACCACTCACGGAACTCCCAAAGAATGTCATTGACCTAAGGGAAAGCGAAGTCTGGGAATCCTGACCTCACGAAAACATGATCGAGGGATTGCAACGGCTTAGAGTTGCGTTTCACACCTATAAGATGAAAAATCAGGCGGCTTGCGGCTCGATGACGAACATCTGGTTGTAAAACGCAGCCTTTAGCACCGCCTGCGCAGTCGTCTCAACATCAAGCGCTTCGCGCGCCAGCCGTAGGTGCTTTTCGATCGTGGCAGGCGTCAATTCCAGGATAATGGCGATATCCTGGGTTGTCTTGCCATCACCGACCCATTGCAGCACTTCGCGTTGACGCTTCGTGAGATTGCGGGCCGCGTAGGGCAGGGTCTGCAGCTTCAGATGAAGCATGTTGTTGGCAAGCGTAATCTCATCCCCGTGTTCCGCCCAGACCGCATCGATGTCGTCCTGTGTCATGCCCTTGCGGGCCGTCAAGGCGATTGCGCCCTTTATGCGCTCAGAGACCGACAGGAAGCTCACCGTATATCCAGCCGTCACGTCGTTCTCGATATTGAATTGCATGTGGCGGCGTTCAAGATCGGTCAGTTCGGTATTCTCGGCCATCCAGCGCCACGAGCTTGCGCCAGTATTTTCAAGCGCCCAACGCAGCATCGGTGCGTGGTAGCAATACCCGTCGTCAATGAACCCCTTCATGTAGGCTTCACCATGGTTCGACAGCACGACCCAATCCTGCGGATCACCAAGCGAAGAGCCGCTAAGGTAACGAGTGAAGCCGTAGATGATCCGATCAAAGCCGTATTCGTTCATCTTTTCGGTGTGCAATGCCCAAAGCTCTTCAACCGATGAAGCGTTGGCGACAGCATCTAGATATTTAACGTAACCCGACATTCGCAAAGAGGTAGCACCGTTTGATGGAAGGGCGAAGTGAAAAAGCACGCCATTGGTCTGGCGGAACACGGTAGGCTCAATGTGCACAGATGTTCATCAGATCGGCTGCACAGGTCGTTCGGATGCAGATGGAAGGAGAATAGATCTAAGGTGGAAAGATTACTATTTTTAATCAGGTGGTTATACAGAGGAGTTCAGGCTCAGCCATCTTCCAAAGCAGTGTCAGACTGTAGCCAAATCAGGGAACGTATATAATTTACATAATACTGATTATGAGAAAATGTATCGAGGTGATACCGACCGTCGTTTGCAACAAAAACTGGCCATCATATCCGCAACCGACACTCTTCCCTTTCAAAAACAACATCCAAAAAAAATGCCGGAGCGTTTCCGCACCGACATCTGTCATTTCAGCAAGATCGCTTACTGGATCAGCTCAGCGGCCCAAGCGCCGTCAACCACAGTGGATTTCGAGAAGAAGCCGGCGACATCGCCGTTCTCGTCGAAGTCCTGCGGACCAGCTGCGCCTTCGTAGTTGATGTCTTCACCAGCGGCGATGGCGGCCTTGGCTTCGGCCCACTGCCCCGGCAGGATCACCATGCCCGGAGGCGACGAGATGGCGCGCAGGCTTTCTGCGATCGCATCGCGATCGGCGGAACCGGCATGCTCAATCGCGAGCGCCATCATGAAGGTCGCGTCGTAGGAGTTCGGCACGAACGGATCGGAGGCCGGGACGCCAGCGGCTTCAGCCAGTGCGGACCAAGCCGCGAACGCGTCGGTGCTGTCGTCAGACGCAGAGGTCGTGAAGGTCACGCCGCCGAGGTTGTCCGCACCAATCTGGTCGATCACTTCGTCAGACAACATGCCGTCGGCGCCAATGAACGTGGAGAACGCACCGGTTTCCAGCGCGTTACGCATCAGGGTGATGCCGCCGGAGCCGTAATAGGCAAAGAGTGCCAGGTTGTCGGAGGTGGCACCGAGTGTTGCTACTTCAGCGCGATAGGACGCTTTGTTCGGCTCAGCCGCTTCGTTGGCCGTCACGGTGCCGCCCATATCGGTGAACGCCTGCGCGAAGACTTCTGCGATGGCCGCGTTGTAGTCGTCGTTGGCATAGGACACGGCGATCTCAGAGATGCCGTTGGCCATGGCGAGTTCCGCCAATGCGACGCCCTGATACGCATCAGAGGCCGCGCTCCGGAACACCAGGTCGGTGCCATCTTCCATGGTGGAAATTGCCGGGCTGGAGGCCGAGACGGAGAGTGTCACAACGCCTGCGGGGATCGACACCGATTCAGCCTGAGCGATTGTCGCGCCAGAGCAGACCGGGCCCACAATCGCGGCCACGTTGTTGACGTTGATCAGCTTGGTCACGGCGTCGACAGCGGCTGTCGGATCGCAAGCGGAATCTGCACGGATCACGTTGAACGCCTCGCCCGCGTCGAACATACCGCCGCCGTCGTTGACATTCTGAGCGGCCAGATCAACGGCCTGTGCCATTGGGGCGACAAGGTCAGGGATCGGGCCGGTCATGGCCATCGGGTTGCCGATGTTCACTTCGGCCGCGGCTGCGGTGGCGACAAGCGCTGTCGTCGTCGCAAGAAGGGTCTTTTTCATGTGGTTTCTCCCGTTGTTGCCCGCTTGGTTTTGTCGACCGAAGGTGATGCGGGCCTCACCTCTGGCAGTATCCCGTTGGGATATTTCTGAAGGATCACCTGCATCAGGATGCCGATCAGCATCATCCGCAAGAACCCTGCCCGCGTCTCGATCACTGTGGGATCAAACGCGGTATAGTCTGATATGAGCCCGATTGTGCCCGTGATGACAAGCTCCGACGCGGACCAGATCAGCCAAATCAGGAATGCACCCAGCATGGCGCCCCGGTTGTTGCCCGATCCGCCAGCGATGAGCATGACCCATGTCAGGAACGTGACTTTGGCCGGATCGAATGTGTTCGTCGGTTCAATCAGGCGCAGGTGCTGAGCCAGAAGTGCACCGGCAAGCCCCATGATGGCGGCACCGATTACAAACGCTTCTATCCGGCGGTTGGTGACGTTCTTGCCTGCTGCACGGGCCGCGCTTTCGTTTTCCCGGATCGCGGTCATCATCCGGCCCCAAGGCGCGGTGCGCGCCCGTTCGAGCATCTTGTAGATGATGAACATGATCAAAAGCACGGTACCAGCGAAGAATGGCTGCCACCACCAGTTGGGCAATCCGTCAAAGAAGGCCGCCCACCCTTCTGGTGTGTTGAACCACGACATCGGCCAGCTGGAATAAAACCGCTCTTCGCTGAAATGCTCCCACGTGCGAGGGATTTTATTGATGCCGCGTGGGCCGTTGGTGATGTCGCTCTCGTTTTTGAAGATCAGCTTGATGATCTCGGCGATGCCGATGGTGGCAATGGCAAGGTAATCCGCCCGAAGTCGGATACAGACCAAACCAATGAGCCCCGCAATCAGGGCTGATAGCACCATCGCGACCGCCATGCCTACGGGCAATGGCCAGCCGAAACCACCGATATGGAAGGTCGATTCAGCGGTCGTCAGCAGTGCGTAGCTGTAGGCACCGACGGCCGCGAACCCGACGATCCCAGCGTTGAAGAGCCCGGCAAACCCCCACTGGACGTTCAGGCCCAAGGCGAGGATTGCATAGATGCCGCCCATCGTCAGGAGCGACAGACAATAAAGGAAGAGACCGAGTGGTTCCATCTTAGAAGCTCCTTCCCTTGAACAGACCCTGCGGACGCCAGATCAGCATTACGACCATGATCGCAAAGGCGACGCCTGTCTTGTAGCCGGGGCTCAGAAGCGGCGCGGTGCCGATCCAGGGATAGGCGGACAGCTCCTCGGCCAACCCGATCACCAACCCACCAAACACAGCGCCATAGGGCTTACCGATCCCGCCAAGGATCGCGGCGGCAAACATCGGCAGCAGCATCCGGAAGCCCATCGTTGTCTCAAGCGTCTGGGTATCCATCACAAGGAACACACCAGCCGCAGTCGCGCAGATGCCGCCCACGATCCACGTGGCCTTGATCACGGTCTCAACGTTGATGCCGGTCACATGGGCAAGGTCCGGGCTGTCAGAGACGGCACGCATGGCCTTGCCCGTCCGGGTCTTGTTCAGGAGATAGCTCAGCGCCACCACGATCACGATGGTGCCAGCAAAGATCCACAGGTGCTTGTTCGGCATGATCAGCTGAAAGCCCAGATCACCCGTCACCGTCGTTAGCCACTGGTTGGGCCGCGCAATGCCAGGAACGAATGTAATCTGGTTCGGCCCCCACAGCGCCTGCACAGCAGAGCGCACGATCAGCATCACGCCGAATGACGCGATCACGATCTTGATGGTGTCGGCCTTGCGGAACGGTTTGTAGAACCACCGATCGAGGATCAGGAACAGCAGCACCGCGAGCGCCGCCGCCGGGATCAGCGCAAAAAGCGGGTGTAAAGCGACACCAGCCAGCCCCACCAGCGCCATCACAGTCCACGCAAGATACGCGCCCGTCATCATAACTTCCCCGTGCGCGAAGTTCGCAAAGCGCAGGATGCCGAAGGTCAGCGTGATGCCGATGGCCCCCAGCGCATAGATACAGCCCAGCACAAGGCCGGGGATGAAGTAGAAATTGACGAATTCCCACATGGTTAATGCCCCCCGCCCAAAAACATCCGCGCAATTTCGCGGTCCTCGATCAATTCCTGCCCCGTGCCGGTGTAACGGTTGGCACCGTCCACCAGAACGTAGCCCCGGTCGCTCACACCCAACGCTTGTTTGGCGTTTTGTTCAACGATTAGAATGGGTACGCCAGTGTCTTTAATCTTCTGGATGGTGCTAAAAATCTCACCCCGATACTTCGGTGAAAGCCCCGCCGTCGGCTCATCCAGCAGCAAAATCTTCGCATCCACCATCAAAGCCTTGGCCATCGCCACCATTTGACGTTGCCCGCCCGATAGCGACCCCGCCGCCTGACGGCGCTTTTCTTTCAGATCGGGGAAAAGATCATACATCTCGCCCAACCGTTCCTCGACCCCGGTGGGACGGGTCCACGCACCCATCTCAAGGTTCTCTTCGACGCTAAGATTGACGAACACGTTGTTCGTCTGCGGCACGTAGGAGATGCCCTTCTCGATGACCTTCTGCGCGGGTGTGTCGGTGATGTCTTCGCCGTTCAATTCGACATTGCCGGAGCGGATGTTGAGCAGCCCCAGCACCGATTTCATCGCTGTCGACTTGCCAGCGCCGTTCGGACCAATCACCGCGACAATCTCATTGGCGTCCACATGCATAGACAGGTCATGCAGAATTTCGGTCTGGCCGTAGCCTGCGTGTAGGTTGTTGAGGGACAGAACGCGTGTCATACCACTTCTCCCCCGAAATAGGCGTCGATCACGCGTTCGTCGTTGCGGACCTCGTCCATTGTCCCTTCCATCAGCACCGCGCCCTCGGCCAGCACAACGACGCGACCGGCCAGCCGTGCGATCATGTCCATGTCGTGTTCGATGATGCAGAAGGTGTAGCCGCGCTCTTCGTTGAGCTGCAGGATCATGTCGCCAACCTTGCGCATCAGGGTCGGGTTGACCCCTGCCCCCGGTTCATCCAGCAGCACGACTTGCGCGTCGTTCATCATGGTGCGGCCAATCTCAAGCAGCTTCTTCTGCCCGCCTGAGAGGTTCCCGGCCAGTTCCTCACCCACATGAGTCAGGCCCAGAAATTCCAGCGTGTCGCGGGCCAGTTCAACCACCTCAGCCTCACGCTGTTTGACCGCGCCATTCTTAAACCACGCCTGCCAGATGCTTTCACCGGTCTGGGTAGGCGCTGCCACCATCAGGTTTTCGAGCGCCGTCATGCGCGCGTATTCATGGCTCAGCTGGAAGGTCCGCATCAGCCCCTTGTGGTAAAGCGTATCGGTGCTCTGCCCGGTCACGTCCTCCCCCAATAGGGTGATCGTGCCGCTGGTCGGCGGCAATTCACCGGCGATCATGTTGAAGGTCGTGGTTTTGCCTGCGCCATTGGGGCCAATCAGCCCCACAATCGCGCCGCGCTCCACTTGAAAATCGACGCCTCGCACGGCCTGCAAGCCGCCGAAGCTCTTTGTCAGCCCAGCAACGCTGAGGACAATTTCATCTGACATATACGCCCCTCTCCCAAGGTCATGTCCGCCGGGCCTTATGGTCGGCCGCGATTCAGATTGCGCGTTGCTAGCAAGGCTGGGCGGGCGATTCCATCTCAAAGTGACATTGGTCACCCCTGCCCCCGCGCCAAAAGGAAAAACGGCACCGCAGAAGCTGCGATGCCGTCTATTGTCCTTTGAGATGGGCTTATTTCAGATCGAAGCGATCCAACTCCATCACCTTGACCCAGGCGCTGACAAAGTCGTTCACGAACTTCTCCTTGGCATCGGCGGAGGCATAAACCTCTGCCTGGGCGCGGAGGATCGAGTTGGACCCGAAGACCAGATCAACCTGCGTGCCGGTCCATTTCAGATCACCGGACGACCGGTCGCGGCCTTCCAGCGTGTCCGGATCGCCCGCTTTCGGCGCCCAGACCGTGCCCATGTCGAGCAGGTTTTGGAAGAAGTCCTGGCTCAACGCGCCGGGAGTGTCGGTGAACACGCCGTGGGTCGACCCACCCGCATTGGCGCCAATCACCCGCAGACCACCGATCAGGACGGTCATCTCAGGCGCGGACAGCGTCAGCAGTTGCGCACGGTCCACCAGATGTTCCGCAGGCGAACGCAAAGCCCCCGGCTTGATGTAGTTGCGGAAGCCGTCTGCCTTAGGCTCAAGCCAGCTATAGCTTTCCACATCCGTCATCTCTTGTGTCGCATCGGTGCGGCCCGGATGGAACGGCACAGTGATGTCGTGACCCCCAGCCTTCGCCGCCTGTTCCACACCGACAGAGCCGGCCAGCACGATGACATCAGCCAGCGACACTGGCTTGTCGAAGCTGTCCTTCACGCCTTCCAGTGTCTCAAGAATACCGCCGAGGGTCTCTGGGTCGTTCACCGCCCAATCCTTGGCCGGGTCCAGACGGATGCGCGCGCCATTGGCCCCGCCCCGCTTGTCAGACCCACGGAAGGTCGCCGCAGACGCCCACGCCGTGCGCACCAGATCGGCCGTGCTCAGCCCCGTGGCCGCAATCGCGTCCTTCAGGCGGGCGATGTCGGCGTCACCGATCAGATCATGGGTGACTGCGGGCACCGGGTCTTGCCAGCTTTCTGGCTCGCTCGGCTTCAGCTTGCCGTGGCCAAGCTCATAGGGACCCATGTCACGGTGGGTGAGCTTGTACCACGCCTTCGCAAAGGCTTTGGCGAACTTGTCAGGGTTTGCATGGAAATCGCGGCTGATCTTCTCATAGGCCGGGTCCATACGCATCGCCATGTCGGCGGTGGTCATCATGATGTGGGTCTTGCCTTCGCCATCCGCTGTCGGCGCCATGTCCTCTTCCTTGAGGCCAACCGGCTGCCATTGCTTGGCCCCTGCCGGGCTTTCCGTCAGCTCCCACTCATAGCCAAAGAGCATGTCGAAATAGGACATGTCCCACTTGGTCGGTGTCGGCGTCCATGCGCCCTCGATGCCAGACGTGATCGTGTGAACGCCCTTGCCGCTCTCATAGGAATTGGCCCAGCCGAAGCCCTGCGCAGAGATGTCAGCGCCTTCCGGCTCAGCGCTCACGTGATCGTCCGGGTTGGCCGCGCCATGGGCCTTGCCGAAGGTGTGGCCGCCCGCGGTAAGCGCCACGGTCTCTTCATCGTTCATCGCCATCTTGGCGAAGGTCTCACGAATATCCATCGCGGAGGCGAGCGGGTCCGGCACGCCCATCGGGCCTTCCGGGTTCACGTAGATCAGGCCCATCTGCACAGCGGCCAGCACGCCAGTAAGGTTGCGCGGATCGTCATAGCGCATTCCATCATCGCCGAGCCATTCGTTCTCTGGCCCCCAGTCGATGTCTTCTTCCGGCTCCCAGATGTCGGCGCGACCACCGGCAAAACCATGGGTCTCAAAGCCCATGCTCTCCAGCGCCACGTTGCCCGCGAGGATGAACAGGTCCGCCCAGCTCAGGTTTTGTCCGTATTTCTGCTTGATCGGCCACAGCAACCGGCGGCCCTTATCGAGGTTGCCGTTGTCCGGCCAGGAATTGAGCGGCGCAAAACGCTGCGCCCCGGTCCCTGCCCCGCCACGACCGTCGCCCACGCGGTAGGTGCCCGCCGCGTGCCATGCAAGACGGATCATGAACGGCCCGTAATGGCCGTAATCCGCAGGCCACCACTCCTGACTGTCGGTCATCAGCGCGTGCAGATCAGCGACGACCGCATCCAGATCAAGCTCATTGAACGCCTTCACGTAGTCAAAGCCCGCGCCGTTGGGATCAAGCGCCGGATGGTTCTGGTGCAGCATCTTCAGGTTCAGCTGGTTCGGCCACCAGCCGTGGTTTGCAATGCTGCCAGACTGGTCTTGACCATGCATGACCGGGCATTTGCTCGACGAATTCATGTCCTTTTCAACGGCACCGTCCATAGCGGGAATCCTCCTGTTGGAATTGTTCTGGAATAATTCTAACTCGTGCTGCCGATAGGTTTAATTTGTATTTTCTGATTGATGCGATAAGTGCAGCTTATGGCAAATCTTACACTCAAACAGATGCGCTACTTTGAGACGCTGAGCCGCACAGGCCATTTCGGGCGGGCGGCGGATCTAGCGGGCATCTCACAACCCGCTTTGTCGATGCAGATCAAAGAGATGGAGGAGACGCTTGGCGTCACACTCTTTGAACGCGCCGCGCGAGAGGTGCGGTTGACCAGGTTTGGCGAAGACCTTGTCCCGCGTATTCGCGCGATCCTCCGGTCTGTGGATGAGGTGGGTGACCTTGCGCGGTTGGCACAAGACCGCCTGTCGGGACGGCTGCGTCTTGGAGTGATTCCAACCATCGCCCCCTACCTGCTGCCCGCCTTCATCGGGCGGCTGACCCACGCCTATCCCGACCTTGACCTGCAAGTGCGCGAGACGATGACGCAAACGCTGATCGAAGAGCTGAACGACGGCAAACTCGACGCCGCGATCCTCGCCCTTCCCATCTCTGAGCCGGGGCTGGAGGAGGTGGCAATCTTTGATGAGGATTTCGTCCTCATCCGCCCGGAAGAAGACGCCGCCCGTCCCGTCCCCGCCGCCAGCGAGCTTGAGACGATGCAGCTTTTGCTGCTCGAAGAAGGCCATTGTTTCCGTGATCAGGCCTTGGCGTTTTGCAACCTGCGCACTGGCCTGCCGCGTGAAGGGTTGGACGGGTCGTCTCTGTCGACGCTGGTGCAGTTGGTCGGCTCAGGCATCGGCGTGACGTTGATCCCGGAAATGGCCGTTCCGATTGAGGCCCGTTCCGCCCGCGTTGATGTGGCCCGGTTCAAGGCACCCTGCCCCAGCCGCACCATCGGCATGGTGTGGCGCAAGACGTCGCCGCTTGCGGAGCAGTTGCGCGAGATTGCGAAAATAGTCGATCAGGCCGCTCTGCCAGCCTGACGGGCTGTCATCGCGAAGACGGGCCTCAGGCGAGGATGATTGTCACGCGGCCTCAAACAAACCTTCGGCCTTGATGAGCGCATAGGTCTCATCGAGCGACGTCACCGCCCGTTCAATCAACGTGTCGATCTCACCCTTGGAGATGACCAACGGCGGCGCGATAATCATCCGGTCGCCCACATGGCGCATGACCAGCCCATTGGCGAAACACCGCGTCCGGCACTGCAGCCCGACCGTCCCGGCCTCGGCCTTGAACGCGGCCCGGCTGTCCTTGTGCGGCGTCAGCGCGATGGACCCCATATGGCCCACGATCTTGGCCTCTCCCACCAGCGGATGATCGGTCAGCCCGCGCCATTTCTCAGCGAGATACGGGCCCGTCTCCGTCGCGGCCTTCGTCACGATCCCCTCTTCCTCAAGGATGCGCAGGTTTTCGAGCGCGACAGCACAGGCCACAGGGTGGCCGGAATAGGTGTAGCCGTGGTTGAATTCTCCGCCCGCATTGACGACCTCGGCGACCTCATCACTCACCAGCGAGCCACCAATCGGCGCGTAGCCCGACGACAAACCCTTGGCGATGGTCATGATGTCCGGTGTCCAGCCAACGGTTTCAGAGCCAAACCAGTTGCCCGTGCGGCCAAATCCGCAGATCACCTCATCCGCGATCAGCAAGATCTCATGCTCATCACAGATCCGCTGGATTTCCGGCCAATAACTGTCGGGTGGCACGATCACACCGCCTGCGCCTTGCACAGGCTCGGCGATAAAGGCTGCAACCTTGTCCGCCCCAAGCTCATGGATCGCCGCCTCAAGCTGCCGCGCTCGTTCCAGCCCGAAGTCTTCGGGGCTCATGTCGCCACCCTCTGACCACCAGTTCGGCTGGTCGATGTGATGAATGCCTTGAATGATGCCGCCCTGGGCGTGCATCCCGGCCATACCGCCAAGGCTCATCCCGCCCATGGTTGAGCCGTGATAGGCGTTCTTGCGGCTGATGATGATCTGTTTGCCGGGCTTGCCCTTGGCATGCCAGTATTGGCGGACCATGCGGATATTGGTGTCGTTCGCCTCGGATCCGGAGCCGGCGTAGAACACATGATTGATGTGATCCGGCGCAAGCTCCGCCAGCCGCGCCGACAGCGCAATCGCGGGCACATGGGTCGTCTGGAAGAAGGTGTTATAATACGGCAGCTCCCGCATCTGGCGGGCGGCGGCCTCTGCCAGCTCATCGCGGCCATAACCGATGTTCACGCACCACAGCCCCGACATCGCATCGAGGATCTCATGCCCTTCGCTGTCGGTCAGCATCACGCCCGTGGCCCGCGTGATCACCCGCGCCCCGACCTCGGCCAACCCATCCCCGTCGGTGAACGGATGCATATGGTGGGCGGCGTCC
>JBCBCS010000031.1:0-7950 GCA_038530475.1 Pseudomonadota bacterium
CATTTTTCGTAACCCATTAAAAAGTCGATGAAAAATGCCTCTTCGCCAAGGGACGAAGAGGCATGTGATTGCCGCGACGGCAGTCAGGCGGTTCGATTAACGCAGAACGTGCAGAGCCATCGGGCAATGCTTGACGACCCAGGTCGCCGTAGAGCCCAGGAAGATGTCACTGAACGCGGGTTTATGGGACGTAATGACGATGCAGTCGGCGTCATTTTCTTCGGCCCAATCGACAATGGTGCGTCCGGCTGAGCCAACTACGACAGCGGTGTTGGACAGGCCCATTTCCTTTGCGAGCGCGCCTAGACGCTCTTTGGCGCCCTTCACGGTCGTCATGTTGAAATCGGCAGGCAGATAGCTTTCAGCATAGGTCGGAATGGGCTCGACAACGTGCAGCAGACTGATTTTACCACCGTCAGACAGCAACATCTTTGCGGCGTTCAGCGCAGTGTCATAGGTGGCGTCTTCGGCCAGATCGACGGGGACCAGAATGTGGGAATACATGGCATCCTCCTTCTCATGTTCGAGATGAGGATGCCCCGGCTTAGCCAGGGCTGTCGTTGATACAGATCAAGCAGCCCTACGACGTGTCAGACGATCATCCCGCCATCAGAATCGTCACCGGTGGTCTGATGCAGCCCCGCCAAATCGGTCACGACAAAGCTCCTTCGGTCGGAAAAGCTGATGATCCCGTCCTTCTTGAGCGCAGAGAGCTGGCGGCTCACGGTTTCGAGCGTCAGGCCAAGGAAGTTCGCAATCTCTTCGCGGGTGAGCGGCAGGATGTGATCGGTTTGTGTCTGAAGCGGTATGGTGTCGCGCCGCACGATCATCTCAATAAAGGTCGCGATCTTTTCGCGAGCGGTTTTGCGGCCTAAAAGAACCATCCATTCGCGCGCGGCGTTCAATTCATCCAGCGCCATCTCCATCACCCGCTGAGAGATATGGGGCACGTCTTCAACCAGCCGCTCAAACGGGCGGCGTTCAAACCGGCAGAGGGTGACATCCGTAACAGCCGTGACATCGAAATCCACCGTCTCGCGCCCCGGACGACCGATAAAATCGGATGGCAGCAAAAGGCCGACCATTTGAGTGCGCCCGTCTTCCAGCGTCCGGGACAGAGATGCGATCCCGCTGACGATTGAGGAAAAATGAGTGAGATCATCCCCGCGCCAGATGATCGGCGTCCCCGCCGGATGTGTGATGTAGGATTTCATCCCTTCCAGCAGCGCCAGCTCATCGTCGTCGCATTTCGCACAGATTGCACGATGACGGATCGGACATTGGCCACACTTCACGCGCTCGTTCAGAACAAAATTCATATACGTTGACCTACATCAAAGTCCGCCAGAGTAGCTCAAGCCTATACAAGCACCATGAGCATCGCAAACACCCTTGAACGGGCCGGACTTTTTGACGCGAAAGTGCCGCGCTATACGAGTTATCCGCCCGCCAACCGCTTTGTTTCGGGGGTTGGCATGCGACACCAGGCGGACTGGCTGGCTCAGATCCCGCAGGGGGCACCGCTGTCGCTTTACGTCCACATTCCGTTTTGCCGGCGATTGTGCTGGTTCTGTGCCTGTCGCACGCAAGGCACGCAAACTTTGGCACCGGTCGAGGCCTATGTTGATGTGTTGTGCGACGAGATCGAGCATGTCGCGACGCAGCATCTCAAGCCCGGCGCGAGGATGGAGCGGTTGCATCTGGGGGGTGGCACGCCGACCCTTCTGAAGCCAGATTTGATGGCGCGGCTTCTCGATACGATAGATGTTCATTTTGCCCGGACAGAGAGATTCGAATTTTCGGTTGAGATAGATCCGACAGAGGCGGAACCGGACATCCTTGATCTGCTGGAAGAGCGGAACATGACTCGTGCGAGCATCGGAATTCAGGATTTTGACCCGGCTGTTCAGGCCGCCATTGGGCGGCACCAGAGTTTCGAAACGACCGCCCGCGTCGTCAATCATCTGCGGGCGGGTGGTGTCAGAAGCCTCAATGCGGATGTGCTTTACGGCCTGCCTTTTCAGACTGAGGCGCGTCTGGCTGCCACGATTGAAAAGGTGATTGCCCTCAAGCCGGATCGGCTCGCGCTTTATGGGTATGCCCATGTGCCTCATGTGTCGAAACGGCAGGTGATGATCCCATCGGATGAGTTGCCGGGGCCGAAGGCACGCTATGACCTTGCCGAATTGGCGCGGGCGCGTCTGCTGGACGCAGGCTACCGGGCGCTGGGCATTGATCACTTTGCATGGCCCGATGAAAGCCTGTCTGTTGCGGCGGACACCGGCAGGATGACCCGCAATTTTCAAGGGTATACCGATGATCCCTGCGCCGCACTTGTCGCGTTTGGTGCCTCCGCCATCTCACGCTTGCCTGGGGGCTACGTACAGAATGCAGTCGCCACATCCGCATACGTTCAACGGATCGGGCAGGGAGGATTGGCCGGACACAAAGGGGTCTGTTTGACCTCTGATGATCGACTTGTGGCGGAGCTGATCGACAATCTGATGTGCCGCGGTGAGATCGATCTGGTTCAGATGCGTCAGACCCATACGGACCGCGGCCCTGACCTTGACCATATCTGTGGCGACCTCATGGCTCAGTTTGGTGAGCTGTTGATCTATTCAGAGGGGGCATTGCGGCTGCGCGACGGCATGATGCCTGCGGCCCGACTGGTCGCGGCGGCAATCGACAGGGTGCCGCTCGACGGCTCGGCGCATTCGCTGGCGGTCTAAGCCTAGTCTTTTTCTGTATACCCGCCGCGCTGATCTCGTTCGGCGTGCTCTGGCGCTCTGTCCGCCGGATCGCCATAACCGCCTCCGCCCGGAAGGCTCAACCGCAACCGCGCGCCCCGTGGGACCTGCTGTTTGCCTTTTGAGGCGAGCTTTGAGCCATCAGACAGTTCAACCCGTCCTGGCGCTCCATCGCCACCACCGGCGCGCCCCCTCGCGGGATGATCGACCCGGTCAAACATGGCGTTAAACGACAGATCGTAGCCTTCGCGCGCTTCAATCTCGATGACCTGACCAAGCCCGCCGCGCATCGCGCCTGCGCCGCCCGATCCTTCACGCAAGTCCTTCCGCCAGACCGTGATCGCGCCGACATGTTCAGTCGCCTCAACGCTCATTGTGGACACGCCCGACGGGAACGCCGTGGCGTTCAAACCGTCCGCGCCGGGCCGTGCGCCCGTTCCGCCGGAATTGAACATCAGGATTTCCGCCGACGGAAGATCAGCCGTCGCATCCTGTGGCCGCACGGACATCTGGATGTTCCACAGCGCCGACGCGCCTTCGGCTGGGATCTGACCTGGCATGCCATGGTGCAAAGCACCGAGCACCACATCCGGTACCAGATGGCCGAGCACGTGGCGCACTGACACCGGCGCAGGCCGCTTGGCCGCGAGAATTGAGCCTGCAGGCGCGGAGATTTCGAACGGCGCGAGCGATCCTGCGTTGTTCGGCACTTCAGGCGCGATGGCACATTTGAGAGCGAAGCACGCATAGGCGCGGGTGTAGACCTCAGGCACGTTGACGCCAAACGGACTCATCCCGCTGGTGCCATTAAAATCGGCCTGCAACCTGTCGCCGTCGACTGTCAGCTCGACGGCCATGTGGACCGGGGCCTCATAGCCATCGACGTCCATGGTGTTGGAATAGCGCCCATCAGGCAGCTTCGCGATTGCAGCATGGGTCGCCGCGCGACTGGTTTCGACGATGAATTCCGACAGCTCCTCAAGATCATCAATGCCGAATTCACCCATCATCGTCTGCAACCGCCGTTCCCCCGCATCGTTGCAGGCGGCAAGCGAATAGATATCACCGACCGTCTGATCGGGCGTACGAACATTGGCGCGGATCATCGCGAGAAGCACGGGGGACACCGTTCCGCGATCCGCGAATTTCATGATCGGGATCAGCAGACCCTCTTCAAAGACTTCGGCCCCATCCGGTCCGAACCCGCGCCCGCCGATATCGACGACATGGGCAGTGCAGGCGAAAAAGCCTACATGGGTCGATTTGCGAAAGACCGGCGTCACGACCGTGATGTCGTGCAGATGGCCCGTGCCCATCCATGGATCGTTGGTGATGTACACATCGCCCTCATGAATGTTGTCCCGCCCGATCTCCCGGATGAAATGAGCGACGCTTTCCGCCATGGCGTTGACATGGCCGGGGGTGCCGGTGACGGCCTGCACCATCATCCGTCCGCGTTGATCGAACAGACCTGCCGACAGATCCCCTGCCTCTCGGACGGAGGTCGAAAAGGCAGTTCGGATCAACGTCATTGCCTGCTCTTCCACGACGGCAATCAGGCGGTTCCACATGATTTGGTGATCAATGTTGGTCATGGTGTTCCTCCTTTTCGGATCAACCGAAGTGAACCGTCAGGCTGGCCGATTGCCGTGAAGGCGGAGGTGACGATCGTCGTCGTCTCGTCTTCGGTGATGATGGCAGGGCCGGGCACTTCGGTCCCGGCTGCCATGGCGCTGCGTGGCACTTCTGCCGCCGCAACCATCTGACGCAAGGCAGCGTCATAGAACCTGCGTTCCTCGCTATGATCTGGGGACGCGCCGCTGTCCATTCGGGTGACCGGGGCAGGGGGCGGCACGTTGCTTGCGACCCGCAATGCCCAATTGGTGATCTCAACCCCGAGCCCGTCGATCAAACGCCCAAAGAGTTGGGTATAGGCTTCATCGAATGCGCTCTGGATCATAGCGCGGTCCGACAGGTCATAATTGCGCACCGGCAAAGGCACCGGGATTTCCCATCCTTGGCCGGTGTAGCGCATGAATGCGGTCAGCGTTGTGGTCACTGTCCCGTCGGACCCTTGCTCCACGAATCCTCGTGCTTCGGTCTCCAGCTCTGCCAACGTGGCGTTCAAGGCGTCGGGATCGAAGGTGTCCAGTCGCTGAAATGCGCCGCGTGTGGCTTCGTAGCTGAAGGGCGCCCGCAGGAACCCGATAGCGGAGCCGACGCCTGCACCTGGGGGGATCACCACCTCGTTAAGGCCCAGCTTCTCGCACAATCTGCACGCATGAAGCGGCGCGCCGCCACCAAAGGCAATCATGCGAAACGCTTCAATGTCGCGGCCATTCTCGACCGTATGAACCCGCGCCGCATTGGCCATGTTCTCATCTACCATTTCCGTGACACCAAAGGCCGCATCTTCGGTAGACAGTCTGAGTGAGTCAGTCAGATTGGCCATCGCCGTGGACGATGCACCGGGGGAAAGCGGGATTGTGCCGCCGGCGAATCCATCGGGATCAAGGCGACCCAACAGGACATTTGCGTCCGTCACGGTCGGGGAGGTACCGCCGCGCCCGTAACAGGCAGGGCCCGGCTCTGATCCGGCGGAGTGCGGACCCACCTGAATGCGTCCTAGGCCATCAACCGACGCAATGGACCCACCACCCGCACCAATCTCAACCATTTCGACCACGGGGGTGGAGACGATCATGCCTGAGCCCTTTTTGAACCGGTAGGTGCGCGCGACCTCAAACGTGTTGGCAGTTTTGGGGGCGCCGTTCTCAATCAAACAGATCTTTGCCGTCGTGCCGCCCATGTCAAAGGACAGAGCCTGATCCAGACCATGGGCGCGGGCAAAATCGGCCGCGTAGATCGCCCCACCGGCTGGCCCTGATTCAAGCAATCTCACCGGGTGATGTGAGGCCGTTTCAACAGAGATCAGGCCCCCGCCCGAATGCATCATGAAGACCGGTGCCGTGATCCCTTTGTCCCGCAACCGCGTAACGAGCCGTCCTAGATAGTCTGAGACGAGGGGCAGGACATAGGCGTTGGCAATCACCGTGTTGAAGCGCGGCAATTCCCGCATCTGCGGCGAAATCACAGACGACAGGGACATCGGCAATTCGGGTGCCGCCGCGCGAAGCGCGTCAGCAATCTGGCGTTCGTGGCTGTCATTGGCATAGGCGTGCATCAGACCGATCGCCACAGCCTCAAACCCGCCTGACAACACGTCCGCGACGACGTTCTGAACGGATGCCTCATCCAAAGGCAGCAGAACCTCACCCCCGGAACCAATCCTTTCGCTGACCGTGAGGCGGTGTTCACGCGGGACGAGAGGTTCGGGCAAGACGAGGTTGAGGTCATATTGCTCAAACCGGTTCTCGGACCGCATTTCGATCACATCGCGGAAGCCTTCGGTCGTGATGAACGCGACCTTTGCGCCCCGCCGTTGGATCAGCGCATTGGTGACCAGCGTTGTGCCATGGATAACCTGAGTGATCTGGCGCTCTGAGACGCCCGCGGCCGCGCAGGCCTGTTCGATCCCGGTTAGAATGGCATCCTCAGGGCGGGCGTAATCGGTCAGCACTTTGCACGACTCGACAACGTCGTTTGCGATCAGGGCCACGTCGGTGAATGTACCGCCAATATCAACGCCCACGCGGACGGTGTCTGATGCCATGTCGGGGGTCTCACTTCTGACTGCCGCGTTCGTTGCGACGTGCAGGGACGGTGACATGGCGGTGCCGCGACTGTCAATTTGATCGGCATAGCGTTCTGCTGCCCCGCCTTTGCGGTCGATGGTATCAGCGTCGATGTTTGCGCAAAGGCCGACCTTGGTGGTCTCTAATCCTCGGAGGTAACGGCGACGCTCTTTGTTGCGAGTCGCGTGGCAGAATCTCTACTTGGCGACCCGCCAGGACAGGGGTAGCGTGTTCTGTTGAACCCCTTCGCCCGGAGCGCAGTCCCTATGTCAGACGCCCGATCCGACCTTGAGCTTGTGCGCCGCATCGCCGCTGGTGATCAGGCCGCGATGCGGCTGTTTTATGATCGCTATGGCGGCCCGGTCTTTCACTTCTTGCGGTCTCGAGGGGCTGATGACGCCGCCGCATCGGATGGGGTCCATGACGCTATGCTCGAAGTCTGGCGGAGGGCTGAAACGTTCCGCGGTCGCTCCTCTGCAAAAACATGGCTTTTCACCATCGCACGCAACAAATTCATCGACCGCATCCGCAAGGAGGGGCGGGTCGATTACACTGATGACGTGCCCGACGTTGTTGATGACAGCGTGAATGCTGAGGCCGCCGCCATCGCGGCCCAGGACCGGGATCGATTGCGCGGTTGTCTCAAGGGCCTGAAGCCTGCCCATGCGCTCGTGCTGCGGCTCGCCTTCTACGACGACCTCACCTACCAGGAAATCAGCGAGGCCGAAGGGATTCCAGCCGGAACGGTCAAGACACGGATATTTCATGCGAAAAAGCTGCTGATGCGGTGTCTGGGTCAGGCCTGAGGCGGGTTTGCCCGATTACTGGATCGTCACCATCACGATCAGATCGCCCCGGTCTTGCAGAGCGTCCCGAACCGCTAAGACGTCCGCACCTGCGGCAAGCGATAATCGGAAAACACCTGTCGCGCCGGGCCCTTCGATGATGAGCGCATCAACCTCGCGTAGAAGCGCCGCAATATCGCCGAGCGTGGCGCTGTCGGCGAACACGACCTGAAGGACCGGTCCAGCCGCCTCGTCGCTGGCGGTCTGGAACACCGCCGGAGTGGACGGCTGCAGCAGCGGTGCCACGGCGTAATTCCAGGCCAGTACGGACGCGACAGCGATCCCGGCGACTTTGAGAACCGACAGACGCGGCGCGCGATTGTCGTTCGCGCTGCGCGGCTCTGCAGCAATAGACGCCTCAATTCGAGACCAGAGCGGACCCGACCCGTCGGGGATCTCATCGCCATGAACATCGCGCAGGGACGTCAGAACTGAAAGCTCCGCCGCAAGCTCCGCGTCGTCGTCAAGCCGAGCCTCAAAGGCTGCCCGGTCTCGTCGGTCCATCCGGCCCTGCACGTAGTCCATGATCTGATCGTCGCGGTCCATGCGGTGATCCTCTGTTCATCTTGGCAGCTCATGCAACAGGCATAACGCAGCAGCCGTCTGAATTGTTGTCGATCCAGACAGCGAAAAGGTTCAAACTATTTTTGAACCTCGTCC
>JBCBCS010000031.1:7960-22548 GCA_038530475.1 Pseudomonadota bacterium
GTTTTCGACGGACTGACCGCCATGAAGAATGCCTTTCACCATTTCCCTGCGGTACGCGAGCTTCTTGCAGCCCTGATCATCGGAATCGGCCTGATCGGACTTTCCGGATGCGCCGAATACCTGCCCGCAAATGCCGACACGCCGGCCGCCCGGGTCGATGATCGGGAACTGATCGCGCTTGTCCCCGATACGGAAAGCCAACTGGCCACGCTCGCCGCCGCCGAGCGCCGCAATTACGCGCTGGTTGACGTGACCGAGTTGGGCGAGCTCGACCTGATCATGTTGACCTTTCTGTTGCCGTCCGGCGTGACCGGAGCAGAAGGTATCGTTGCCCTCGAAGGCGAGGTGCCGAGCGCGACGGTCGGCGTCAATCATGCTTATCGCCTGCAATCGGTGGAAGATGGGACATCTGAATTGAATTATGCCAATCAGCTGATTGCGTGGCCCGATGGGGCCTGCCAGGCGCAAGTACCCGTCGGATTGATCGATTCCGGCGTCGATGTGACCGTCCCAAGCGTCGAGGCCGCCCGCGTCATCGCGCGCGACTTTTCCGAAGATCCGTTCAGCGATCTGCAACACGGAACCGAGCTGGCGTCTGTGATTTCAGACCGCTCACGCCTCACCGACGTTGTGATTTATTCCGCAAACGTCCTGTCCGAGACGCCGGATGCCGGTGTGGCGGCAGGCGCCGACGATATGATCCGGGCGCTCGACTGGTTGGCGAGCGAGGACGTGCGCGTCATCAACATTGCGCTTGCCGGGCCATTCAACAAACTTCTCAACCTTGCCGTCACACAGGCGACGAATGACGGGGCAATCATTGTCGCCGCTGCTGGCAATGCAGGTCCGCGTGCGGCTCCGCTTTATCCGGCGGCATTCGATGATGTGATCGGGGTGACGGCCATAGATGCGGCAGGAACAGTCTACCGGAATGCCGTGCAGGGACCGCAGATCGATATCGCAGCCCCGGGTGTCGATGTGCTTGTCGACCTAGGAGGTGAGCCGCGGTTCGTCTCAGGCACCTCAATCGCCACACCGTTCGTGCTGTCCCGGATCATCGCTGATCCAAGCCTTGCCCGCGCCCGTGACGCCGCATCGGTGTTGCAGGCTTTGAGAACCACAAGTGTTGATCTGGGGGCAGAGGGTCGCGATACTGTTTTCGGTTTAGGTCTCTTGAACGCGGACGGCCGGTGCGCTGGATAGGCTGCGTTCAGTCGAAAATAATTTTGAACCAAATCGTCAAATGTCCCGACAAAGGGACAGATGCGGCAAGTCCGCCGCCCAACAGAAAGGAATAGATATGACACAGATCACACGCCGTACCCTTCTTCGCGCTGGCGCAGCCGGCCTCATCGCTGCCCCTCTGGCTGCCCGCGCCGCAAGCCATGCAGCCCCCAAGATCGTCAATATCGAAGGCTTCGCGTTTAACCCCGGCACGGTTGAGATCACAGCCGGACATGGCGTGACCTTCGTTAATATGGACAACGCCCCACACACAGCTACGGCAGACAATGGGTCCTTCGACACGGGCCGTTTGGGTCGTGGTCAGGAAGCAACGCTGACCTTCCAGACGCCCGGCACCTACACCTACTTCTGTGCTGTGCATCCCAGTATGAAGGGCACCATCATCGTGACCTGATCCAACCGGATCTCTGTCACTCGCCTGTCCCGCAGGCATTGAGGTCGCCGATCGTTTCCGGCGACCTTTCTTGTGATCAGGCGTAGTGTTTGCACTTCGACATCTTGCCAATGCCGGGATTGAGGCTGTTGGTCGGGTCGCAATCTTTGAAGAACGCGGCCTGCTCCGTGCCTGCTTTATACAGGTGCCCAACATTGTGCTCAGCCGGGTAGATGGCGCCGCGCTGATCAAGGATTTCGAGCAGCTTTTCCTTTATGACCTTTGGGTCATGGCCCTTTTTGACCAGATAATCCTGATGCAGGACGTGGCAGAAAAAGTGCCCGTAATAGAGCTTGTGGCTTAGGGCATCGTCGAGCTCTGGCGGCAGCACCTCAAACCAATCCCGATCATTGCGGCGCAGCGCAATATCGAGTGCCAGAACGTCCTCAACCTGCCCAGGATGCACGGCCATGTAGCGCAGCGGCGCTCCAGCGGCGACGAAACGGTGGAGGCCTGCGATCTTGGCTTCGCGGGCATCGCATTCGATGTAGGTGCCCGCATCTCCGGTCAGATGCTCAGCGAGATAGACGCGCGCCTCCTCAATCCCGCCGTCCCGCATCTTGAGGATCAGGTGGTGATCGTACTTGACCCGTAGCGCCTCAATGCGTTTCGGCAGGATGTTGGGCATCAGCCGAAACAGACCCTGCATGACCCGGTCGACTAGGTTGTTAGGCAAGAACGGCAGCTTGTTGAGCCGCGCATCAAGCCAGCCTTTCATGGCAAAGATCGCAGGCAACCGGTCCGTGCCCAGCTTGTCGATCATCCACAGGCTGTCTTTGCCGTGCGTCTTCGACAAATCATAGCAATCACCGTGCATGTATTCGCCCGACACCGGCAGCGATTTGAACTCTGCCAGAATGTGCCGCCTCAGATCGCCCAAGACCTGTGTGTCATTGGTCGCGATATAGAACACCTGCTCATCGGTGTTCGTGGGGTAGGTGTCGAGCCGGACGGCAAACACAACCAGCTTGCCCGCACAGCCTGACGCTTCGAACAAACGGTTCGGATCAGCATTAAAGCGGGCAGGGGTGTCTTCATCCACCAGCCGCACCTTTTCCTCATATTCGGTGTCAGACGCTTTGGCGTTCGTGGCCTTGATGTCGGCGGCGTCATAGTCGCCGTTTTGCAGGCGGGTCAGGATGTCCTCGGGCGCATCACCCAGCGCAATCCCCAGATGGTTGATCAGGCTCACCGACCCGTCCTCGGCGATCCGCGCATAAAGGGCGAGTTCGGTGTAGGACGGCCCGCGTTCAATCAAAGACCCGCCCGAATTGTTGCATACACCGCCAACGATAGACGCGCCGATGCAGGACGACCCGATGACCGAATGGGGCTGCCGGCCATAGGGTGCGAGCAGTTTTTCGAGCGAGAAGAGCGTGGCCCCCGGAAACCCGAGGATCTGCTTGCCATCGTCCAGCACCTGAATGTCGTCCATCCGCTTGGTGCTCAGCACGACCGCATCGCGATCATAAGTCCCGTTGGGGGTCGACCCTTCGGTCAAACCAGTATTGGCCGCCTGCATGATGAGCACCTTGTCGGCGGCGGCGACGGCCTTAATGACCTCCCACTGCTCCAGCAACGTGCCGGGCTGCACCACGGCCAAGGCCGGGCCTTCGCCGGAGCGGTAGCCTTTGCAAAATCGCTCCATCGAGCGGGGATTGGTGATGACGTGGCGCGGGCCGACGATCTCTTTCAACTCAACAATCAGCGGATCGGCCATCGTGAGGCTCCTTTACGCGGCGCGGTTGTGCCACCGCAAATTGTCTCGGCTCAGCTGATCAAGGCTGGTCACGCCCATCAGCTTCATGTCCCGTTCAATTTCGGTGCGCATGTTCCCTAGAACCCGTTCTACCCCGGCTTGCCCCGCCGCGGCCAGCGCATAGAGATAGAGCCGCCCGCCAGAGCAAGCTTTTGCGCCAACGCTCAACGCCTTCAAAACATGGGTGCCGCGCTGAATGCCGCCTTCGCAGATCACGTCGATCTTGTCGCCCACCGCATCGCAGATCTCGGCCAGCTGATCGAAGGGCGCGCGGGACCCATCAAGCTGCCGCCCCCCGTGGTTGCTGACCATGATCCCGGTGCAGCCAATATCGACGGCCCGCTTGGCGTCTTCCACGGACATGATGCCTTTTAACGCAAACTGCCCGCCCCACTGGGCGCACAGCTTTTCGGCGTCCTTCCAGTTCATCGACTGATCGAGCATGGTCGAGAAATAGTCGCCCACGCTGACAGCTACATTGGTGCCCGCCTTCACGTGGCCCGACAGATGCGGCATGTCGAACTTTTCCTTGGTGAACCAGTTGTAAGCCCACACCGGATGCGTTGCGAAGGACATCAGCGATTCCAGCGTCAGCTTCGGCGGAGAGGTGAAACCCGTGCGCAGGTCGCGTTCGCGGTTGCCGCCGGTGATCGTGTCGACCGTCAGCGCCATCACGTTGAAATTCGCAGCCCGCGCACGTTCCAGCAGCGCGTCATTCAACCCGCGGTCCTTGTGGAAGTAGAACTGGAACATCTTGGGGCCGGGGGCGATCTTGGCGATCTCTTCGACCGAAACGGTGGCCAGTGACGACACGCCGAACATGGTGCCGTATTTCGTGGCCGCCTTGCCCACGGCGCGTTCGCCCTCATGGTGGAACAGACGTTGCAGGGCGGTGGGGGCGCAATAGACCGGCATGTCGAGCTTTTGGCCCATGACCTCAACCGACATATCCACGTTTTCCACACCGTTCAGAACATTTGGCACTAGATCGCAATCGCCGTAAGCGGCGGTGTTGCGATGATAGGTTTGTTCATCATCGGCCGCGCCATCGATGTAGTGAAAGATCGGCCCCGGCAGCCGCCGTTTGGCGAGCTTCCGGAAATCCTGGAAGTTGTGGCAATCGTTCAGTCCGAAGGTCAGTCCCATCGCGCGGCTCCTGATTGGTAAGATTTTTTTACCAATACTCGGATTTCGAACGTTTGCAAGGGACAAAGTGGACGTGACGTTAAGTTTTGCGCCGCTTGAGATGGGGGTGGCCGCACGATAGCAGTTGACGCGAACGTAAAGCGGAGGAGGCTCAACGCATGGCCATTATCGACCTCGACATTCAGGGCAAGATCGCCGTCCTGACCCTGAATAACGCGGAAAACAAACAGAACCCGGCCTTCGCCGAAGCGATGCTGAAAGCGCTGGATGAGGCCGAGGCCGATAAGTCGGTCAAAGCGCTGGTCATGACTTCCTCGGATGAAAAGAACTGGAGCCAGGGTGTTGACCTGAACTTCCTCAATTCTGCGCTCAAGGACGGGCGCCATGATGAGATCAAGGGCTTCATGTACGGCATGAACGATGTCTTTGCCCGTCTGCTGACCCTGCCATTCCCGACCATCGCTGCGATCACAGGCCACGCTTTTGGCAATGGCGCGATGCTGGCCTGCTCCTGCGATTTTCGCTTCATGCGCTCGGATCGGGGGTATTTCTGCTTCCCGGAGGTCGACGTGTCGATCCCGTTCCTGCCGTCCATGATTGCCTATTGCCGCAAGGCCGTGCCGGAATACCGCTTCAACGAGATGAAGCTGACCGGCCGCCGCGTTGGCGCGCCAGAGCTTGAGACCGATCATGTGATCATCAAAGCCTGCGACGACGCGCCTGCGACGTTCGCCGCCGCGATGGAATTCGCCGGCACCTTCAACAAGGCGCGTGGCATCTTTGGAGAACACAAGCGCCGGATGCACAAACACATCCTTGAGACGATGGAGCGTGAGGACAAACCGCTCATCGATGCCTTGCAACTCATGGCCTGAGCGCCAATTCATCTGATAGACAGGGAGGGCTCCCATGAGCATGACATTCGATTTTTCCGGCCAGAACGTGTTCGTCGTTGGCGGCACCAGCGGCATCAACCTTGGCATCGCGCAAGGGTTTGCGCGGTGGGGCGCCCGGGTCGCCGTGGCGTCGCGGTCTCAGGATAAGGTGGACGCAGCCGTCGAGGGGCTGAAAGAGCTTGGCTCTGACGCGTTCGGCGTCAGCTTCGATGTGCGTGATTTCAAAGCGGTCGAAGACGGGTTCGCGCAAGTGGCCGAGACGTTTGGTTCCCCCATCGACAACCTCATCTCGGGCGCGGCGGGCAATGTGCCGGGCCGTTTGTCCGACCTCAGCCCCAACGCGATCAAGGCGATGGTGGACATCGACCTGATGGGCACCTTCCACGTGATGAAAGCGTGCCTGCCGTTTCTCAAACGCCCGGGCGCGTCGGTCGTCAACATCTCCGCCCCGCAGGCCTACAACGCCATGAGCCACCAATCGGCTGTCTGCGCGGCCAAGGCGGGCGTAGATATGGTCACGCAGACGATGGCACTGGAATGGGGCGATGAGGGCATCCGGGTGAACTCGATCTCTCCCGGTCCGATTGATGGCACCGAAGGCATGGCGCGTTTGGCCCCGACCGAAGATATTCGCAACGCAGTTGTGAAATCTGTGCCGATCAAGCGGATGGGCACGCCGGACGACATCGCCAAGGCTGCTGGTTTCCTGTGCTCGGATGCTGGTGGTTACGTGTCCGGTGTTGTCCTTCCGGTCGATGGCGGCTGGGGCGTGTCTGGGGCGTCCGCGATGATGATGGGCGCGGCCCGGTTCATGGACAAGATGACCAAGCGCACCTGATTTTATCGCATTAAAGGAAGAGGCCCCGGAGCATTCTCCGGGGCCTTTATCGTTCAGCCGACCACGTTGTGGTCAGGGCCATAAGGGAAGCCGGTGATATTTTCATTCCCGTCTTCGGTGATGATCAGGATGTCATGTTCCCGGTAACCGCCCGCGCCGGGCTGACCGTCTGGGATCGTCAACATCGGCTCCATCGAAATCACCATGCCGGGTTCCAGAACCGTGTCGATGTCTTCGCGCAGCTCTAGCCCCGCTTCGCGCCCGTAATAGTGGCTGAGCACCCCAAAGGAGTGGCCATAGCCGAAGGTCCGGTATTGCAGCAGGTCACGTTCGGCGAAGAACGCGTTGATCTGGTGCGTGACCTCGGCACAGGACGCGCCGGGTTTCAGCAGGCTCATCCCCAACTCATGGGCATCCACATTGGCCTGCCAGATCGCGCGGCTTGCCGCGTCGACCTCGCCCACAAACAGCGTGCGTTCGAGGGCTGTGTAATAGCCTGAGATCATCGGGAATGTGTTGAGGCTGAGGATATCGCCCCGTTCCAGCTTGCGCGTCGTGACCCGGTTGTGGGCGCCGTCGGTGTTGATGCCGGATTGAAACCAGACCCAGGTGTCGCGGATCTCTGAATCTGGGAAGCGCTTGGCAATCTCAAGCTCCATCGCATCGCGGCCTGCCATGGCCACATCAACCTCACGCACGCCAGGCTTGATCGCATCCTTGATCGCATAACCGCCGACGTCCGCGACTGCCGCGCCTGCGCGGATCAGGTCCAGTTCAGCGGGGGATTTGTGCATCCGCTGGCGCATCGTCGCGGGGGCAATGTCGGGGGTGGCGCTTGGCGTCAGAAACTCATCGAGCAGGTCTTTCTGCGCAATGGATAGGTGATCGCCCTCAAACCCGATGATTTTACCCGGACCCGTGACCGACAGGATCGCCCGCCAGAAATTGTTCCGCTGCCAGTCCGTGTAGGTGATGTTGTCGCCATAGCCGCGCCGCCAGGGTTGGGCGGCATCGATCCCGGCACTGAATGTGACCGAGTCAGTGGCCGTCACCACCTGCGCATAGGGCCGCCCGAAGGCGCAGTAGAGAAAGCCGGAATAATAGGCAACGTTGTGCATTGAGGTCAGCACGCAGGCGTCGATGCCCTCCCGCGCCATGATCGCCCGCAGACCAGCCAGCCGCGCCTCGTATTCGGCGTTGGCAAAGGGCAGGACCTTTTCGCCCTGATGAAAGCGGTAGAAATCGGGGCGCGCGAGCCCGCCCATGTTGGATGTTCCGTCCATCGGTTCACTCCTGTTCAGGCCGTCTGAGCGAAGAGGGGCGAGCCATGAACCCAAGGCAACCTTCCCCCACCGCTTGGAACGGCAAAGCAAGATCCCGGCGTTCAGGATGGTTTGGATCGGGGGGGGCTTGGGGCGCGTCGCGGCCCAAGGGCGACGCCATCGCCAGCCCCTGACCGATGCTTAGACCGGGCAGGGGCGTGCGATCAAGAAAAAGCTGGGGTCAGCGTTTGCAGCCCGGCGTGCCCTCGCTGGGGGCGATGCCAGCCTTGGCCCGTAAGGCGCGCTCTTCGTCGATCACCTCTTGCGGGAACTGGCCCATGAAACAGCAGCATACGCCCTGATCGATCATCGTGCGCGGCCCGTGCGGGTGACCGATATGTTTGTAGACGCCGTGGGAGTGCCCATGCGAATGATCGTGGCCATGTCCGTGATTGTGGTGGTCATGGCTGTGATCGTGTGCATGCCCGTGATCGTGGCTGTGCGAATGCCCGTGTGAATGACCGGGCGCTTCATCATCGTCCGGATCGCGGAACTCGGCGTGATGGTGGTGTACATCAACTTCGCCCTTCGCCAGCCGATCCTTGAAGTCTGCCATCAGGTCCACATCGTCCGTCAGCGCCTGCGCGCGGGCTTCTTCAATCCGTTCGATGAACGTATCAATCACGTGGTCCTGATCCTTGAGGTATTTCGCCTTGAGGAAGGTCACATCCGGATGTTCGGCTGCGATACGGTCGACGTAATCGTAAATCCGGCCAATCAGCTTGCCGGTAAACAGGAAATAGGGTGCGACAACCACTTTCTTGAAGCCCAGCTTCAGCGCCATCTCAAGACCCTTGCCGACGGACGGGTAGGTCACACCGGAATAGACGGTTTCAGACCAGCCAAAGCCCATATTCTCGGTCACGATCCGGGTGAGGCGTGCGGCTTCGGCATTGGCCATCGTGTCGGATGTGCCGCGCCCTACGACCACAAGCATCGTGTCGTAGAGATCGCCGTCATGGACGTGATCGACGCCAAGTGCCTCAAGGATGCGTGCCTCAAACGCGGCGATCATCTGGGGATGGAGGCCCAGTTCGCGCCCGTATTTCACGGTCACGCCATTGGTCTTTTCGCCAAAAGTGGTCAGCACCGACGGGATGTCGTTTTTGGCGTGGGTCGCGGCGAACAGCATGCCCGGGACGGCTACAATCTCGGTCACACCAGCCTCTATAAGCTTGTTTAGGCCCATGTGGATGTTGGGGGCGGAATATTCGAGGAAGCCGTGCTCAACGGGCGTGTCCGGGAACCGCGCGCGGATGCCTTTTGCCAGCAGACCGAACTCTTCTTCTGCGGCCTTTGAGCGGCTGCCGTGGCCACAGATCATCACACCCAGTTTCGACATGGTTTCCCCCGGTTCGTTTCTCGGAAGGTATGTCGCGGATTTTGCGACCGACCGAAAGGCCCAAAACGAAGACACCCGGGTCGTTTCCGACCCGGGCGCTCCGGTTCCCATTGGCTGATGCGCGGGACGTATCCCGCGTATCTGATCAGTAGTGGACCGACAGCGTGTCGATCGGCGCGGTCTTCGGCGGTGCAAATTTGGTCAGGTCGATGCCTTCGACGGCTTCGATGTACTCGTCGAGCGTCGGTGTTCGACCCAAAATCGCGGACAACACCACAACCGGGGTTGAGCCCAGCAGGCTTTCGCCCTTCTTGGTCGGCGAATCCGCCACCACACGTCCTTGGAAGAGGCGGGTGGACGTGGCAAGAACCGTGTCGCCCTTAGCGGCCTTTTCCTGGTTGCCCATGCACAGGTTACAGCCCGGACGTTCGAGGTAGAGGATATTCTCATACTCGGTCCGTGCGGTTTGCTTGGGCGCGCTGTCGTCGAATTCGAAGCCTGCATACTTTTGCAGGATTTCCCAATCGCCTTCTTCCTTGAGCTCTTCGATGATGTTGTAGGTCGGGGCTGTCACCACCAGCGGGGCCTTGAATTCGACCTTGCCTTGGCTGGCCTCAAGGTTGCGCAGCATTTGCGCCACGATCTTGATATCGCCCTTGTGCACCATGCAGGAGCCGACAAAGCCCAAATCCACATGCTTCTCCGCCTTATAGTAGGAAATCGGGCGGATCGTGTCGTGAGTGTAGCGCTTGGAGACGTCGACGTTGTTGACGTCCGGGTCGGCGATCATCGGTTCAACAATGCGGTCCAGATCGACGACGACTTCGGCAAAATATTTTGCGTTGTCATCAGGGCGCAGGGCCGGCTTTTCGCCCGACTTGATTTCTTCGATGCGCTTGTTGGCTTTGTCCACGAGGCTTTGCAGCATGCCGTTTTCATGCTCCATCCCCTTCTGGATCATCATCTTGATCCGGGATTTCGCCAGCTCCAATGACCCGATCAGCGTGTCATCGTCCGAGATACAGACCGATGCTTTCGCCTTCATTTCAGCCGTCCAGTCGGTGAACGTAAACGCCTGGTCTGCCAGCAGCGTGCCGATATGCACTTCGATGACGCGACCTTGGAAGACGTTGTCGCCAAATTGCTCCAGCATCTGGGCTTGCGTCGCGTGCACCACATCGCGGAAGTCCATGTGATCGGCCATCTGGCCCTTGAACGTGACCTTCACGCTTTCCGGGATCGGCATGGATGCCTCGCCGGTGGCCAACGCCAGAGCGACGGTGCCGGAGTCGGCACCAAAGGCGACACCTTTGGACATCCGCGTGTGGCTGTCGCCGCCGATGATGACGTCCCAATCGCTCACCGTGATGTCGTTGAGCACTTTGTGGATCACGTCCGTCATGGAGTGATAGACGCCTTTCGGGTCGCGGCCCGTCACCAGACCAAAGTCGTTCATGAACTTCATCAGACGCGGCGTGTTGGCCTGCGCCTTGAGGTCCCAGACAGAGGCCGTGTGACAGCCTGACTGATAGGCGCCATCCAGCGACGGCGACTTGATCGTCGCGGCCATCGCCTCAAGCTCTTGCATGGTCATCAGGCCGGTGGTGTCCTGCGATCCGACGATGTTCACACCCACCCGCACGTCCGATCCGGCATGCAGCACCTTGCCCGGCGTTGCACCACGGGCATTGGCGTTGAAGATCTTCTCAACGGCGGTCAGGCCCTGGCCCTCATGGCTGACTTCCTTGGACTTGGCGAAGACAGGCTTCGGCTCAACGCCCAGTGTTTCGGCTGCAAAGGTCTGCAGCATCTTGCCAAAGACGATGGCGTAGGACCCGCCCGCGCGCATGAATTCCATCTTCTGCGGGGTGAAGGAGGACGTCATATCGACCAGTTCTTCGCCGTCTTCGGAATAGAGCTTCTTGTCCTTGGTGTTAATCTTGAGGACCGTGCCGGTTTCGACAGAATACTTCTGTTCCAACACCGCGTTGCCATCGTTGTTCAGGATCGGCTTGCCGTCTTCATCGACTTTCTTGACCCAGTTCTTGAGGTCAACACCGATGCCACCGGTCACGCCGACGGTCGTCAGGAAGATCGGTGAGATGCCGTTGGTGCCAGCGACAACTGGGGCGTAGTTGACGAACGGCACGTAGGGCGAGGCCTGCTTGCCGGTCCAGAGGGCGACATTATTTACGCCGGACATGCGGGACGATCCCACACCCATTGTGCCTTTTTCGGCCACCAACATCACGCGTTTGCCGGGGTGCTGCAGCTTTAGTTCTTCAATGTGCTTTTGCGCGGCTTCATCTATCATCGACTTGCCGTGCAGTTCGCGGTCAGCCCGCGAATGCGCCTGGTTGCCGGGCGACAGAAGGTCGGTCGAGATATCACCTTCGGCGGCGATGTAGGTCACCACTTCGATCTCTTCGTCGATCTCGGGCAGTTTGGTGAAGAACTCGGCATCGGCGTAGCTTTTCAGGATATCGGTCGCCACGGCGTTGCCGGCAGCGTGGGCCTCAGCCAGACGGTCAGTGTCGGCTTCATAGAGGAACACTTGCGTCTTGAGCACCTCGGCGGCTTGCTCGGCCAACGCAGCATCATCGCCAAGTGCCACATCGAGCAGAACCTCTACCGACGGTCCGCCTTTCATGTGGCTCAGCAGTTCAAACGCGAAATCAGGGGTGATTTCCGGCACCTCTGTTGCGCCAGTGACGATCTCCTTGAGGAAATCCGCCTTGACGCGCGCAGCGGAGGTGGTGCCGGGCAGCGTGTTGTAGATGAAGAAATGCAGCGATTGCTCACGGTGTTCGTGACCGGCATCGCGAATCTGTTCGATGATCTCAGCGGTCAACGCACCGTCATCAATGGGTTTCGGGCTCAACCCGTCGGCTTTGCGGGTTTCGATCTCTTCAAGATATTCGGTGTACAAGCTCATCTCGGGCCTTCCGTCTCAGTGGGTCGCGTGGCTTTGGGGGTCGTTTAGCGCCGCCGCCTGACACGCGCAACAGGTTTTGTATGCGGTGGTATACAAAATTTGAACGAAACGCAAATTTTCAAGACGTGTTACGGTGTCGCATCGCACTGAAGGTCTGTATCATACCACATGTTTCGGTCCTGTCCTCTGACATGCCGTCTTCGACCCTTGCGCCAAGGCGTCGATGCTGCCAGCCTGCCCTGAACGATCAGGGAGACGGGACATGAAACAGCCGGGTGAGATTATCCTCGACATCAAGAATCTGAGCATTGCGCTGCCGGCGCGGGCCGATCGGCGCTATGCGGTCGAAGATGTGTCCCTGCAATTGCGGCGCGGCGAAATCTTGTGCGTTGTCGGCGAATCCGGGTCTGGCAAATCCGTGATGACGAGCGCGATCATGGCCGATGTCGCGCCTGCCCTGTCTGTCACCAGTGGTGAGGTCCTGTTCGATGGCATGGACGTGCTGTCGCTGCCCACCAAAGAGATGAACAAACTGCGCGGCGCCCGCATTTCGATGATCTATCAGGAACCAATGGCCGCCCTGAACCCTGCGCTCAAGATCGGTAAGCAGGTGAATGAGGTGTTCAAACTGCACCGCCCTGAAATCTCTCGCGAGGATCGCAAGAAAGAGACATTGAAGCTCCTTGAGCAGATGAAGCTGCCGACGCCGGCGCGCATCTACGACAGCTACCCGCATCAGGTATCAGGCGGGCAATGTCAGCGGATCGTGATTGCCATGGCGCTCGCGTGCAAACCGGATGTTCTTATCGCGGATGAGCCGACAACGGCGCTCGACGTGACGACCCAGGCTGAAATCCTGCGGCTCATCAATGACCTGAAAGAGGTCTATGACAACGCCACCATCTTCATCACCCATGACTTCGGGGTTGTGGCTGATGTGGCCGATCGGGTTGCTGTGATGTGCTGGGGCAAAGTCATCGAGGAGGGCCCGAAAGAGGAAATCCTGATGCACCCCAAAAAGCCGTATACGCAACTCTTGGTGGATGCGATGCCGCTCCTTGAGACCACGCGCAAACCCGATCTCGGCCGCAATGACGCGCCAGCGGTTGAGGTGAAGAACCTTCATAAAATCTACAACCCCGGCCCCAAGCAGGTTCATGCGCTCAATGATGCGGATTTCGTTCTTCGGTCGGGCGAGACGCTTGGCGTTGTGGGGGAATCCGGGTCGGGTAAATCCACGCTCGCCAAAACGCTCATCCGGCTGGAAGAGCCATCAGAGGGCGCTGTAATCATCAAGGAGCGCGACTTTCTTGGCATGACGGGTGAAGCGCTGGTCAAGGCCCGCAAAGACATCCAGATGATCTTTCAGGATCCGTATGGATCGCTCAACCCTTCGCAGACCGTGGAATACATGGTCACGCGGGGGCTGATTTTGCAGGGCGTGTCCTCTGCCGACGCCCGCAAACGCGCCATCGAGCTGCTGGAGCAGGTGGGCCTGGGGGCGGCGGCGCTGAAACGCAAGCCCAACAACTTCTCTGGCGGTCAACGGCAGCGGATCGGCATTGCACGGGCGCTGAGCCTGAATCCGGAAGTGGTGATTGCTGACGAATCTGTCTCGGCCCTCGATCTTTCGGTGCAAAAGCAAGTGCTGCGCCTGATGAACGATTTGCAGGAAGAGTATAAGATGGCAATCATCTTTATCACCCATGACCTGCGGGTGGCGGCACAAATCTCAGATTACATCACGGTGATGGAGAAGGGCGTGATGGTCGAATTTGGCCCTGCCGATGAGGTTTTCAATAACCCCAAGCATCCCTACACCAAGAAGCTTCTCGAAGCCGCACCGGGCCGCGACTGGCATCCGCCACGTCTGTCCGCCGAAGAGGCAGAGCGGATCGCGGCGAGCATCGAACGGGTCTGATCACGTCACAATACAAAAAACCCCGCATCGGATGATGCGGGGTTAATTTTTTCGGCGATGGCTAAAATCAGCTCTCGACGTTGAATTCCATGCCTTCAACTTCTTCCCAGATCTCGTCCCAGACCTGACGCGCGCGGCCGCGCTGGCGCACTTCTTGTGCAGCTTCGAAGTTTTCCATCATGCCTTCGCCTTCGACGATCACAAGGCCAACCATGCCCACGGAGGCGTGCGGCGTGCACTTGTAGCCGTAGAAACCCGGGGTCTCTGCCACGAACTCGACCTCTTCGCCGATACGGCCTTCCCAGCCTTCGACGCCTTCAGGGCTCATCTCCGGGATATATTCGGAGTTGTGGCCCGGATCGGTTGCGAGGAATTTCACGGTATCGCCCGGCTTCACAACGATGATGCGCGGCTCAAACACCTGACGATTGCGCGGCTCATTCGGGTCCTGATTGAGCATCTGGACCTCGTGCATGGTCGCATGACCGTCGGCAAGGACAGTCGAACCGGAGGCAAACCGCGCGGCTGCGCTGGTGGCCATCATGGTGCGGCGATTCATTTTGAACTGCATTATCTTCTCCTACTTTTGCAGACGACGATGCTTCTCGTGCACCGCTCGATTTTTGCTTTGCTCTCTATACGTAGGCCTCGTCCAAACCCCGTCGATAGGTCTGGCGAAAAAAGTTTGGATTGGCTGACGTGCGGGATACGCATTGGATTGGTCTGGTGCAGTCAAGTCGCCGCGCAGGAT
>JBCBCS010000032.1:0-22380 GCA_038530475.1 Pseudomonadota bacterium
CCACCGGATCGGTTGATTGTCTGCGAAAGCGGGTTGTTCGAGCCCTCAGACCTCGCCGAAATGGCTGAGGCGATCGGCCATCCCCTATATTCCCCCGGCTTGTACGGGATTGGCCAATAGCGCGCGTGTGGCGGCGGCCACATCGTCCTGCCGCATCAGGCTCTCCCCGATCAGGAACGTGCGCGCGCCATATTGCGCCATATCGGCGAGGTCTGAGGGCTCGAACAACCCGCTTTCGCAGACAATCAACCGATCCGGTGGCACCATCCGGCTGAGTTTGCGGGTGGTGTCGAGGGTGACGTCGAACGTCTTAAGATTGCGGTTGTTGATCCCCATGAGCGGGCTCTTGAGCTGGCAGGCGCGCTCCAGTTCGTCCGCATCATGCACCTCAAGCAGGACATCCATGCCCCATTCAAAAGCCGCCGATTCCAGCTCCGCCGCTTGGGCGTCGTCAACCGAGGCCATGATGATCAGGATCGCATCGGCCCCCAGCGCCCGGGCTTCGGCCACTTGGTAAGGGTCGTACATAAAATCCTTGCGCAAAGCCGGTAGATCACAGGCGTCGCGGGCCGCCGTCAGAAAGCTGTCGGCGCCCTGAAAGGAGGGCGCGTCGGTCAGAACGCTCAGGCATGTGGCGCCGCCATCCTGATAGGCTTGCGCCAGAGCGGGCGGGTCAAAATCGTCCCGGATCAGCCCTTTGGAAGGGCTGGCTTTCTTTATCTCAGCGATGAGCCCATAGCCTTCGCGGCTGGCCTCTGACAGCTTGGCCGCAAAGCCCCGCGTGGGGCTGGCGGTGCGGGCATCGGCTTCGACGTCGCTCATTGGGCGCGCGGCTTTGCAGGCGGCGATGTGGTCGAGCTTGTAGGCTTTGATCTTGTCGAGAATATCCATGGCCCGTTGTTAGCCGGGGCGTGGCTGTGACGCAATTGCGCCTGCGGCGGGCGGGGGGCGATTTTTCGTCGAAAAATCGCTCGGCGGCGGCGAGGTTGGGCGTATGACTGCCGACGGTGAATCCCATGGCGCGCTGGGATAATGAGTATTTTGGAACCAAAGACGACCGGGGCCTCGGCTCTGTTATTCCCTCTTGGTGCGGAGACGGTGGAGCGTCCCACCCCTAAAGGCGATCCAAAGACCGAACAGGATCGTGAGGACTGAAACGGCGAAGAAGCCCCCGATCTCTGCCCGCGTTTGCCCCTCATAGATATCGTGGATGCGGGGGCGGTCGGGGACTACGTCGAGCTCAAAAGTCTGGACGGCGCTGAAGGTCTCAAAGACGTCCTCTGGCACGGTGCGGTCATAAGTGTAAGACGTCCCGTCCAGCGTGAATTCGTATTGAAGGTGGTAGCTTGTGCCACGATCTCCTTCGTAAACCCTCGTATGCGTGATGTTGGCTTGGATCGTGATGCCATGAGCGGCCAAAGCACGGACGTTGAAGACCTGCACAACGCTCGTCATAAGAAAGACAATGCCCAGAAGGACGATCGCGCACCCAATCCAGAACCCGCGCCCCAACGGCGTCTGGTCCTGCCAAGGGCCGGGGTCAGTCATCCGGCTTGCGTGACCTTGGCCAGTGTTTCAACGGCGCGTTTGGCGGCGCCGGAGTCGATGCTTTCAGCGGCCAGTTTTGCACCTGCTTTCAGACCCTCGACCTTGCCTGCGACCAGCAAAGCAGCGGCAGCGTTGAGCAACACCGCATCGCGGTAGGCGGAGGCCGCGCCGTCGAGCAATGCGCGGAAGGCCTTGCCGTTTTCCTCTGGGCTGCCGCCCAGGAGCGCCTCAAACGGATGGACGGGCAGACCTGCATCCTCAGGATGCACCTCTCGCTCGGTGATCATGTTGCCGGACATGGCTGCGACCCAGGAGACGCCCGTAATCGTCAGCTCATCCGTACCGTCGGAGCCGTGCACCAGCCACGCCGCCTCAGACCCCAAAGCCTGTAAGGTCTGCGCCATCGGCCGGATCAGATCGCGGGAGAAGGCGCCGGTGAGCTGGCGTTTGACTCCGGCGGGGTTGGTCAGCGGGCCAAGGATGTTGAAGATCGTGCGGGTGCCAAGCTCGCCGCGGGTCGGCATCACATGCCGGATCGCGGGGTGGTGCATGGGGGCCATCATGAAGCCGATGCCAGCCTCTTTCAGGCCACGTTCCACCACGTCTGGGCCGACCATCACGTCGATCCCCATTTGTCCCAGCGCATCAGCCGCGCCCGATTTGGAGCTGAGGTTGCGATTGCCATGTTTGGCCACTGGCACACCTGCGCCCGCCACCACAAAGGCTGTCGCGGTCGAGATATTGAGCGTGCCTTTGCCGTCGCCGCCCGTACCCACGATATCCATCGCCCCCTCAGGCGCAGTGACAGGCAGGCAGTGGGCGCGCATGACGGCGGCAGCCGCGGCGTATTCGTCGACGACTCCTCCGCGCGTGCGCATCGCCATTAGCAACCCACCCATCTGGCTTGGCGTGGCTTCGCCCTTGAACAGAATTTCAAAGGCCGCTTCGGCCTGATCCCGGGTCAGCGGGCCTTCGGCGGCGGCGTGGATCAGGGGTTTGAGGGCGTCGCTCATGCCGGGACTTTCTGTGAGGTGGGCATCGTCTTGAGGAAATTGTCGAGCATGGCGTGGCCGTGTTCGGACCGGATGCTTTCGGGATGGAACTGCACGCCGTGGATCGGAAGTTCACGGTGTTGCAGGCCCATGATGGTGCCGTCGTCCAGCTCTGCGGTGATTTCGAGGCAGTCGGGCAGGGTGGCGCGGTCCACGACCAAAGAATGGTAGCGCGTCGCCTCAAGCGGCGACGGCAGGCCCGTGAAGACGGATGTGCCGGTGTGGTGCATCTTGCCCATCTTGCCGTGCACGATTTCGTGGCAGCGCACGACTTTGCCGCCGAACGCCTCACCGATGGTCTGGTGGCCAAGGCACACCCCCAGAAGCGGGGTTTTGGTCTCGGCTGCGGCTTCGGTCAGCGCAAGGCAGATGCCTGCCTGGCTGGGATCACAGGGGCCGGGCGACAGGACGATCCCGTCCGCGCCAAGGCCCATCGCCTCTTGCACGTTCAGGGTGTCATTGCGGTGGACGACCACTTCCGCCCCAAGCTCCCCCAGATAATGAACGAGGTTGTAGGTGAAACTGTCGTAATTATCGATCAAAAGAAGCATGGTTTTGCCGTCCCGGGCCGCATTCAAATTGGGCTTTCGTCCGGGGCTGGCCCCCATGTATAGTCACGCCGAAAGCAGTTACGCCTAGATGGGCTGAGCGGTGAAGGCGCGTCAAGACCCCGCACGGGGGAAAGGCCGCCGATTGGGGCAACAGGCAGCGTCCCGAGGCGATCCGCGCCGCAAGGCCGGGGCTGCGCGCGAGCAGGAAAGAGACGACATGGCACGTGGATGGATCGGCGGCATGGTAAGCGGGGCGTTGGCCTCGGGTCTTGTGTTGGGGGCGGTTTCGGTTGCGCTAGAGACACCGGCGGGAAATACGCCGCCTGCCGCCCCATTGGTGGACGCACCGGACGTGGCGATGGTGGATGTGGCGGAAGTTGAAGCGGTCGCAGAGGACGTGGCTGCGTCGCCTGTCGGATCGGTTGAGGTGGCGGCCCCTGAAGCTCCTGACCTGCCAGATGAGAGCGGTGCCTTTGCCAGCGATGAAAGCGCCGCAGAACCCGAAGCGCCTCAAGTTGACGTGACCGAGCCCATCGCCCCACAGGCTGACACCGATCCGGCGGCGGTGCCGGATGTGGCGGTGGTAGAGAACACGCTTGAGGCACCCACAGTGCCAGAGACCGGCGGTGTGACGGCGCAGCTCGACGATCCGGTCCTGCCCAACCCGCAAGCGTTGGCGCCGCAGACGCCGAACACAGAAGCAGATTTGACGGTCTCGACTGCGCCAGCGACCCCACTGTTGGTGGAAGAACCCGAGAATATAGAAGTCGACCCGGTTGAGGTGGCAGACACCGACGCGGTTGCCGCGGGGGCGGCCCCGGTCGCGGAGGCTGAGGCGGAGGATCAGGATTTCTTCGTCGTCGACCTTGGCGCAGATGCGGCGCCGTCGGGGGACGTGGCAAACCAAGACAGCGAGACGACCGATGCACCGGTTGACCCCGCTGAGACAGATCTCGTGGCAGATGCCGGGACGATTGGCACACCGCGACTGACTCTGCAGGGTTCCGAGAACACCTTGCTCACCGATCGCAATACCGGCGTCGTCATCAGGCGCCCGGCCGCCGAAGACACCCTTACCGACGCGTCTGCAGAGGAAACAAGCGCGGAGCCGAATGATCCAGAGGCCCCGGCGCTTGAACGATATGCCGCAGATGCCGCTGTCACGGGCGGTCTGCCGTTGATGTCGATCGTGCTGATTGATGACGGATCGATGTCGGCTGCCTCCGCCGCGCTGTCAGGATTGCCTTTCCCGGTGAGCATCGCTCTCGATTCGGCAGGCGACGGTGCGGCAGAGCGGATGCAAAGCTACCGCGAGGACGGGTTTGAAGTTGTCGTGATGACAGCCGTTCCGGAGGGCGCTTTGCCTACGGATGTGGAGATCACGTTTGAGAGCGTCTTCAGCACTTTGCCCGAAAGCGTCGCTCTGCTTGATCTGGGCACCGGCGGATTGCAGGCGGACCGGGATGTCACAGAACAGGCGATGTCGATTCTGGCCGATCAGGGGCGGGGGTTCATCACTGTTTCGCAAGGGCTCAATATGGCGAGCCGGGCCGCTGAACAGGCTGGCGTGCCATCGGCGGTGGTTTACCGCGATTTGGACCCCGAAGATCAGGATGCGCGTGTTGTGCGCCGATTTGTTGATCAGGCCGCGTTCAGGGCGCGGCAAGAAAGCGGTGTCGTGCTCGTCGGACGGGTGCGGCCCGACACGATCTCGGCGCTGATTCTTTGGGCGACGGCCAATGCGGATGCGCAGGTCGCATTGGTGCCGGTGAGTGCCGTGCTTTTGGATCAGGAGTGACACCTGCGTCAGGCGGGGCAAATTCTCAATGAGAATTTGGCCTCCGGCGCGAATATCTGAAAACCTAAGACAGGAAGCGTTGACGCGTCGCCCGCCTTAGGTGTTCCCGGTGCGGAACTTCACCGCATCCGCAGCCGCGCGCCGGATCGCATTGGATTTGTGCACCGTCTCATCAAATTCGTATTCCGGGTCGCTGTCGTAGACCACGCCGCCACCGGCCTGAATATAGAGCTGGTCGCCTTTGAGCACGGCTGTCCTGAGCGCGATGCACATGTCCATGTCGCCACCGGCTGAGAAATAGCCGCAGCCGCCGCCATAAACGCCGCGCTTTTCCGGCTCCAGCTCATCGATGATCTCCATCGCGCGGACTTTGGGCGCGCCTGAGACAGTGCCGGCGGGCATGCCAGCAAAGAACGCGCTGAGCGCGTCCTGATCATCGGCCAGTTCGCCGATAACGTTTGAGACGATGTGCATCACGTGGCTGTAGCGTTCGACGATGAATTCCTCGGTCGGTTTGACGGTCCCGATCTTGGCCACACGCCCCACATCGTTGCGACCGAGATCGAGCAGCATGAGATGCTCTGCCAGCTCTTTCTGATCGGCCAGCAGGTCGACTTCGTTGGCCTTGTCTTCTTCCGGGGTGGCGCCGCGCGGGCGGGTACCTGCGATGGGGCGGATCGTGACCTCAGATCCGAACACCCGGACGAGGATTTCCGGGCTCGCGCCGATGATCTGGTAGCCGCCGTAATTGAAGAAGAACATGAACGGTGACGGGTTGGTCCGCCGCAAGGACCGGTAGAGAGAGAAGGGCGGTTCGTTGAATTCCTGCGTCCAGCGTTGCGCGGGCACGACCTGAAAGATGTCACCGGCGCGGATATACCCCTTCGCCTTTTCGACGGCCTCCATATAGCCCGCCTTCGTGAAGTTCGACACAGGCTCTGCGGGGGCGCGGTCTTCGCTGGGAAGCTCCGTCGTTGGCACGGGACGCTCCAGCGCGCGCTGCGCGTCCATCACCCGTTCGGCGGCCTGCGCATAGGCCGCTTTCGCCGAAAGGCCGGAAGATGTCCAGGCGGGGGCGACGAGAATCACTTCACCCTTAACACCGTCAAGAACAGCAACGACCGACGGACGGATCATCACCGCATCAGGCAGGCCAATGGGGTCGGGGTTGATGTTGGGCAAGTGTTCAACCAGCCGGATCATGTCGTAGCCCAAGTAGCCAAAGAGCCCGGCAGAGGCGGCAGGCAGGTCGGCGGGCAGATCAATCCGGCTTTCGGCGATGATTGCGCGGAGCGTGTCGAGCGGGTTGCCTTCCAGCGGCTCATGCGCGTCTTCATCAAAGCGCGCCGAGCGGTTGACCCGGCTTTGCGTGCCGTCAGACTCCCAGATCAGGTCGGGCTTCATGCCAATGATGGAATACCGACCTCGGACCTCACCGCCAGTCACGGACTCCAGCAGAAACGTATGCTTGCCCGCTTGCCCAAGCTTCAACATCAAGGAAACCGGCGTGTCGAGGTCCGCCGTCAGGCGGGTATAGACGATCTGGTTCTCACCCGCCTCATAGCCCGCTTGAAAGGTTGCGAAATCTGGCGTCATGGCTCACCGGAAATTCGCGTGCACGGCGTTGATCGCCTGTGCGTTGATGTTCACATCCGTGCGCAGCTGAACGGCGCGCCCGTAGATCTGGAAGATGTCCTCGGCGATCCCGTCTGCCGCCAACTCAGCGAGGCTGGCTTGTTCGGCAGCAAAGGCCTCGTTTGACGTGTCGGCGGCGGCTATGTCGTCAAGCCGCACGATGATCGCGTCGGGGCCGTTGGGCACCACGCGCACGTCGCCGATTTCCATCTCAAAGACTTCTGTGAGGAATTCGGGCGGTGTCCCGGCGACAAAATCGATGCGGGTGCGGTTTGTGTCCTGCACCGCCTCAAGCCCGAGGGCGGAAAAGTCGCTGACGGTTTCAGAGAGCTGCGATTGGAGCGCATCCGCTTCAGCCAGAACAGCCTCCGCCCGCGCTTCGGCCTCCCATCCCGCAACGACCGCGTCTCGCGTGTCTTCGAGGGGGATGAGGGCGGGAGGATGAATTTCATCGATCTCAACAGCAAAAATGCCGCCGTCATCAAGCTGGATCAGCGTCGGGAAATCGTTTTCGTCCAGGTCCGCTACAGCCTCGCGGAAGCTGGCATAGGCGGCGATGCCGTCGGTCACCTCTGCCGTCCAATCCAGTGTGCCAAATTCCAGGGCCGTCTGGTCTGCCAGAGCATCAAGCGGGGTTCCGCCAGCAAGCCGGTCATTGATGTCGCTGGCCTGATCGTCAATGAGGCGCAACGCCCGTTGCAGTGCTTCATCCTCGCGCAGGTCGGGCAGAGCCTCTTCAAAGGTGGTCTCTCGGGCCGCAAGGATCGCGTTCATCCGGAACAGGGCAGGGCCAAGTTCAGACGGGAAGGGGCCTGTGACCTCGCCGGTGTCGAGCGCGAATATGGCTGGACCAGCCTCCCCCATCTCAGCCTCAGTCACGTCACCGATATCGACCGCATCAAGGTCGAGGCCCCGTTCTGCGACCAGATCGGGAAAGGTCGTTTCACCGGCTTCGATGGCGGCGAGGGCGTCCGCGGCGGCCTCATCGGTTGAGAAGACGAGGCGTTCGACGAGGCGACGCTCTGCCTGCACAAATTCGTCGATCCGGGTCTGGTATTCCTCGCGCAGCTCATCCTCGCTGACGACCATGTCATCGGCGATCATCGCAGGCGTCAGCCAGACATACCGCAGGGCACGGGTTTCGAGCGAGGTATAAAGCGCCGGGTTGGCGTCGTAATGGGCCTGCAAATCCTCTTCCGACGGCTCCGGCAATGTCAGCTCCAGATCGTCCGCTGACAGCGGGGCCCAGGTGAAGGTCCGTCCCTCACGGGTATAGCCGGCGAGGGCCGTGCCAAAGGCTGAGGCGTCCGGAAGCCCGCCGACGACAGCGGTTTGCAACAGATCGCGGGCGGTGATTTCGCGCAACGATGTCTCATATTCGCGGACGGAAATGCCGCTGCGGGCCAGAACTTCGCGGTAGCGTTCGGTCGAGAACGTCCCGTCGGTGCCGCGGAATGCAGGCTCTGCCAGAACCCGCTGCGAAATGATCTCATCCCCGACGCTGATCCCCATCTGCAGCGCTTCGTTGTCGATGGCGCGGGTCGCCACGACATTGGCCAATGCGCGCTCCGGAAGGCGCGCGGTTTCCGCTTCGCCAAAGGTGATCGGGCGACCTAACATGGCGCTGCGCTGCCGGATCAGGGCGTCAAGTTCCTGCGCATAAGTTGAGGTTGAGATCGGCTTTTCGCCGACATCGCCCACCGTGCGGATCGTGCCGCTCAGCCCGGTCGCGCCGAAGCCGACGAGCCCGAAAAACAGCAGACCCAGAATAATCCAGACAAAGAAGTTGCGCGTGTTGCTTTTTGCCATCGCCCGAGGCCCTGTTTTACTGGTTTGCAACTGAATAGGCGGGGTCGCGCGGGGGTGCAAGCGCCGCTTAGGGTTGGAACGCGGCGAGCCTGTCAAAGAGCTGACCGATCCCGCTGCGATCCACGTTCGCAAAGGCGATCCGCAAATGATCCCGCCCGCCGTTCAGATGGCCCTCCGGTACAAAAAACGTGCCGGGCAAAGTCAGTACAGCGGCGTCCGAGACAAGCCGCTGTGACAGCTCATTCGACGGGATGTCGAACGGGTGGCGAAAATAGGCGAAATAGGCGCCACAGCCTTCCAATCTCCAACCTTGCGCGGCAAGGCGCGGCGTTTGTTCTTCAATTGCGGCCCGGCGGTCAAGGATCTCGAGCCGTTCACCCGCCAGCCAGTCCTTGAGATTGCGCATCCCCCAGAGGGCGGCGTGTTGACCCAGCTGGTTGGGGCAGATGGTGACGGTGTCGAGGAACTTTTCAACTTCCGCCAGCCGTGCCTCGGACGCGACCATCGCACCGACCCGGTGACCGGTGAGGCGGTAAGCCTTGGAGAAGGAATAGAGCTGGATCAGTGTGTCGTCCCAGTTTGCGTCCTGAAAGAGCGGATGCGGCGCGCCCTCGCGGCTGTCGAAATCGCGGTAGGTTTCGTCGATGATCAGCGCGAGGCCCGCGTCGCGGGCCAGATCGAAGAATGCCTTGACCGTCTCGGCGGGGTATTCCACGCCGCCCGGATTGTTGGGGGTCACAAGGACGATGGCGCGGGTGCGTTCGGTGATCAGCTCCGCTGCCGATTTCGGGTCTGGCAGCAGCCCTTCGCCCGTCGCCAAAGGCACGGTGGTGACGCCCGCCATGTCGAGCCACATCCGGTGATTGAAGTAATAGGGGATCGGTAGGATCACCTCATCGCCCTCGGAACACAGCGTGCTGATCGCCGCCGTGAAGGCCTGATTGCAGCCGGAGGTGATCGCGACCTGGGCCGGATCAATCGCGCCGCCATAGGCGGCAGTCCAATCCGTTGCCACTTGCGCCCGTAACGCGGGCAGGCCCAACACCGGGCCATAAAGATGGGTTTCGTCCTGCGTGACGATCATCTGTGCCATCGCCTCACGCATTGGCAGGGGGGGCGGGTCGACCGGGGCGGCCTGGCTCACGTTCAGGAGCGGCTTGTCGTCGGTGAACTGCGCCCCTTCGATCCAGCGGCGGGCCTCCATAACCGGAGGCGGAAAGGTGGTGGCGGTGCGGCTCGCTCTCATGCGCGGGGTCCCCGAGGTGACGTGATCTGAATGTGCGCCTCCGGCGCGTTGTATTTGTTTGGTTCGCCTCCGGCGGGCATATTTGAGAACCAAAGAAGCCGGGGCGCAATCAGTCTTTGCCGCGATAGGGTTCAACGTATTGCAGTGCCATGTCCCACGGGAAGAAGATCCAGGTGTCCTGGCTGACGCCGGTGATGAAGGTATCGACCTGTGGTTCGCCCTGTGGTTTGGCGTAAACAGTGGCAAAATGCGCCTGCGGGTAGAGTGAGCGGACCAATTCGAGGGTTTTGCCGCTGTCGACCAGATCGTCGATGATCAGGATGCCGGTGCCGTCGCCCATCATCTCCGCGTCGGGCGATTTCAGGACCTCAGCCTCGCGCCGCTGATCGGCTTTGCCGCCGCCGGAATGGTAGGACTTGACCGAGATCGTGTCGACCGTGCGGATGTCGAGTTCGCGGGCGACGATCATTGCCGGTGCCATGCCGCCCCGTGTGATCGCGACCACGGCCCGCCACGCGCCATCATCCGGTCCATGCCCATCGAGGCGCCAGGCGAGCGCCCGGCTGTCCCGGTGCATCTGGTCCCAGCTTACGTGGAAGCCTTTTTCGTGTGGCAGGCGGTCGGTCATGGAAACTCCTTCGGGTGAGAGGCGGCGGGTCAGGGCAGGGCGATGCGCGCGCCAAGGGCCATGATCAGCCCTCCAAACACGCGATCCAGCCCGGCTTTGGCGCGGGCGTAGAATCTGCGGGGGGCAGGGCGTGAGAAGATCAGGGTCAGCAGCCCGTACCATGCAAATTCAATCGCGAAGATCACGGCGAGGATCAAAAGCGCCCATCCCAGCCCAGCACCTTGTGGCATGATGCCCACAAAGACAGCGGCGAAATAGGCAAGCGCCTTGGGGTTGGCGAGATTGGTCCAGAGGCCGAGCTGGATGAGGGAGAGAAGGCGCTCCTCTTGTGCAGCTTCCACCTCTGGCATCGGCTCTTTGGCATGCCGAAACAGGCTGATGCCGATCCAGATCAGGAACACCGCCCCGACGATCCGCAGGCTTGTTTGCAGAAACGGCGCCACATCGAAGACTACCTTGAGGCCGGCCATGGCCGCGGTGGCCCAGACAACAATCGCCAGTGCCAATCCGAACGACAGAGCAAAGCCCGAACGGATGCCGTGGCTCGCGGCGGTCTTGATGGTCATCACGCCCGCGGGGCCCGGGCTCATCGCGATGAGCGCTTGCAACCCCATGAGCGTGATCAGCGCCGAGAGCGTCATACTAGTCCTTGCCCGGCGTCATATCCGGCGCATCAACGGCCTTCATGCCGACCACATGGTAGCCCGCATCGACGTGATGGGTCTCGCCTGTCACTCCTGCGCTGAGATCAGAGAGAAGATAAAGCGCAGAGCCGCCCACTTCATCAATGCTGACATTTTTGCGCAGCGGCGAATTGTATTCATTCCACTTCAGAATGTAGCGGAAATCGCCGATGCCGGAGGCGGCGAGCGTCTTGATCGGCCCCGCGGAGATTGCATTCACCCGGATGCCGTCCTTGCCGAGGTCTTCGGCCAAATAGCGCACGGAGGCTTCCAGTGCAGCCTTGGCAACGCCCATAACGTTGTAATGCGGCATGATCCGCTCGGCCCCGTAATAGGTGAGCGTGACAGCCGATCCGCCAGGGTTCATCATCTTTTCCGCCCGTTGCATCACAGAGGTGAAGGAATAGACCGAGATATCCATGGTCATCGTGAAATTGTCACGGCTGGTGTCGACATAGCGCCCGCGCAGCTCATTCTTGTCGGAAAAGCCAATCGCATGGACCACAAAGTCCAGGCTGCCCCATTCTGCTTTCAACCCGTCAAAGAGAGCGTCGATAGACGCTTCGTCGCTTACATCACAGGGCAGCACGATATTTGAGCCAAGGGAGGCGGCCAGCGGGTCAACCCGCTTTTTCAAGGCGTCGCCCTGATAGGAAAACGCCAGCTCTGCCCCGGCCTCTGCGAGCGCCTTCGCTATGCCCCAGGCGATGGATTTGTCATTTGCCAAGCCCATGATCAGGCCACGCTTTCCCTGCATAAGTTTGGATGACATGAGACCCCTTTCTCAGCGCACAGCGACGTCGATATTTGCGGTCGGGTGTAGGCGATGCAACGAACGCCTTCAAGGCGTAGGATGACTGAGCCTTAGAAAGCCGTCGATGCGGGAATGGGCGCTTGACGGCAGCAGGACGCGGGTCACGTTAGGCGAGACATCAAGAAAGGGCCAAAACCATGAGTGATCGGAAAGGCAAGTTCGCCGGGGACAATCCATTTGAGATTGTGCGCAACTGGATGGCTGAGGCCGAGGAAAGCGAAATCAACGATCCCAACGCGATTGCTTTGTCGACGGTTGATGCGGACGGGATGCCCAATGCGAGGATGGTTCTGCTTAAGGATGTGGAGGACGACGCTTTTGTTTTTTACACCAATTACGGTTCCAAGAAGGCGCAAGAGATCGAGGCGGCAGGAAAGGCAGCCTTCGTGATCCACTGGAAATCGCTCAGACGGCAAATCCGGGTGCGGGGGCATGTCGAAAAAGAAGATGGGCCCCAGGCGGATGATTACTTCAAGTCGCGCAGCTTGAAGTCGCGGCTGGGGGCCTGGGCCTCGCAGCAGTCGCAGCCGTTATCATCGCGGGCAGAGCTTGTTGCGGAAGTCGCGAAAGTCACCGCAGCTCAGGGAGTTAATCCAAAACGTCCTCCGTTCTGGGGGGGCTTCAGGCTTCGGCCTGTTGAAATCGAGTTCTGGGCTGATGGCGATTTCCGGTTGCACGATCGCTTCCGCTGGTCGCGCAAAGCGGGTGAAGAGGGGTGGTCAATCGTTCGTTTGAACCCCTAAAATTTCACGTGACGTAAAAATTTACCTTCCAAAATCCTTGTATTACCGCCCATTCGGCGCGATGCTTAAACCGATGGGAACCGTCTGCGCTTTTTGGGGAAGGCGCGGGCAAGGACAGAATACATGGACGAAAATACGACAGACGGGTCCGTCGTGACCGGCCACGTCAAGTGGTTCGACCCCGGCAAGGGTTTCGGATTCATTGTCTCGGACGAGGGTGGTCCGGACATTCTATTACATGCCAACGTACTGCGGAATTACGGACAAAGCTCTGTTGCCGACGGCTCCGCGATTGAGGTCAGGGTGCTGGAAACCCAACGGGGTCTTCAGGCCTCTGAGGTCATTGGCATTACGCAATCTGAGATAGCGGCCCCCGCGGGGCTTGCGGATTTCATGGATTTCGAACCCGGTGAGATTGAAGCGACGCCGATTGAACCCGCACGGGTCAAATGGTTCGACAAGGCCAAAGGTTTCGGGTTTGCCAATGTCTTTGGCGATTCCGCCGACGTTTTCGTGCATATCGAAGTCTTGCGTTTGGCCGGTCTCGCTGATCTGCTTCCGGGTGAAGCCATCGCGATCCGCGCTATTACAGGCAAACGGGGTTTGATGGCAGCTGAGGTGTTGCCATGGGAAAGCGCGGCTTCAAAAGCCTGATCCTGATTTCTTCACTGTGTTTTGGTGTTGCAGCCGCGCAAAGCGTGGCCTGCACGCCAGATGTGCTTTCGATCCGAGGTGATTTCGGGCTGGCCCAGTTTGACGTGACGATCGCCGATGATGCGACCGAGCGGTCGCGCGGATTGATGTTCGTGGAAGAAATGCCACAAGCCGCAGGCATGCTTTTTGTTTACGAGCGACCGCAATCCGTCAGTTTTTGGATGCGCAACACGCTGATCCCGCTGGACATGGTCTTCATCGGTGCGGACGGCGTGATTGATAACATTCACAAGCAGGCACAACCGTTTGATGAAACAGCTATTTTCGGCGGTGACGACATTCAGTTCGTACTTGAGATCAACGGGGGGCTGTCGGACCTATTGGGGTTGTCGATTGGCGACGAAATTCAACATCCCAGCATCGGATCTGACGCCATTTGGGCTTGTCCGTCCGATTAGGTCTTTTCAAGCGGCAGAACCCGCTTTAGGAGGGGCGTCGGTCCGGGGCGTGGCGCAGTCTGGTAGCGCACCTGTTTTGGGTACAGGGGGTCGTAGGTTCGAATCCTGCCGCCCCGACCACTTCTTTACTCTGATGAGCTTGAATCAGCCCGTGGGCAGATCGGTCCCACCGGCTGCTTTGAGCAGCTCTGCCAGGTCGTCCGACAATTGCAAATCTTCGAAGCGGACCTGCCGAACACCGCCTGCACGCTGGGGGACGCGTATATAGGCGTCGGCGGTCACGACGAAACCATCGGTGACGTTCAGGCTCGAAAAGCTGATCACATAGCTGGGCAATTTGTCGACCGTGCCATCGAACTGGAGAATCAGGGCTGCAGCGGCCTCTGGCTCAGGCAGCGATGTACACAGCACGGCGTCAGGCCGAGGGCGGACGAGCGTTTGACCGGGCGCCGAACATGATTCTTCCGCTGATGCGAACAAAACAATGGGAAACTCTGCGAAAAACGCTTGGGTTGCGCCGGTAGGGGCCTGACCCGGCATCGGTGCAGGGACCTGATATTGTGTTTGAGCGCAAGCGGCAGCGAGGAGAAAGAAAGGTAGAGCGAGCGGTTTCATCGCGGTCCTTGGAACTGGTTGTAGACAGAGTGTCACATCAGCCATGTGGTGCAACAACACGATATGTCGAGACGGTCTCCGCCCGCGCGTGTTTGTGGATAACTCATCCAATTTCTGAGCTTTGACGGCTATCCGCCCGCCTTTTCAGCGCTTTTTGCAGATGCTGCAGAGCAGCGTTTTTGCGCCCGTCTTGTGCACAAGCCTGAGGGAGAATCGCGGGCCGTTTCTGACGGGAAATGTTTAATGGCAGGTCAACAGAATAAAATCGACATATAGGGTAAAAAATTCGTTGACCCCCTAGGTGTAGTTACGTCAGATTGTGCGGGCTGGGTCATGAGGCCCAACATATAGTGTCACGGCGCGGGCCGGGGTCAGCGAGGGACAGACAAGAGTTCACCACGATACGCCATCAAAGGCGTCGTGACCCGGTTCGCCGGGACGGGATCTTTATTGCCTCGCAAGAACACCCCTGACCACACCGATCCTGCACGGAAAGGGGAGCCCGCGCCCGGGTTCAATGTTTAGGGGAAGGCCGCAACGTCGGCCGCATGGAAGAGGCAAAACAATGAAGATTGGACGGAATTTCACCAAGAACGGTCAGGATGCATACGCCGAGATCGCCTTCAAGGCTGCAACATCCGAAATCCGCAACCCGGACGGCACCGTCGTCTTCAAGCTCGACAATTGCGAGATCCCCGAAGCGTGGAGCCAAGTGGCCTCTGACGTGATTGCACAGAAATACTTCCGCAAAGCCGGCGTGCCTTCCGAGACCGTGAAGGTGGAAGAAGACGGCGTGCCTGAATTCCTGTGGCGTTCCGCCCCCGCAGAAGGTGCTGAGATGGGGGGGGAGACCTCCGCCAAACAGGTGTTTGACCGCCTCGCTGGTGCCTGGACCTACTGGGGCTGGAAAGGCGGCTACTTCTCTACCGAAGAAGACGCCCGCACCTATTTCGACGAAATGCGCTACATGCTGGCGACCCAGCGCGCCGCGCCGAACTCGCCCCAGTGGTTCAACACCGGTCTGCACTGGGCCTACGGCATCGACGGTCCCAGCCAGGGTCACATGTATGTCGATCCCTTCACCAAGAAGCTGACCAAATCCAAATCCGCCTATGAGCACCCGCAGCCCCATGCCTGCTTCATCCAGTCCGTCAGCGACGATCTTGTGAACGATGGTGGCATCATGGATCTCTGGGTCCGCGAGGCGCGCCTGTTCAAGTATGGCTCCGGCACCGGCACCAACTTCTCCTCCCTGCGCGGTGAGGGTGAGCCCTTGTCCGGTGGCGGCAAATCCTCCGGCCTCATGGGCTTTCTGAAAATCGGCGATCGTGCTGCTGGCGCGATTAAATCAGGCGGGACAACCCGTCGGGCAGCGAAGATGGTGATCGTGGACGCCGATCACCCGGATATCGAGGACTTCATCAACTGGAAGGTCCTTGAGGAGCAAAAGGTCGCGTCCATTGTGGCCGGCTCCAAGATGCATGAACAAAAGCTCAACGCGATCTTCGCTGCGATCCGTGGGTGGGATGGGGCAGAGGCCGACGCCTATGACCCGAAGAAAAACGACCAGCTGAAAGAGGCTGTGCGCGAAGCCAAGAAGGTGGCGATCCCGGAAACCTACGTCAAGCGCGTGCTGGATTACGCCAAGCAGGGCCACACCAGCATCGAATTCCCGACCTACGACACCGATTGGGACAGTGAGGCCTACAACTCTGTTTCCGGCCAGAACTCCAACAACTCGATCCGTGTGACGGATGCGTTCCTCAAGGCGGTCGAAGACGACGCTGACTGGAAACTCATCAACCGTAAGAACGGTGAGGTCGCCCGCGTCATCAAAGCCCGCGACCTGTGGGAAAAGGTGGGCCACGCCGCCTGGGCCTGTGCCGATCCCGGCATTCAGTATCACGACACGGTCAATGCGTGGCACACTTGCCCCGAAGACGGTGAAATCCGCGGCTCCAACCCGTGCTCGGAATATATGTTCCTCGACGACACGGCCTGTAACCTTGCCTCGATGAACCTGCTGACCTTCTACAAGGACGGTGTGTTCCAGGTCGAAGATTACATGCACGCCTCCCGTCTGTGGACGGTCACGCTGGAAATCTCCGTGATGATGGCGCAGTTCCCATCGAAGGAGATCGCGCAGCGGTCCTATGACTTCCGCACGCTGGGTCTTGGCTATGCCAACATCGGCGGCCTGCTGATGAACATGGGCTACGGCTATGACAGCCCCGAAGGCCGGTCCCTTTGTGGTGCTTTGACGGCGATCATGACAGGCGTGTCCTACGCCACCTCTGCCGAGATGGCAGGGGAGTTGGGCCCGTTCCCGGGCTACAAGAAGAACGCCGATCACATGCTGCGGGTCATGCGCAACCACCGCAACGCAGCTTACGGCGCCTCTGACGGCTATGAAAAGCTCGACGTGAAGCCTGTGCCGCTCGATCACGCCAACTGCCCGGACAACCGTCTGGTCGAGATTGCCATGTCCACCTGGGACGAAGCGCTCAAGCTCGGCGAACAGCACGGCTACCGCAACGCTCAGGCCACAGTGATCGCCCCCACGGGCACCATTGGTCTGGTCATGGATTGCGACACGACGGGGATTGAGCCTGACTTCGCGCTGGTGAAGTTCAAGAAGCTGGCCGGTGGCGGCTACTTCAAGATCATCAACCAGTCGGTGCCGGCTGCCCTGTCCGTCCTCGGCTACTCGTCCTCCCAGATCGAAGAGATCGTCAGCTACGCCGTGGGCCATGCTACCTTGGGCAACGCGCCGGGCATCAACCACACGGCGCTGGTCGGGCATGGCTTTGGCCCCGCTGAGATCGAAAAGATCGAAGCCGCCCTGCCATCCGCCTTCGACATCCGCTTTGTGTTCAACCAGTGGACGCTGGGCGAAGATTTCTGCAAGGACGTCCTCGGCATCCCGGCCGAAAAGCTGAACGACCCGACGTTTGATCTGCTGAAGTCGCTGGGCTTCTCAAAGGCGGACGTCGACGCGGCCAACGACCACGTCTGCGGGACGATGACGCTGGAAGGCGCGCCGTTCCTCAAGGACGAGCACCTCAACGTCTTTGACTGTGCCAACCCCTGCGGCAAGAAAGGCAAGCGGTTCCTGAGCGTGAACAGCCACATCGACATGATGGCGGCGGCCCAATCCTTCATCTCCGGTGCGATCTCCAAGACGATCAACATGCCGAATGACGCGACGATCGAGGATTGCCAAAAGGCGTATGAGCGGTCTTGGGCAATGGGTGTGAAAGCCAACGCGCTTTACCGTGACGGCTCCAAGCTGTCCCAGCCTTTGGCGGCAGCGCTCATCGAAGATGATGATGAAGCGGCGGAAGTGCTGGAAAGCGGCACCACGATGGAAAAGGCCCAAGTGTTGGCCGAGAAGGTGATCGAAAAGGTCATCGTCAAGGAGATCGTGAAGTCACACCGCGAAAAGATGCCGGAGCGTCGCAAAGGCTACACCCAGAAGGCCATCGTCGGCGGTCACAAGGTCTACCTGCGGACCGGCGAATACGAAGACGGCAAGCTGGGTGAGATCTTCATCGACATGCACAAGGAAGGCGCTGGCTTCCGTGCGATGATGAACAACTTCGCCATCGCCGTCTCCGTCGGCCTTCAGTATGGCGTGCCGCTGGAAGAGTTCGTGGACGCCTTCACCTTCACCAAGTTCGAACCGGCGGGCATGGTTCAGGGCAATGACAGCATCAAGAACGCGACGTCGATCCTCGACTACATCTTCCGCGAACTGGCTGTGTCCTACCTCGACCGCACGGACCTGGCCCATGTGAAGCCCGAAGGTGCCACCTTCGACGATCTGGGCCGCGGCGAGGAAGAGGGCGTGAGCAACATCGCCGAGCCGTCCGAGGCTGCTGCCACCAAGTCTCTCGAAGTGCTCAAGCAGATCAGCTCCACCGGCTACCTGCGCAAGCGCGTGCCGAATGATCTGGTCGTCCTGCAAGGCGGCGCAGGGGCCGTGGCCTTCACCGGCGCTGTTGATACGACGGCGGCACTCGAAACATTGGTCCCTGCGGTCAGCACAGGTGGCGGCATGGCGCAGGCCACGGCGTCCACCTCCACCGCAGCGCTCAGCGCCCGCGACAAGGCGAAGATGCAGGGTTACGAGGGCGATCCCTGCGGCGAATGCGGCAACTACACGCTGGTCCGCAACGGCACCTGCATGAAGTGCAACACCTGCGGCGGGACGTCCGGGTGTAGCTAAGAGTTCCGGCGGGGCCGAGGTCCCGCCGAGAGACATCTCGGCCGCAGGCAGAAACTGGGCGGTACACAGAATGAGCCGGGATGGCTAAACTTATGGAGGGGCTTCGGTCCCTCCTTTTTCGTTTGGACGGTTCGCCTGTTTCGGAACCAGTTTCGTGTTCGAAATTGCTGCGCGAACCCGACCGCCTTTGGTTTTGGATCGAATTTGCTTCGCAAATCCGACAGCGATTATTTTTTAGTTCGAATTTGCTTCGCAAATCCGACCGGGGCCGCTGCGCGGCGATTTGGTTTGAGTATTTGAGAACCAAAGACAGGGGTGCGTGTTGGTAGGGGTGATTTGAGACACTTCGATGGTGCATCGGATATTTCAACGTGATCCGCGACAACAACGCAGGTTCAGCAACTGAGGCACGGACTTCTTTGGATGGCGGTGGGCACATCTTTGGTTTTCAAATCCTCGTTTCTACCGTCCCAGAAAGAACATCGTTCGCGTTCATCCCAAAATTTCCGTGAAATTTTGCCCGGATCGGAGGGACGCAGCCCCTTCGAACAGCTTCGACGCTTCAAGGAATATCAAAGCCCGGCGGGGCCAGCGTGAAGCCCTCAAACGTAAAACCCGGCGACACGGTGCAACTGACCAGTGTCCAGTCGCCCAACGTCTCGACCGCCTGCCAGTGATCCTTTGCAACAATGCCTTGCGGTCGTTCACCGGCCAGAATGTCCGGCCCGAGTCGAAGATCTTCACGTTGATTGTCGGCGCTGGCGGCGCGTTTGAGCAGAAGTGGCGCGCCCGCATGATAGAGCCAGATTTCTGTCGCATCGACCCTGTGCCAATGGCTCGGTGCGCCACGCTTCAACAGAAAGTAGATGCACGTGCCTGTTGGGCGGCCGTCGCTCTCCTCATCCACCCAGGTCTGGCGGTAGTAGCCGCCTTCCGGGTGGGGGGAGAGGTCCAGCGCCTCAATGATCTCTTGTGCTTCCATGCGCTGAGGCTAGGCTGCGCCGACACGAAGGCCAAGGGGGCAAAATGCGGGTCGTTGTTGTTGGCGCAGGGATCATGGGGGCGAGCATTGCTTGGCACCTGACACGGTCCGGGGCGGAGGTGATTGTCGTTGGGAGCGGTGCGCCAGCGGCTTCGGCGGCATCCTTCGGTTGGATCAACGCGAGCTTTTTTCATGACGCGGCACACCACCGGTTGCGGGCTGAGGGCTTGTCCGCGCATCGGCGTCTGTTGGACGCTCTTCCAGATGTGCCGCTGTCCTTCCCCGGTGCGCTTTGGTGGGAGGCGCAGGGTGCGGATTTGCAAGCGTTCAAAGACCAGCTCTCAGCGCTTGATTACCCAGTGGCGGCGCTGCAAAGGGCAGAGGTTCAGACGCTCGAACCCGCCATAGCAGGGCTACCTGAAGAGGCGTTGCTGTTTCACACAGAAGGTGTCGCAGACCCGGGCAGGGTCGCATCGGATCTGATCCGTCAGTCCGGTGCGAAGATGATCCGAGGCGTGCGGGTCACAGGGATCACTGGAGCGCGAAGCGTGACAGCCGTCGAGACTGAGATCGGGCCGATTGCCGCCGATAAAGTCGTGGTCGCAGCCGGAAACGGCGCGCCGGATATTCTGCGCAGTGTTGGCATCACCCTGCCGATGTTACGTCGACCTGGTGTGATGGTGATGACGAAACCGGTGACGGCGCGTTTGTCTCATACCCTTGTCACGCCGCACGGAGAGCTTCGGCAGCTCCCCGATGGCCGCTTGATGGCTTCGGCTGTGGCCAACCATCAAGGCGATGATTCCGAGGATGTGATCGAGACACCAGAGGCGATTGCTGCACGCGTGCTGGCGTGGCTGGATCCGATGATCCGGGACGAACGGGTCGAATGGGATGAGGTGACGCTCGCCCATCGCCCGGTGCCGCAGGATGGCTTGCCGGTGATTGGATCAGCGGGGCCCGAGGGGTTGCACGTTGCGGTGATGCATTCGGGCGTCACGCTCGCCGCGATCGCGGGTGAGGTTACGGCGGCGCAGGTTCTGGGGACGGCAACCAATGCACAAATGGCGCTGGTTGCGCCCTATGGCCCGGAACGGTTCGTTGGATGAGTTAAGCAGAGTTCTTCACTCATCAATTGAGATCAGCGCCTCAGACAGCAGCGCAGCTGGGACAGGAGCAGTTATCGACACTTCCTTTACCTTTGTGTCGGGCGATTTGACGACCCCTCGGTTCAGCCGGTTGTTCCGGTAGGTCTCGACGTCGCTTGAAGCGGACACGTAAATCCAGTCGCCACGTGGTTTCTTGCCGCCTCCCTGCCGAAATGATCCGGAGTTCAGCGGACAGAGCCACATCTGGTCAACCATCTGACTAAGCAACACCTGCGTATCAAGCCATAGGGTCACAGGTTGAACGTCGTTAAAAGAAGCCCGAAATTTTGCCGCGAAAGCCTCGGTTGCGAAGAATACGCGGCGATCCAGTTGTGCTGCCCAGCTTTCCGGCGTGTGACCTTCGAGGAGCCGCTCTGCCGTTCGGTAGTGGCTTGCCAAAGGAAGTTGATGGTTCAGTATCGCGTGACCTACAACGCGCCGATCCTTACGTAAAAGCGTCGACGCAGGTCCGACATCAGCTGCGAGTGATGCAGCTGATTTGAGGCCTTCTCTTTTAATCAAGGGCAAGTTCGGCTGCGCTGTGATGTGCGCTAGACGCGGTCCGAGAAGACCGAGAATCGTGGTTGCGATCACTTCAGGATCGAACGGCCAGCGTAAAGGCCTGTTTCCCCCAGCATTTCCTCGATCCGGATCAGCTGGTTGTACTTCGCCAACCGGTCGGAGCGCGCGAGGGAGCCGGTTTTGATCTGGCCGCAGTTTGTCGCAACGGCGAGGTCGGCAATGGTCGCGTCCTCGGTCTCACCGGAGCGGTGGGACATCACGTTGGTGAACTTCGCCCGGTGGGCCATGTCGACCGCCGTCAGAGTCTCAGTCAGCGTGCCGATCTGATTGACCTTCACGAGCATCGAATTGGCCGAGCCGCGCTCGATCCCCATTGCAAGACGGGCCGGGTTGGTCACAAACAGATCGTCGCCCACAAGCTGCACCTTGTCTCCCAGCGCGTCTGTCAGGGCCTTCCAGCCGTCCCAATCGTCTTCGGACATGCCGTCTTCGATGGAGATGATCGGGTAGTCGTTGACCAGTGCTGCGAGGTAATCGACATTCTCAGCCGATGTCAGAGATTTCCCTTCGCCTTCAAGTTCATACTTACCATTCTTGAAGTATTCCGTCGCCGCGCAATCGAGCGCTAGGTAGATGTCCTCGCCCGGCTTGTAACCCGCCTTTTCGATGGATTTCAGGATGAAATCGAGCGCTTCGCGGGTGCCGCCCAGTTCCGGCGCAAAGCCGCCTTCGTCGCCCAGCCCGGTAGACATGCCCGCCGCTGAGAGTTCCCCCTTGAGAGTGTGGAATACCTCAGATCCCATGCGCACGGCTTCGCGGATGTCCGCGGCGGCCACCGGCATGATCATGAATTCCTGAATGTCGATCGGGTTGTCCGCGTGCTCACCACCATTGATGATGTTCATCATTGGAACGGGCAGGGTGCGGGCTGAGGTGCCGCCGACATAGCGATAGAGCGGCTGCATGGAGAATTCGGCAGCGGCCTTGGCCACGGCCAGTGACACACCGAGGATCGCGTTGGCGCCCAGACGACCCTTGTTGTCGGTGCCATCCAACTCGATCATTGCGCCGTCGATGGCGACCTGTTCGGTGGCATCAAAGCCGAGGATCGCCTCTGCGATCTCACCGTTCACGGCCTCTACCGCCTGCAACACGCCTTTGCCCTTGTAGCGGGCCTTGTCACCGTCGCGCTTCTCGACCGCTTCGTGAACGCCCGTGGACGCCCCAGAGGGCACGGCGGCCCGGCCCATCGTGCCGTCTTCGAGG
>JBCBCS010000033.1:0-22193 GCA_038530475.1 Pseudomonadota bacterium
CTTCATAGATGAGGTCAACGATCAGCTTGGTTTCGTGCAGGCACTCGAAATAGGCCATTTCGGGCTCGTATCCGGCTTCGACAAGGGTCTCAAAGCCCATGCGGATCAGCTCAACGATACCGCCACACAGAACGGCCTGTTCGCCGAAGAGGTCGGTTTCGCATTCCTGGCGGAAGTTGGTTTCGATGATGCCGGAGCGGCCGCCGCCGATGGCGGAGCAGTAGCTGAGGCCGATTTCCAGCGCCTTGCCGGAGGCGTCGGTGTCCACTGCCACGAGGCAGGGCACGCCGCCGCCTTTGGTGTATTCGCCGCGCACGGTGTGGCCCGGACCCTTAGGGGCCATCATGATGACGTCGACGCCTTCTTTCGGCTCAATCAGGCCGAAATGCACGTTCAGGCCGTGGGCAAATGCAATGGCAGAGCCGGGCTTGATGTTGTCGTGGACGTACTTCTTGTAGGTCTCGGCCTGCAGTTCGTCGGGCATGGTGAACATGATCACGTCGCACCAGGCAGCGGCTTCGGCGATCCCCATGACGGTCAGGCCTTCGCCTTCGGCCTTGGCGGCAGAAGGGGAGCCTTCGCGCAAAGCGACGACCAGGTTCTTGGCACCGCTGTCGCGGAGGTTCAAAGCGTGGGCGTGGCCCTGAGAGCCATAGCCGAGGATTGCGACTTTCTTGTCCTTGATCAGGTTCACGTCGCAGTCACGGTCGTAGTAAACGCGCATTTCTGTCGTCCTTTGGGTTGGTGTGGTCTGAGCGCCCTTATGGCTAAGGTTGGGGTCGTCTTCGAGTGTAAAATAGGTAAGTTGTTTTGGTCGGATGAAATTGTTATGCGCAGTCTAAGGATATTTGGATAGTTTCATGCTTGACGATCTTGACCGTCGCCTGCTGCGCCAATTGCAGGCTGAGCCGACCCTCGCTGCGGCAGAACTGGGCGAGAGGGCTGGGGTTTCCGCGCTCAAAGCGACACGGCGGCTGGCGCGGTTGCAGGAACAGGGCGTCCTTAGAGGCCAATCGGCGATCATCGACTGGCGGGCGCTAGGCTATGCGGTGACCGTGTCGTTGCGGGTCACGCTCGACAAGACGCAAGCGCGTGCCTTTGACGATTTCATCGAAGCGTCCCGCACCATTCCAGAGGTGACCGAGATCCAGACTTTTCTGGGCCGGGTTGATGTGCGGCTCAGCATCATCGCCCGCGACATGGCGCATTATCAGACGATCTTTCGCGATCAGATCATGGCCCTGCCGCACATTGCCGACCTTGAGGCGCTGATGACGGTGGCGACGCTGCATGACAACGAAAGCCTTCCGCTATGACGTTGGATGACACCGATCGCGCGATCTTGCTGGCGCTGCAGCGGGATGCATCACAATCGGCAGCGGCCATAGGTGGGCGCATCGGTTTGAGCCAGCCGGCCACATGGCGGCGGATCAAGCGGATGCGAGAGGCCGGCGTGCTGGCCGGCACGCGGGTGCGTCTGAACGCTGAGGCGCTGGGCTTTGGCGTGACGGTGTTTCTTGGAGTGAAACTCGCCACCCGCGGTCGCGTCAGTCTTGAGGATTTCGAGCGCGCGATTTCGGCCATCCCGGAGGTGCAATTGGTTGAGCACGTGCTGGGGCTTTACGACTACCGCTTGCGGGTTGTTGCCCGTGATTTGGCGGATTTTGAACGGGTTTTGCGGCGGCGGATCATGACGCTGCCCGGTGTGGGTGATGTGGAGGCCAATGTCCTTCTGAGCGAGGAACGCAGGCCCGGTCCACTTTAGCGGGGCGAAGAGGGCGGTTGTGACGCGGTGCCACTGACGCGCGCAGGCGGTATACCAAGATAGACTTTGCCCCGCCCCGCACCGCCCCGTAAGACCGTGCCAACACCAAGGAAGGAACGCATAATGTCGCTTGATACGCCAGTCTCTTCGGTCGATCCCGATGGCTTGATGGAATTCTCGGTTGTATTTACCGACCGCTCCCTGAACCACATGAGCAAGGTCTTTCAGGGGGTGATGTGCGACCTCGATGCGATGCTGTGCGAGGTCTACAAGGCCAAGGGCATCGCGATTGTGCCAGGCGGCGGGTCCTATGCGATGGAGGCCGTGGCGCGCCAGTTTGCGACTGGCGCCCATGCGCTGGTGGTGCGCAACGGGTGGTTCTCTTACCGATGGACACAGATTTTCGAGGCGGGCGATTTTGCCGGTGACACCACGATCTTCAAGGCCCGCCAGACCGGCAATGACAGCCGTGCGCCCTTCGCGCCTGCCCCCATCGAAGAGGTGATAGCCGCGATCCGCGACGCCAAGCCCGACGTTGTGTTCGCCCCCCATGTGGAAACCAGCGCGGGCATCATCCTGCCCGATGATTACATCACCGCACTGGCCGCAGCGGCCCATGACGTCGGAGCGTTGATGGTTCTCGATTGCATTGCCTCAGGCTGTGCCTGGGTCGATATGGCGGCCACGGGCGTCGATGTGCTGATCTCCGCCCCGCAGAAGGGCTGGTCGTCTTCGCCATCGGCAGGCCTCGTGATGATGTCGGACCGTGCATTGGAGCGGCTTGAGACAACTGCGTCCAACAGTTTCGCCATCGACCTCAAGAAATGGCGCCAGATCATGGAAGCCTACCTGAATGGCGGGCACGCCTATCACGCGACCATGCCCACGGATGCGTTGCGCGATTTCCGCGACACGATGGTCGAAAGCGCGGCCTTCGGGTTTGACGCGTTGCGCGATGCCCAATGGGAACTTGGCAATGGGGTTCGCGCCTATATGGCTGAAAAGGGTCTGACCTCGGTCGCCGCTGATGGCTTTGGCGCGCCAGGGGTGGTCGTGTGCTATACCGACGATCCCGATATCCAGAACGGATCAAAATTCGCCGCACAAGGCATGCAGATCGCGGCAGGTGTGCCGCTTCAAGTGGATGAACCGGCCGATTTCCGGACCTTCCGCATTGGCCTGTTCGGGATCGACAAGTTACGCGCGCCGGACGTGACGCTGGCGCGCTTCAAAGAGGTCGCGGACCGCGTTCTCTAATGCGTCACAAGGTGGGCGTCTCGGCGATGCCCACCAGCATGTCCGACACAGGCCAGATGTCCGCATAGGCGCTGAACAGCGCTGAGGGCAAATCGCCTGACAGGTCAGGCTGGCCTGTAATAATCAGGCCCTTTTGCTTGAGAAGATCGCCATGCGGATGGTCCTTGTCGAAGGGCGGCGGGACGCGTTTGAGGCTCTTCTCCCATGTTCCGTAGGTGTAGCCTTTGTCAGTGGCGGATTTGATCCGCTCCGACACATAAGCGCCGTCCAGATCGACCATTTTGCGCCAATCAGCCAAGACTTCCTTTGAGAACTCCATCATGCCGGTGGCCACCGTGACCTGCGCCGCGTTGATCCCGAAGAACAGGGCCGGATCCTGTCGTGCGCCGGTATCGACCATCCACATCATGTGCAGATGCGTTTTGTAGGGCGTCTTGTCCTTGGAAAAGCGCACGTCGCGATTGGGACGAAACAGTTTTGACGTGACCGGAAAGCCCGTCAGGTCCTGAAGCCGGGGCGCAAGTTCTTCCAGAAGCGCTTTCGCCGGATCCCGGAGCTTGCTGTCGTAGGTCGACTTGTTGGCGTGAAACCAGTCACGGGTGTTGTCTTGGGCGAGGGCCTCCACGAAGCGGTGTGTGTCGGAGATGAGCGTGTCGAACATCATTGGTCCTTCCATGGCTTCTGAACCTAGCACATACCCGCGACGCTGCCAGACGCGGTGGCTGGACCCGCTTGCCAAATGCGCCTAAGCCGGTGTGATGGCCGACCAGATGACATATCGCGAGCATTTGAACCGGGTTGTGAAACTCGGCGCGCCGTTGGTCGGGGCAAACCTTGCTGGCTTTGCGATCCACATGACGGATACGCTCATGCTGGGTTGGTATTCGGTGACGGCTCTGGCCGCATCGACCATCGCAGGCTCTCTTTGGTTTGTGTTTTTCATGATCGGCACCGGCTTTGCCCGGGCGGTGACCCCGATTGTCGCCGAAGCCGTCGAGCAGGGCGATGATTTGACCGCACGCCGGGTGACGCGGATGTCTATCTGGCTCTGCGCAGGCTTTTCGCTGCTGGTGCTGCCCCCCTATCTGTGGGGGGAAGAGGTGCTGCTGGCGATCGGGCAGGACCCGGACGTAGCTTTTGAAGGGGGCATCTATCTGGGCATCGTGGCTTTCGGGTTTTTGCCAGCGTTGATGGGGCAGATCATGCGGTCTTATCTGGGCGCGTTGGAGCTGACGACGGTGCAGATGTGGGTGACGATTGCGGCGCTGGTGATGAACGCGCTGTTCAACTACGCGCTGATTTTCGGGAACCTCGGCTTTCCTGAGATGGGGATCGCCGGGGCGGCCTATGCGTCGATCCTGACGCAGACGGTGCAGATGATCGCGCTGATGATCTATGCCCATCGCAACCGCCCCGACCTTGGCCTGTTCAACCGTCTTTGGAAGCCAGACCCCGACGCGTTGTCGCGGGTGTTTCGGCTGGGACTGCCAATTGGGATCACATCCTTCGCTGAAGGGGGGCTGTTCACCGGGTCCACAGTGATGATGGGTTGGCTGGGGGAGGTGCCCTTGGCAGCCCACGGCATCGCGCTGCAACTGACGGCGCTGATGTTCATGGTGCATCTTGCGCTGAGCGAAGCCGCAGCAATCCGGGCGGCAGGGCAATTCGGTCGTCGGGATGAGGCTGCGTTGCGGAAGGGGGCGAAGGCCGCGATTTCCATGTCGATGACCTTTGGCGTGATCGTGGTCATCATCTTTCTCGTCTTTCCGGCCCCCTTGGTGGCCGCGTTCATGGATCCCGATGAGGTGCAGCGCGATGCGGTGCTGCGCCTCGGGATCGTTCTGCTGATGCTCTCGGCGCTGTTTCAGTTTGTTGATGCCTTGCAGGTGATGGTGCTGGGATTGCTGCGCGGCGTCCAGGATACCCGTGTGCCGATGTGGCTAGCCTGTGTCAGCTATTGGGTCGTCGGCATCCCCATCAGCTACGTGATGGCGTTTGAGCTGGGGTGGGGGCCACAGGGGCTATGGCTCGGCCTGACCGTCGGGCTTGGCGTGGCGGCGGTGCTGCTTAGCGTTCGGTTCTGGGGGCGCTCAGTCCAACTGACGGCGATGAGCGCCGCCTAAGAGAGGGCTCTTATTCGGCCGCGTCCTGACCTTTGAGCAAACGGTCCGCTTTCTTGCGCACAAGCACCGATCGCAGATCATGCATCGCCAACAGCAGATCGTCTGTCACATCTTCTAGCTGTTCATCGCTGGCCTTGGACTGGACCCACTGCGTCGTGATGTTGAGGTAGTCGACCGCGCGGTGGATGTCGTCGATGTCCCGCCGCGCGAGAAGCTCCGTTCGCTCTGTCATCCAGCGCTCAATCTCGGCCACATCCGCGTCGGACAGAACCCGGTCCCCGTGCGGTTTCACTTCGCCGTTCTTGATATTGATGACGGCGATCTGGTCCATCTCAATCCGGCGTTGCCGGTTTTCCGTATCGACGCGGAAAACCGCTGCACCATTTTCGCGCACGCGGAAATAATAGTCAGGAAGCTCGGCGCCCATTGGATGCTCGCTGGTTGGTTTTGCGTAGCCTAGCAGGCCATGTTGTGTCTCGCTAGCCTCTAGCGCAGCCCGGCGCAGAAGGTCTGGATGCGCCCGCAGGCGTCGGCAAGTGCGTCGTCCGAGGTGGCGTAGCTGATGCGGAAATTTGGTGAGAGGCCAAAGGCCGCGCCAAACACCACAGCCACACCGGTTTCCTCAAGAAGGGCGGTCGCGAACGCTTCATCGTCGGTGATCTTTCTGCCAGCGGCACTGGTTTTGCCGATACAGCCCGCGATGGATGGGTAGACGTAAAACGCCCCGTCCGGCAGCGGGCAGCGGATGCCGTCTGCGTCGTTCAGCATGCCGACGACCAAATCGCGGCGTCGCTGGAACAGCTCCCGGTTCGGAGCGAGGAAATCTTGCGTTCCGTTCAGCGCCTCAACGGCGGCCCACTGGCTCACCGAGCAGGGGTTGGAGGTCGATTGCGACTGCACTTTGCGCATGGCCTTGATCAACTCTGCCGGTCCGCCTGCATATCCGATGCGCCAGCCCGTCATCGCATAGGCCTTGGACACACCATTGGTCGTGAGCGTCCGGTCGTAAAGCTGGGGTTCGACTTGAGCGGGCGTGCAGAACTCGAAATCCCCGAACACGAGGTGTTCATACATATCATCCGACATCACCCAGACATGGGGATGGCGCAAGAGCACATCCGTCAGGGATTTCAGTTCATCCCAGGTGTAGCCAGCGCCCGTCGGGTTGGAGGGGGAGTTGAAGATCAGCCATTTCGTCTTGGGGGTGATTGCGGCCTCAAGCTGGTCCGCTGTCAGCTTGAACCCGGTCTGAAGCGAGGCTTCGGCGATCACCGGCGTCCCACCGGCGAGCAGCACCATATCGGGGTAGCTGACCCAATAGGGCGCGGGGATGATCACCTCGTCCCCGTGGTTCAACGTCGCCATCAGCGCATTGTAAAGGATCTGCTTGCCGCCCGTGCCGACGCTGATCTGGTCGGGCGTGTAACTCAGGCCATTCTCGCGGGCGAACTTGTCGCAAATCGCCTGTTTGAGCTCTGGGATACCGTCCGGGGCAGTATACTTCGTCTTGCCCGCATGGATGGCGGCAATAGCTGCGTCTTTGATATTATCCGGTGTGCCGAAATCAGGCTCACCCGCGCTGAGGCTGATCACGTCCTTACCTGCAGCCTTCATCTCAGACGCTTTGGTGTTCATCGCGATCGTGGGGGAGGGTTTGACGCGGTCGAGTGTCGCGGACAGGAAGGACATGGTCGGGCTCACTGGATCATTGGGTCTCAAGCCGTCATATGGTGGGGTCAGTTTGGTGGCAAGCTTGGATGGATTTGGATTATGGATGACGCGACCTCTAGCATGGATTGGTACAGCGACGAGATGGCGACCTTCGGGGATCGGCTGGCCGCCGCGCGTGAAGCAGCAGGGCTCAGCCAGAAGGATTTGGCCCAGCGTGTCGGCATCAAAGCAAGCACCCTGCGCAATTGGGAAGACGATCTGAGCGAACCGCGCGCCAACCGGCTGAGCATGCTCGCCGGTCTGCTGGGCGTGTCCCTGAGCTGGCTTTTGACGGGCGAAGGCGAGGGTGTTGAAGCGCCAGAGTTGGACGACGGGAACGTGCAAGACATCTCTGCCTTGCTGATCGACCTGCGGTCCATCCGGGCCCAGCTTGCCCAATCATCAGAAAGGATCGCGCAGCTCGAAAAGCGGCTGCGGGCCGCCGCGAAAGCCTGAGCGATGAGAGAACCCATTGAAATCATGCGGAAACGTCTGCATATGCGGTCCATCCGGCGGGGCATAAAAGAGATGGATCTGATCCTGAGCGCGTTCTCGGCTGCGCATCTGGCGCGTCTGGATGAGGAGGAACTGGAGCTCTATGACCAGCTGTTGTCAGAAAACGATCAGGACCTCTATCAATGGGTCAGTGGGCAGACCGAAGCGCCGGAAATCTACGCGTCTTTGATGGGCCGCATTCAAGAGAACGCTGTAGGTTTGACTAAACCTTAAGGCGAGTTGGCCTTAATCTGCCGAAACTTAACGGTTTATTTGGGGCTTTCGTGCGAGGTCCGTCGCGGAACGTAACGTGACGGAGAAAATGATGAGCCTGCATTCAGTCCCCGCGCCGAAATCTGCGCCTTCGAACCCCGCCCGGGCGGAGTTCATGACGACCTATCTTGACACCCTGACCCTCGTTGAACGATTGCACCGGCTGCTGCTGGACGTAATCAAAGATGAATTTGAGAGGGTCGGTCTACTCGAAATCAACGCCGTTCAGGCACTTTTGCTGTTCAATGTCGGCGACAATGAAGTCACCGCCGGAGAGCTGAAGTCGCGCGGCTATTATCAAGGCAGCAATGTCAGCTACAACCTCAAGAAACTCGTAGAGATGGGGTATATGCACCACCAACGCTGCGAGATTGACCGCCGCTCCGTCCGTGTCCGCCTGACTGAAAAGGGGCGCAATGTTCGCGACGTCGTGTCTGAGCTGTTCACCAGCCATGCCAACGGACTGCAAAAGAACGGCGTGCTGGACATGAACGGCATCGATGAAATTGCCACGGCTCTGCGCCGCGTTGAACGGTACTGGTCAGAACAGATCCGCTACATCTACTAGGACGTCAGTTTCGGGAAACTGATCCGCAGGACTGACCTGCCCAATGGCCAGAACGGCCAATTCCCGCACAAGCTTTCTTTCCATCGCTTCCCCATATTGTGCAAAGCCGAGCGCCGTTTCAACGAACGCATCTGGCCCCCGAATGACGTGGCTTGCGTAATAGGCCACAAGCTCTCCGATCTGGAGCTGTCGGTCATCCCCTTGCCGCACGTCGTCCGCACCTATCACCAGACCGTTGATCGTCACCCACGCAGGCACGCCAGCCAAGTTTTCTGGCCGGACCCCGATATTCGCGCGCCCATCCCCTGAAATATCGAGCGTTTGTGTCCAGCAGGATCCTTGCTGTTCCAGCAGCCGCACCCCAAACAAGATCGCCGGGCCAAGCCCGGTGCTGCCCTGCTCATCGTCTTGTCGTGACGTGGACAGGAGTATTTGACGCAATTGATTGAGGTCGTTCAGATTGGTGATCTCTGTCCACGGGGTGAGGAGGCGCTCCTCGCCCGGATTGGCCCATTCGTAAACGGCGATGCGGACCGGAGGTCCTGGCTGTCCGAACAAAGCATCCTGAACTGCGGCAGAGCCTAGCGCCGCAGCCAGACCGTCCAGTTGCAGACGGTATTCCCGCGCATCAACGGAGGCTGACACATCGAGCCCCAACGCCAGCGCCTGTCGGCACGCGGCGTTTGCACTTTGCCCCAGAAAGATCAGGCTACACGCAGCGATCAGCAACCATTTCATCGCTCGCTTATGACCTGCCCAATGATGCGCACCCCCAATTCGCGGATCAGTTTACGTTCCATAGTGGCCGCAAAATCCTCAAACCCATTGGCGACTTCGACAAAGGCCCCGGGGCCGCGAATAACCTCTCGCGTGTAATAGGTCACCAGGTCGTCCTGGCCTTCACGGGCGGCGATATCCTCTGGCACATTGATGGCCAATCCGTTGACCGTCACGGCCTCAAACGGAAAGGCCCCAAAGGCGTCTGCCGGGGCAAAGCCATCATTGTTTTGACCATCGCCGGATACATCCACCGTTTGCGCCTCACAAATCGGCGCACGCGTCAAAAGGATGGACGCATAGCCGAGCGCATGGCCCAAAGCTGTCGGGTAGTCCGTGGTTGACCTTGGGGTGGACGCGATGCGGTCTGCCACCCGTTGCAGCGTCGCCGGGCTGTCGATCAGGACCCAATCCTGCACCAACAGCTGGTTATAGCGCCCAGACCATTCGAACACGGCCAGTGCCACCGGATCGCCCGTCGCAAAGAACGCCTGCTGCACTTTGGGCGCCAAGAGCGCCGACGCAAGCCCGCCTCGCTGCAGCGCGTCTTCCGCGTCGCTGACCGAGGATGAGACATCCATCGCCAGAACCAGCGCCAGCCTGCACGCCGCAGCCGTCCCAGCCCAGAGGCTGAGACACACTGCAAAGAGACTTGCGCGGATCATTGAATTACCAGTGACCGGTATTGCCCATGCTCGCCCATGGCTCTTGCGGGGGAAGGGCGTCCCCCTCTTGCAGCAACTCGATCGAGATGTTGTCGGGGCTGCGCACGAATGCCATGTGCCCGTCGCGTGGCGGCCGGTTGATTGTCACGCCATTGTCCTGAAGCGTCTGACAGAGGTCATAAATATTCTCGCACGTATAGGCGAGGTGACCGAAATGGCGGCTGTCAGATGGCAACGCGTCGTCGCCATCCCAGTTGTAGGTCAGCTCAACATCTGCGTGGCCGTCCTCCATGTCCGGCGGGCACATGAAGACCAGCGTGAACCGACCGCCTTCATTGTCCATCCGGCGGCGCTCTTTCAGCCCCAAAAGCTCATAGAACGCGATTGATTTTTCGAGGTCTTTGACGCGGACCATTGTGTGCAGATACTTGAGGGGCATGGGGCAACTCCGTTTGGGTGGTTGCCCATTTACCTAGCATCTGAAACCGGCAGGGCCACCCTTCAGAAGCTGGAGCGGAACCCAAGATCAAGCGTGACCGCCTCTCGGGTGAAGCGTCCCACATTGCTGTCGGTCTGCTCTGCTGTCAGTCGCACGACCGGGACAAAGCCAGCGTATTCAATCTCATGCAAGGTGGCCTGAACGGTTGCGAAGAGCCGTGTGTCGTCCCTCGGTGTCGGGAAAAGCAGTTGGTAATCTTGGAAGCTTGTGTAACTCAGTCCGCCCTGAACTGACAGTCGCACCGGACCCAGTGGTTCAGCATAAGTGTAGCTGAGCTGCGCGGTGGCTGAGGTGTAACGTTCATTCACGCCGTCCGAGAATTGGCGCTCAAAAATGATCTGACCCGTCACCCGGTCTCGCGAGGGCAGGATATGGGTGAGGCCGGCATTCAAAGAGATCCGCTCACTTCGAGGCTCCCACTCACCCACATAGCGATAGCTTTTTTCTACAAACCCCCCGAGGTTCAGGCGTGTGGCTTCGCCGACCGGCAGGGCATAGCCCAAAGTGCCGCGAACGTAGCGTTGGCTCGGATCGCCACCAAACCAACTGGTTCCGAACAGGACTTGAGCCGCCAGACTGCCATCACCCATCCGCATCTCACGGCTCAACCCGAATTCTAAGACCTGCGATGCAAAGTCGGAGTTCCGGCTGTCCGGCGCACTCTCTGAGGCATCATCGGAGAGCCAAACGTTTCGGGCATAGGCTCGCAGTGTCATCTGGGTGATGAAATCCTCGCCGGCTGACAGACGGTATCTCAGCCGCAGATCGCCGGTTGCCGTCACCCCCGATAAGGCCTGCGCATCTTCGCTAAGCGTGCCAAAGCAGAATTGCTGCGGGATGCCGTCCACGATGACGGTGTAATACTGATTACAATCGCCAACGCTTCCGCCATTCACGTTGTTTGACGGCGCGATGTTGAAGGCGAATCTGACGGACCACGGGTTGAGATTGCTGATACCACGGAAATCTCGTGCGGTCTGGGCATAGGCCGCCGGATCAGGCGCGTTGGCCGCAGCCCGGCGCAACCAGTATTGCGAAAGCGTGTAGCGCTCTTCGTTGGCCGCTGCCAGCGCGACGAGGCGTGCCGCTTCATAGCGTTCAGATTCCGTTGTCGACAGTCTGAAGGCCCGCAGGCCTGCCGCACGCCCCTCGCGGGCTTGGCCCAGTTGGGGCTGAGCGGCCGCCAGAACAACAAGCGCCGTCCGGTCATCAGGATTCGCTTCGGTCAGGGCGAGGGCAAAGTCGCGGGCCAGCTGAAAATTCCCCGCCAGCACGGCGGATCTGGCTGCGGCGCGGCCTTCATCAAGGCTCAGTTGCACAGTTTGGGCGGCGGCCTGACCCGCCAGTATTATTGCAAATGCCAGGGAGAGGAGATTACGGATTAACCGGGATAAAATCACAGAGGCTGGCCTCACCTGGTTGGCCGCATTGGGTCAGGACGAAGACACCGAATTCCTCTTCGTTCTCGATATCCTCGATGTAGTCGCCATCCAGATGAACGACGCCTGCGACGCCCGGCGCTTCGATCCCGCCGAACGCTCCGCCATATGATCCGACCTGGGATTCGTCACCATCTATCACGACCGACGTGGTGCCAAAGAACGTTCCGGCATCCGTAATGTCGGCCGGCAGCAGGAACACATCTTCGAGGTCGTTTATCGTTGGAATTGCAGCCAGAACGGGATTGAGGTTGGTCCAGCTCCGGTCGATGATCGCACCGTTGATGGTATTGTCGCCGAAATCAGCATTGAGGAAAATGCCGCCTTCCAACTGGGCCGGTTGCGCGGGCAGCAGCGACCCGTCGTCGTCTTCCGGGATCGGGGGTACGCCGATCAATTCTGCGCCATCGGCATCAAGATTGCTGAGACCGCCATACGTCCCTGCGTAGCTGACAAGTCCGGTGTCGTTTTCCGGCACGCCCGGCGTGAAAGTTCCATCTGTGGCATAGACACCGCCGCCGAAGAACCGCAGGAACTGGCCGCCATCCATGACAACTGCGCCTTGCACGGAGCCGTCATTGCTTTCGGCGACGATGGCCACGAACATTCGGTCGAGCCCATCGTCCTGATAGCTGTAGACCTGATAGCCCGCGCTCTGCAGCGCCGGCGTCGTGAGGTTCAGGTTCTCGGTGTATTGCGCCAGAGGGTAGTCGATCGATGTCTGGTCCAGCGACGCCATCTCAACCGACAAAGTGCCACTGCCCGGGTTATAGGCCACGGCGTTAAGGTTGCCGGCCAGCGCCTCCGGAAGGCCATTTGGTGCGATCGGGTTGTCGGGATCAATGACCGGCGGGTCGGTGGGCGTCCCGTCGATCTCGCCCCCTTGAAACGGGTTGGCGTCGTCGCAGGCGGCAAGGGCGGCGATCATCGCAAAAGCGGTGAGGGGTCTGCTCATATGGTCTGTCCCGTTTCACTGGCGCGTTTTCGCGTCTTCGGCGTAGTTTCTGAAATTGGCACCGTTAAGTCAACGAAAGCCTAACCATAAATTGCACCCGATATGGCGGTTTTCGGCGTGTTGTTGCGCAGATATAGTGGTGGACAACCCAACGATAAGAATCACCGACGCGCCCGAGGGAGGATCGCAGATGCCCATCACCGCAGACCAACAGGCCGAAATCGACGAGCTTCGGGCCAATCCCCAGCCCACGTTGCGGGCCGTCGCCCCGGGGATGGAGCAGCACCTTTACAAGGCGCAAGAGGTGCTCGACCACGGGTTTGTGCGCGTCATAGACTATATGGGCGACGACGCCGCGATCTGTCAGGCCGCCCGGGTGAGCTATGGCAAGGGCACCAAATCGGTGCAGAACGACGAGGGGCTGATCCGCTACCTGATGCGTCACTGGCATTCGACCCCGTTTGAGATGTGTGAGCTCAAGCTGCACGTGAAGCTGCCCGTCTTCGTCGCCCGCCAGTGGATCCGCCACCGCACCGCCAACGTGAACGAATATTCCGCCCGCTATTCGATCCTCGACCGGGAATTCTACATCCCCCGGGCAGAGGATCTGGCCGCGCAATCCGTCGTCAACAATCAGGGCCGGGGCGAGGCGCTGACGGGGGATGAGGCCGCGCGCGTGCTGCGGTATCTGAAGGACGACGCGGCGCAGTGCTACGACCATTATGAAGAGATGATTTCACAGGACGGCCAACAGGGGCTGGCCCGCGAACTCGCCCGCATGAACCTGCCCGCCAATGTCTACACCCAATGGTACTGGAAGGTGGATTTGCACAACCTGTTCCACTTCCTGCGCCTGCGGGCGGATTCCCATGCCCAATACGAAATCCGCGTCTACGCTGATGCGATCTGCGAGATGGTGAAGGATTGGGTCCCCGCGGCCTATCGGGCGTTTGAGGATTACCGCATGGGCGGGGCGAATTTGTCCGGCCGGCAATTGGAGTGCATCCGCAAAATTCTCTCCGGGGAAGAGGTCACGCAGGAGACGTCCGGCATGAGCAAGGGGGAATGGCGGGAGTTTATGGGGGTCCTGAACGACCCGGCATAGTCGGGGCAAATCGATCCAGTGGATCGATTTGAGGTAAGGACGAAACTAGTAAATCGACGAGCAACTTGTATATGGGCGACTTCGAAAAGCTAAGCGACAATTCGCTCGGGGACGGGGGCGCAAAAGCCCTTGGCTATCACCTCCCGCGGACTGTTTCGACCAAATGCGAACACTGCAAGAATATCGTCGCGTTTGGATTGGGGCGATCACCATCCGACGTGAAAGACGATTTTCTACAGTTTTCGGCGAAGTGCCCTCACTGCCAAGAAAGTTCAGCTTTCGTTTTTCGCTTTGACAAAAAGCAACAAGAATTGCCGATAGAGCTTTTCGTTTTCCGAACTACGAATTCTCAGACCATTCGTTCGTCAAGACTACTTCAGTCATTCCCAAAGCTTGCGGATTCGCTTGAACGAGCCGAGCAGGCATTTTCGTCCGGAGACTATATTGCGTGTTGCGGACACCTGAGACGAACCATCGAGGGTCTTCTGCGAGAGAAGTTGCCTCCAGGGTCAAACAAAAAAGAGATGCTCGGAAAGCTTTTGACTCGAGCTGAGACAGAGTTGAATTTCTCGGGGCCAATTAGTGACCTTGCCAAAACAATTCAGGATGGTGGAAATATGGCTCTTCACTTCGATCAAGAATTAGAGCCGGACGCCGAAATTGCTGCCGAGCTGTTTGAGATGTCCGTAAGCCTTATTCAATACGTTGAGGAAATCCCGGTCCGAATTCAAGAAATTCGAAAGAGGATTGGCTAAATGAATAAAGATAACTATAGCGAGCGCATCATCGATGTGCACTCGCCCGACCCGCCCCATGGGCGGGCGCGTTCCGCACCCACCCCGTGCCGGGCGCGCGGTCCGGATGGCGAATGTTAGTCTTTGTTGAGGGGGAAGCGGGGATATGTTCTCCCCTAAAATCGCCACATTCCTCTGCCTATATCCACCCCATGACCCCAAACACACAAACACCGCCCGCGAACCCGCTTTACCCGCTGACGCCGCAGCAGGTGCGTGTTCTTTTGGGCGGTGCGTTTAGCTCCGTCTTGGCCGCTCAGCCCGCGGCCCGATACTGACCCGTCACCCGGCCTTCAGATTCCCGGCCATTTGACGTCCGTCGCGGCCTTCGATGAGGTCGAATTCGACCGGCATGTCGTCGGCCAGACCGGTCAACCCGGATTGCTCTACCGCTGAGATGTGGACGAAAATGTCCTTGCCGCCATCCTCAGGCGCGATGAATCCGTAACCCTTGGTGGTATTGAACCATTTCACGGTGCCCTTAGGCATTTCCCGTACTCCTTAAATTGTCTTAAGAACGGGCCAAACCCGCTCGCCGTGTCCTTAACCTTAGGGCACAGCGGCAAAAGGCAAATGACAAATCCGCAAGTGCCCAAGAACAGCGGGCATTTGCTGCAAAAGGAGGCAGAGATGCGGTTTTTTGGGCTAAAATCCTGTGACACGTGCCGCAAGGCGCTGAAAGACCTCGCCGGGCAGGACGTTGAAGTGATCGATGTGCGGGCTGATGGGGTGTCCGACGACGACCGCCGCGCGATGATTGATGCGTTCGGCGAGGCGGTGCTGAACAAACGCTCCACCACCTGGCGGAGCTTGAGCGAGGTGGAGCAATCGCTGGACCTCGACACGCTCCTGAAAACTCATCCAACGCTCATCAAACGCCCCGTGATTGACCTCAATGGCGTGTGGTATCAGGGGTGGACGCCAGAGGTGAAGCAAGCCGTGGGGGTGGTATGATGCGCAGTGCAGCAGGCATGTTGGGAATGGTTGCCGGGTTGATCGGCATATTCGTGGGGCTGTTCGGGTTCGGGATGGTCGAGTTCGACAACCGCTTCCCGGAAGCGGAGCTGGGGCTGTTTGAGAACCCAGGCTTCGTTCAATTCGCGAGCTTTATTGCGCCCTTGTTGTGCATCGCCGGCGGCGCGATGGCGAAGACACGGGCGCTGTGGGGGGGCATCGCGATGATCTTAGGGGCGGCGGCGTTCTATTTCGGCTTTGGCTTCAATGTTGCCACGATGTTTCCGATTGGGTTTGCGGGGCTTGGCGGGCTGTTGGCGGTTGCCGCTGGCAAGCCCGATGAGGAGAAGGCCCACTTCTAGCGGCGCAGCACCCGGTCGAGCGACAGCGGCCCCGCGCCTTTGAAGATCAGCACCGCAAAGAGCAGCATCCAGAACGCCCGCTGGTCGAGGATCGCACCGTTGGAGAGGTTGTCGAACCACGCGCCCAGGGTTTCGGCGTGTTCGATGCCGCCGTGCCCGTAAAGGTCGGTGAGCGACTGGACCGTGACAAAGCCCACCATGCCGAGCGCGGCGAGGCGTGTCAGGAACCCGATCACAATCAGCAGCGGCAGGATGTATTCTGCCAGCGTGCCCGCCACGACCACGGCCCAGTGGAAGGTGGTCATCATGGAGGTGTCATAGCCCACAGCCTCCATCGCTTTGGGGAAAATCTGCGCGTAGCCGCCGATGGACGGGGAAAACGGCGTGCCGTCCCATTTCGTGCCCGCCGAGTTCCAGAAATAGATCAGCAGGGTCGCTGCAAAGACGAACCGGGCCAAAGTGGTCAGGACCGGCCCCGAGGCTGCGTTGAGGGCGGAGGCTGTGCGGTCATAAAGGGCAAACATGGTCTTCGTCTTTCAGGTCTTGAGGGAGGTGATGGCGTTGCGTGAGAGGAGGAGGCCCAAAAGCGGACCAAGATCAAACCCCGCCCCACCATGGCGCAGGGCATCGCCCAGCGGCTCGCCTGCCATGAGGGCGGCGAGGACGGCGGACCCGGCTGGCGCCAGCGCATCGACAGCCGGATCCAGGTCGGGCCGGGTGACGAGGGTCGGTTCGGGGTTCTGCGTGTTCCTGCCGCCATGGGTGTTCGCCCACCAGATGGAATACAGCGGAAAGCGCGACGGGACCAGCCGCAGGGACGGCGCGAAGGCAAAGGTCACGTTGGGGAGGGCATCGGGCGCAATCTGCCCCAGCGCGTCGGCGGCGACAGGCGTGCTGTCTTCGGCGTGATAGCTGTGCCGCAGCGCCAGCTCCAACCGGGCCATGTCGGGCAGATAGGGCAGGGACTGGGCCGGGCCGAAGCCCTCAAGAAAGGCGGGCATCTCTTCCCCATAGAACATCATAAGTGGTGATGTCGGTGGGTGGGCTCGGAGGTAAACGCCTGACATCGCGCGGAAAAAGTCGTCCCCGACGAGTTTGCGGATCACCGGAAAGGCGGTTTCCAGCGCCTCGGTCAGGCTGACGGCGACATTGTTGCGGTAGACATCGAACCGTTTGGTGGCCTGCGCGCCGTCCGGATTGCGCAGGCCCTCAGGCGGCGGGCTGGTAGGATCCAGCAGCGCCGTGCGGAATTCTGTCTGCGAGGTGATCATGCCGCGACCATTTGCAACGCGGCTTCAGCGCGGCGCGCTTCGTCCGCCAGAACGGGCCAGTCGGGCACGTCCGTGTCCCATTCGATGAGCAGCGGTTTTGGCCCGGTTTTGGCGAGCGTGTAATCGAGCAGCGCCCAGACCGGATCGACCACTTCGCGCCCATGACTGTCGATCAGCAGCGGGGCGCCGTGTTCATCCTCATCCTCATCATGGCCGCCCAGATGGATTTCACCGACGCGGTCGAGCGGATAGGCGTCGATATATCCTTGCGGCGAATAGCCGAGGTTGGTGGCGCTGACGAAGACGTTGTTCACGTCGAGGAGCAGGCCGCAGCCTGTGCGTCGGGCAACTTCGGCGAGGAAGTCTGTCTCGCTCATGTCGCTTTCTGCGAAGGCGAGGTAGCTCGACGGGTTTTCAAGGAGCATTTGCCGCCCCAGAACGTCTTGGACCTGGTCGATGTGGTCGGCGACGCGGGCGACGGTGGCATCGGTATAGGGCAGGGGCAGCAGGTCATTCAGAAACGCGCTGTCATGGGTCGACCATGCGAGGTGTTCAGAGAAACTGGCGGGCTGCAGCCAATCGCACAGGTGCTTGAGCCGGGCAAGGTGGTCGGCATCAAGGCGGCCTTCGCCACCGATGCTGAGGCCAACGCCATGAACAGAAAATGGAAATTTTTCAGAGAGATGGCGGAGCTGTGCGAGGGGGCGGCCACCCATGCCCATATAATTCTCGGCGTGGATTTCGAGCCAGCCAACCGGCGCGGGATCCGCCATGATCGCCGCAAAATGCTGGGCTTTGTAACCAACGCCGGGCGTGTTCGGCAGGGACTCTGGGAATGCATCGAACATGGGGTCTCGTCCGGCGTTGGTGTGGGGATCGACCCCAGCTTGGAGGCGCTGGGGTCGTGTCGTCAAGGCAGGCTTATGCCGGCAGATCGCGGTCCAGCTCTTCGAGCGAACCCATGCGCTCAACGCCGTCCATGCCTTCGATGGAGGTCGTCTCACAGGTGCCAGCCGGAACGAAGGTCCAGGCATTGCCCTGATAGTCAACGGTAGAGGTGCCTGCGCAGGTCGTGCCCGGGCCAGCGGCGCAATCGTTTTCGCCAGCGAGGGAGATGCCGTAGCACTTTTCGTTGGATTGGGCGTGGGCAGCGGTGCTGAGGCCGGCGATCGCGGTGGCGACGGATGCTGCGAGGGCGAGCGTGGTGGTGGTCTTGGACATGGTTAACAATCCTGTTGTTCAGTTGCGGTACGCGCCGTTTGTGGCGACACCGAAACACTAGGCCGGGACGGATTGCCGCGGCTATTCACAGGCCCGTGCATCGCGTGCGCGTTATCGGTTGTCAGAACGTAGTGATTGCTAAGTCCCTGAAATACAAAGCCCGGCCAGTGGGGCTGACCGGGCTTGTAACGTTCCAGAAGCAGGAATTGTTACAAAAGATCGGGTGGCGTGGCCGCTTTTTGCAACTCGTCCACGATCTCTGAGAGCGATGTTACAGAGGTTTGCTTTTCGCCAAGCCGCCGTACGGACACCGTCCGCTCTTCGACCTCGCGTCCACCGCAGGCCAGAATGATCGGCACCTTACCCACGGAATGTTCGCGGACCTTATAGTTGATCTTTTCGTTGCGGATGTCGGCCTCGGCCCGCACGCCAGCTGCCTTCAGGGCGGCGACAACCTCGCCCACGTAGTCGTCGGCATCGGACACGATGGACGCCACCACGACCTGACGGGGGGCCAACCAAAACGGCAGCTTACCGGCATGTTCTTCGATCAGGATCCCGATGAAGCGTTCGAAGGAGCCAAGCGTGGCGCGGTGCAACATGACCGGACGGTGTTTTTCGCCGTCCGCGCCGATGTAAGTGGCATCCAGCCGTTCGGGCAGCACGAAATCCACCTGATGCGTGCCGCATTGCCAGTCGCGCCCGATGGCATCGGTGAGCACGAATTCCAGCTTGGGGCCATAGAACGCGCCTTCCCCGGGGTTCAATGTTGGCTCGATCCCCGCAGCGCGGGTGGCTGAGAGCAATGCGGCTTCGGCCTTGTCCCAGACCTCATCCGAGCCAGCACGGGTGTCTGGCCGGTCGGAGAATTTGACGCTGAAATCCTCAAACCCGAGGTCTTTGTAGACGGCGGAGAGGAATTTGATGAACTCAGCCGTTTCGGATTCGATCTGTTCTTCGGTGCAGAAAATGTGGCCATCATCCTGCGTAAAGCCGCGCACCCGCATGATCCCGTGCAAAGCACCTGAGGGCTCATACCGGTTGCACGACCCGAATTCCGCCATCCGCAGGGGCAGATCGCGGTAGGATTTGAGGCCCTGATTGTAGACCTGGACGTGGCACGGGCAGTTCATTGGTTTCAGCGCATTTACCGCCTTTTCACGGGCGTGCTCTTCGTCCACCTCGACGATGAACATGTGCTCTTGATACTTTTCCCAGTGACCAGAGGCTTCCCAGAGCTTTCGGTCCACGACTTGCGGCGTGTTCACCTCAACATAGCCGCCCTTGCGCTGGGCGCGGCGCATGTAGTCTTGCAGCTGGGTGTAAATCATCCAGCCATTGGGGTGCCAGAACACCTGACCGGGGGCTTCTTCCTGCATGTGGAAGAGGTCCATTTCGCGGCCCAGTTTGCGGTGGTCGCGTTTTTCAGCCTCTTCGAGGAAGTTGAGGTATTCGCGCAGCTTTTCCTTATTCTGGAAGGCGACACCATAGATGCGCTGGAGCATGGCGCGATCACTGTCGCCGCGCCAATAGGCACCGGCCACCGACATCAATTTCCAGCTGTCGCCGGGCACCTGGCCCGTGTGCTGCAAATGGGGCCCACGGCAGAGATCTTGCCACTCACCGTGCCAATACATCCGCAACGGCTCGTCGCCCGGAATGGCGTCGATCAGTTCGACCTTATAGGGCTCGCCCCGATCCTTGTAATATTGAACGGCCTTTTCGCGGTCCCACACTTCGGTGCGGACGGGATCGCGCAGGTTGATGATTTCTTTCATCTTCTTTTCAATCGCGCCGAGGTCTTCTGGCGTGAAGGGTTCGGCGCGGTCGAAATCGTAATACCAGCCATTGTCGATGACCGGGCCGATGGTAACCTGCGTGTCCGGCCAAATCTCTTGCACCGCACGCGCCATGATATGCGCCAGATCGTGACGGATGAGTTCGAGAGCAGGGACGTCGTCCTTCATCGTGTTGATGGCGATCTGCGCGTCCTCATTGATCGGCCAGGCCAGATCCCAATGCTGATCGTTGACTGTGGCCGAGATGGCCTTCTTTGCCAGTGACGTGGCAATCGAGGCCGCGACCTCTGCAGGGGTGACACCCGCGTCATAGTCACGCGCATTGCCGTCAGGAAATGTAAGAGAGATTTGGTCGGCCATCTACAGGCTCCTCGTCGGTTTGGCGCCCACCAAGCGCCCGGTTGCGGGTATGTGTCCGGCCCACATGACAAAGCGGGCGACGTCTGTCAACGTCGCCCGGCTCCAGTTTGATTTGGCTGTGCTCAGGTGGCCGCGAAAACCGCGTAGGCCATGATCAACACACAGACCCATCCGGCGGTAAACAAGATCGGGCGCAAGGGCATCTGCGCCCATGCGGTGATGTAGCCCACAGCGTGCGCCAGCCGGATCCAAAAGAACGCGATGGCGGTCCAGGCGGAGAGGGCGGTGAAGCCATCAACGCGGTCGAGCAAAAGGACTAGAATGGCGAAGGGGATGCCCTGCTCAAGCAGGTTCATATGTGCCCGGTGGGCCCGCTGTACCCACGGGCGATGCACATAGATGTTGGCGATGCGAACAAAGCCGTCGGGGGCGTCATCGGGCAGACTGCCCTCTTCCGCAGTGTTCACCCCGACGATATGCGGAATCCACAGCGACGCTGCGAGGACCATCAGGCAAGTGAGGACGAAGAGTTCGGTGGGCAACTCCATCCTCTTTACCCCGCATTCCGCATTGTGAAGCGCACGGTTGAACCGGTCTCGAGCCAGGATTTCAGCCCTGCGGCAAATCGGGCCCAACCCTCTTCGACGCCGCCATCGGCTTCGGTCAGTTCGTAATGCTCAATTGTCAGCTTCATGCCCCTGGGTTCCGGTTCGAGGAGATAGACGCAGCGGCTTTCCGACGGTTCCTCGTTCCAGCCGGGGGCAAAGGACATCTCAATCCGGCTCTTGGGATCGATAGAGATCACCCTGTTCGACAGCATCACACCGCCGCCCATCTCGGGCGGGAAATACATGTCGATCTGATCACCAGGCTTTTCGTGGTCGCCTTCGATCTTCTCGCAGCCGAAATGGTATTGGCCCATCAGTTCGCCCTTGGTCAGAGCGTCCCACAGGGCGTCGTGGGTGCAGTCAATGAAGGTCTGCATCATGAAATCTGGTTTTGTCATTGGATTGGTCCTTTCAAGGTCTTGTTTCAGGCGCGTCACAGCCCGGGCGGTGGGCTTGATCAGAGGGTCGATCCAGCGGTCGATGGCCTCCTGCAAGGGAAGGGCGTTGAGGTAATGGTATTTGAACCGCCCCTCCTTGCGCGTGACGATGAGATGCGCGTCCTCCAGGACCCTCAGATGCTTCATCACGCCGAAACGGCTCATCTGTGTGAGCGTGGCTTCGAGATCAGACAACGATTGCCCGTCCTTTTGGCGCAATGCGTCGAGCAAGGTGCGTCGGGCGGGATCGCCGAGGGCTTTGAAAAGCGCATCCATGAGAGGTTCTATACGTTACTTACTAGTCACGTGACAATATAGTAACGTATAAGGGAACGGTAAGTAATTGAAAAAAATATTTAATTAATCGAGTCGGGCAATCGTCACCCGCACGGGAACTGTCCACCCGACCCCCGCGTTAGCAGGCATTCGCATCAAGGAGCCCTGCCATGGCTGAGACGATTCTCTCTAGATTGACGGACACGGGCGACGATGCAGACGGCGAAACCCGCAACATCCGCCGCCATGTCGCCGCGCTTTCAGCCTCAAAGACGGCAGACGGTCTGCTGAATCCCAAACTGGTGCTCAGTTGGCTTGTCGCATCGCTGGGCGCCGGAGCATTCTGGGTTGGTGCCTTGGTGCCCGTCCGCGAAAGCGGGGCGTTGCTGCCGCAGATCTTCCTGGCCCCCAAGATCAAGGCGATGGCGCGCCGCAAATGGGCCTGGGCGGCGGGCTCTGTCGGGCAGGGGGTGTCGGTGG
>JBCBCS010000034.1:0-21873 GCA_038530475.1 Pseudomonadota bacterium
ACGAACATCTGCGCGCCGCCGGGGTTGGGGTCGATCTCGGCACTGCCATAGACCGCTTCCACGGAGCGTGAAGAATCGCCGCTACCGCTCTCCAATCCAGAGACCATCGCCGGCAGGCCCTGACCGCCGAAGCTTGTCTGGGCATCGAGGATGCGCTGCCGGGTGGCCAATTGCTCGCGTTCAATCTCGGCGATGAGCTCGCGTACGGCGAGCTTGTCGGCCTGGACCGCGAGGTCGGCCTCGCGATCGCCGGTCTCAATGATATCGCGCGCGGTCAGCCCGCTGTCATTCGTCGGCACACCTTGGGACAGGGCGAGACCGGGCAGCAAACAAAGCGCAAGGATATGGGGCAGCTTAGACCTCAACGTCGCCCTCCGGCGCGCCGAGGGGCGTGAAGACACAATCAGGTGCTGTGGGTGCCGTCGAGGCTAGGAAGGTGAAGCAATTGGCCCGCGGTTCCTGGTACTGGGCGCAGGAGGCCAGCGCGCCGAGCGCGGCGAGAAGTAACAATATGCGTGTCATGAGAGCCTCCAGAAATCAGGGCGGTCGCGGTAATCGGCGCCGACGAGCGCCTCGCCTTTTTCCATGCCGCCGAGGATGGTGAGATTGGGCCCGAGAGCGCTGAGATCGGCATCGACAACGATGGAGCCCTGGTCGTCACGGATCAGCGCAAGGCGGCTGTCGCTGCCGGTGTTGAGCAGCACGTCGAGTTCCTTCTCATAGAGGTTCAGCATCGCGTAATCGGCGGCATGGGCGCGGATATTGGGCAGCAGGATCTGCGTGGGCACGGCCTCGACGATGGTCTTGCCGGTCCGGGTGCGCTCGAGCTGACTGGCGTATTGCGTCATCATCACCGCGACGGTGTTTTGCTTGCGTGCGGTGACCAGCCAGTTCGAGAGCCGCTCGGCGAAATAGGCGTTGTCGAGCGCCTTCCAGGCCTCGTCAATCACGATGATGGTGGGGCGGCGGTCCTCGATCTCGCGCTCAACCCGGCGGAAGAGATAGGAGAGGACGGCCATGCGTTCCTTTTCCGCCTCGCTGTCGAGGATGCCGGTGAGGTCGAAACCCACCACGTCGCCTTCGAGCGAGAACGTATCTTCGAGCGTCTGCCCGAAAATCCAGCCGTAGCGGCCCTCTTCGGTCCATTCGAGCAGGCGCTGGTGCAGGTCACCGCCATCATCGGTCGAAACAAACAGCGACGCGAAATCCCGCCAGTTCCGCAAGGCCGGATTCGTGGCCTGCGCGTTCTGGCGCACAACTTCCTGGATACGGTTGGTCTGCGCGGGTGTGAGGGGCTTGTCGGCGCGATAAAGCAGAGTGGCAAGCCAGTCCGACAACCATGCTGTGCCACGCGCATCGGTCTCGGTCCAGAGCGGGTTGAGGCCCGTGGGCTGCCCGGCTTTGAGCGATGCGTAGCGCCCGCCATTGGCCCGGACGGCCATTTCCATCCCGAGGCGGTAGTCGAAAACGAAGATCCGGGCGCCTGCGCGACGGGCCTGGGTCATCAGGAACGCCGACAGCACCGACTTGCCCGACCCGGGGCGCCCCATGATCAGGGTATGGCCGCTGGTCGGTTCTTTGTCGGGCGAGCCTTGCTCGTGATAGGAGAACCGGTAGGCGCTCTGCTCGGGCGTGGGCAGATAGGTGATGACCCGGCCCCAGGGGGTAAGTGCTGCGGGTTTTCCGAGCTGCGTCCGGTGGAAGGCCGCGAAATCCGCGAAGTTGCGATTGGTGACGGCGCTGGCGCGGACGCGCTTGGGCTGGTTGCCGGGATGCTGGCTGAGGTAATGCGCCTTGGCCGCGACCCGCTCGCCGATCATCTTCACGCCCTCAGTCGCGGCGGCGTTTACGATCTCCGCGCTGAGGGTCTGCAATTCCTCCAGCGTGTCGCAGAAGAGCGTCACGACCATATGGTGCTCGCCAAAGCTCTGGCGCTTGGCCTCGAGATCATCGGCGGCGATATCGAGGGCTTCCAGGAGCGAGAGGGCCGCGTCCTGGCTCGCCTGCATCTGGCGCTTTTGCCGCTTGATACGGCCCGCCATGAGGTTCGAATTGATCGGCGTGAAGGAATGGGTGACGATCATGTCGACCGGTAGGTTCAGCATGTCGAACATGGTGCAGGAGGTGCCTTCCGAGTATTCCCCGATGGTGAAACTCTTGCCGTAGCGATGGCCCACGACACCTTCCGAGAGCTCGAAATGATCGCCATGAAACGTCACGCGGGTATTGGCGACGTTGAAGGACAAAAAGCCGTAGGTGTTTGCCGGGTAGAGCGGCAGCTCGGTGCCTGTGTTCAGCGCGCCCAGAAACCCCACCAATTCCCCCGATGCGGCCGACAGCAAGCGCGGCTTCAGCTCGGCGAGGCCAGACAGAAAGACGTTCACGGCCTCGCCCAAGCGCTGCAGGCGTTTGCGGGTCTCCTCCTTCAGTCGGTCCGGCGCGCTGCGGCTCAGGAACGGCAGGAGGCTTTTCGGGGGCGGGCGGTGAATGACGGTGAGCGTCAGGGTCTTGTCGCGGAGCCCGCTGGTCTCGAGTTTCGCGCGCCAGCGCCGGTCAACCTCGCCTGCGAAGCTGTCCTCGCGGATGGGGTCGAGATCAGGTTTGATGGCCTTGGAGACCTTGTGGACGTAATAGCTGAATTCCGGCCCAAGTTGCGCGACGATGCGGGCAAAAAGCGCCGTCACCTTGTCGAGATAGGCATCGTCCGTCGTGTAGCTGTTGATCCCCTCGAGCCGGATGCAGCAGAAGAGCTCGTTGACCCGGGTGCGCACGGTCTGGTCGTCAACGAGGCTCACATAGGGCAGCATATGCGCAAGGCGGGTCTCGCGCGCATACCAGTCTGGCGTCATTGTGCGGGGATCGATCGCTGGATCATGGGCGTCATCACGGGGCATAGCTGTCCCCGCCATGGATGCTGCGGTTGCGCGTGGGTGGCGTCTCCTGCAGCGCCGTCATCATTACGTCGATGAAACGCGGGTCCCAATCCGCGGCCTTCCAAAGCACCGGATAGAGCAGGGCGGCGAAACCCAGCACCGCGATGTGCTGGACCCAGACGAACAAGAGCACCGAACCGAAGAGCCAGACCATCGCATACATGATGGGCAGGCCCAGAAGCTTCGGCGGGCGCACGAGCCCAAGAAAGAGGGGCGAGCGTTCAGCCACCGGCAAAGACCGCAGCAACGATCGTCGGGGCAGCCGCGACACCGGCGATGCCGACCAGGACCCAGAGCGCCTGGCGCAGATCGATGATGTTGAAGAACCAGCTGAGAAAGACCCCGAGAACGGCAAGCGTCGCGATGACAACGCCAAGTGGGCCGGTCAGCGCATCGACGATGCCCTGTAACAGGCTCTGGATCGGGGAGAGATCAATGCTCTGGGCGAGGGCGGGTTCGGCAATCAGCAGGAATAGCGCCAGCGAGGCGACAAAGAGGTTTGAAATCTGTTTCATGAATTTGATCCTTCCAATCGGGCCACGACGGCCATGACGCGGGCCACGTGGTTCTGGGTTTCTCGGTAGGGGGGAATGCCACCGTGTTGGCGCACGGCGTCCGGCCCCGCGTTGTAGGCCGCCAGCGCCAGATGCGGATCGCCGAAGCGCTCCAGCATCATCGCGAGGTAGCGGGCAGAGCCGTCGAGGTTCTGTTGGGGGTCACTCGGGTCAACGCCGAGGTCGCGCGCGGTGTCGGGCATCAGCTGACCAAGGCCAATGGCGCCCGCATGTGAGATCGCATCCTGCCGATAGCCGCTCTCCACTTCGATATTGGCGCGGTAGAGGCTCAGCCAGTCCGTGACGGAAAGCTCCGCGCGCCTTAGGCCGGGGTGGCTGGCATAACGCAGGGCCGTGGTCTCTATGGCGTTTAGGACATCGGAGCGGGGCAGGGGTGCCGGACCGACACGGGCTGCAAAGCGCATCGCTTCTCGCTCTGGCACAGTTTCATCGCTGCCGAAAATCGCAAGTTCATCGGCTGCCGACCCCTGACCGATGCCGTCATTGTAATTGCGCGCGAAGCTATTTTGGGATTGGGAAGGCGTCAGGGAGCCGTCGCTCTCCATGACCAGGACCATTTGCGCTGAGGCAGGTGCTGCGACCAGCCAGAGACAGACGAGGTTAGCTGTCAGCGCCCTTGGCTGATGGGGCTTTGTCTGACGGCGCGAGTTTGTGCGTGCGGCTTGTACCCGCCTCAAGCGGCAGGTCGACATGTGCAAAGCCAAGGCCAATGAAGAAAGACACCACGCCGGAGATCGTCTTGAACTCGCGGATCTTGATATCGTTGTAGGTCGTCCGCGTGCGGGCGGTGACGAGGAGCTTTTCCACCCCGTCATCAGAGACAACGCGCATGATCCAGACCCCGTAATAGCTGGGGCCTTTCTTATGTGCCGACTCCCGGCACAGGATTTCTGCGCTATAGCCGCTTTCCACGAGTTCGCGGAACCTGGCTTCCGTAACCACATTTGGTGCTTCGATGTCCCAGTTCATGGCCCGGCTCACGCTTTCTCCAATGGCGCAACCCCAGGCATTCCCACTTGAAGCCCAGAGTTACGATAGTATACTATCAACCGCAAGATGTAATATCATGCTTTAGCTGTAGTTTGGTTACGCAAACACTAGTCACGGCCAGTGTCCGCGATCAAGGAGATAACAGGTTTGAGAAACCCAAGGTTGACAGGCCTGCTCTCATTACAAGCTATGGCCCTCCTGATCTGCCTCCCCGGGCCGGGTTTCGCGGAATCCTGCTTCGCCCCGGCCCGTCCTTTCCTGCCAAGCGATTCGCAGGCAGCGCGAGACTATGCGGACATCATCCGTGGCGATTTCGAAGACTACATCCAGAATATCCAGAGCTACTTCCGTTGCCTCGACAGCGAACGCGCCCGCGCTTTCGAGGAAGCGCGCGAAGTCAGCGAGGACTATGGCCGATTTCTGCAATTGGTAGGGGATTGATGGGCAGCCTCGGGAGCATCAGACTTGCAGCCCATGGAAACCAGACGCCGATAACACCCTCAAATATCTACTTTTTAGATAACAGATTTCATCCGCTAGCGACGTCACAAAAGGTATGTGACGCGTGGCAAAGACAATCAGAAGCAAAGGGCAAGTGGCACTCTGCCAGGCGTTGGTCGACGCGCGCATCAAAGCGGGCCTCGGCCAGAAAGACTTGGCGGATAGGCTCAGATGCCACCAATCCCTTATTGCCCGTCTTGAAAGCGGTCAGCGCCGGGTCGACGTTGTCGAACTGGTCGTTTTGGCGCGTGCCATCGGCTTTGATCCGTTCCAGCTTCTGGCGATCGTTGAAGCCGCCACGGAGCCCGACCACAGGATTTGAAGCCAATGAATTGTTGAGAACACGGAAACCCATTTTCCCGGTCTGATGATCATTCCCTCCTTGAGGACCAGTTAGCCAACATCAAAGAAGCCCGGCGCGCGGTCGTAGTGAACGCTCTGCAACCCCACGCCGCAATTCGCAGCGCCACAGTGCAGGAAGTCAGTAAACAGTGAACGATGATAGGGGTGAGGGCGTCGCGATCGCCAATCTGATCGGGACCGATGGGTGCAGTGTTGTTGGTTGGGTTTATCGCTGGAGTACAGGCTCACATGCGGTGATGTGGGACGTCCATGGGCCTCAGCCGGTATCGGAAATCCGGCCAGATCTGGGTGCGGAACAGAAGCAGGAAATCGACTTCGATGCGCTCACGCGGATCGGAAAAAGTGACAGTGGATAGGCTTCTCAGGCTGCCGCCAGTTCATATTGATGGAAAGGGTCTGCGAGCGTACCGGTCATTGGAGTAGATGGCAGCGAAGGTCTCGAAGGAGCCCAAGCTGTGAATTGGATTTTTCCGCTGCGTGCGCTCGCAGCAAGAAAATCGCTGCAAGTGCGTGGTTATAAATGCTGTAGCGCGGCGTGAAAACCGGCCATTGAACCACCGTGGCCCGCTATCCAGATTAGATTTACAATCTCAAATTTCGATCAGGTGATTGTCCCACGCCAATTGATGAGTGGTGTCGCCTTTTTCGAATGCCCGGACGATACCTGCCCCGGTGGTAATGACGAAACCCGCTCTATTCGTCGCGACGCCACAAACGTCGGCTAGGTTAGTGCTCCGGATCAAACCATCCGCACCAAAGACTTGCACAACACCGCTTCGCGGCGAAGTCGTTGCGATTTGATTGGTATCACTATTGAAAGCGATGCTCCCCAGATATCCCTGCATCGTTCTTACTGATGAATCATCATACAACTGCAGATGCCGGCGACTGAGACTATGGACCCCGAGCAACTGTAAGTTATCGGTGAGATCGCCCTGCCATTGCATGGCAAAGGCCACATCGCCCCTGTCTGAGACCGCCAGATGTCGCATGGAGTTAAGCTGATGTTCCGGCGCTAGTTCCACTTGGGCTTTTATCACGCCATCAAGAGCCAGATAGCTCAGGTTTGAACGCATAAAGGGAAGATTGAGCTTGGTACGGCCAGTTTCAGGATGCGTTTCAATCCCTCCGTTTGCCACAACGAGTGTTTCGCTGTCCGGCATGAGCTTAATGTCGTGCGGACCTATTCCGCCGGATGAGAATTCCCCAAGGCGCGCATATTTGTTTCGCACATCCCAAAGGCCAATGATACCCGCCGCTGCGTCATAGTCGTTCTCTGTCGTGAACAGCAGGCTACCATCCGCTGAGAAGGTCCCGTGTCCATAGAAGTGCCGACCGACAGGTGCATCAAGCCGCGCTTTCGTTTGACCGGTTCGGCAATCTAGTACGATTGCGTAGGTGCCTGGTCTTCTGGCGAAAGCAACGGCTTCGGGGAGAGTTGGATTTGCAGCTGCGGCGTGGCCTCGATCAGGAAGGGCAATCTCGAATGTGATCGCACCGTACTCGCTTAATCCGCACAGGACATAGCTTCCATCTGGTTTCATGGCGGCCGACAGAAAGGCCGGGTTACCTGCTTCTGCCCAAGTTGGTTTGGGGACCAATCCGGCGGCAAGCATGCCTGCGATAAATGATCTGCGTGAAGCCATCAATCGCCATCCAGAGAATTGAAGCCTGCAGCGATACCCAAGGACGGACCAACATCTTCGTTCAGAATGCTGCGTATTGTCTCTATGCTCTGCTGTAGCACTTCGACCTTCAAGCGCCCTTGTGGGGTCGACACACTGGAAAAGACTGGGTCGTTCAGGTCCTTGGCGCGCTGAAGAGCCGCCTTAAACGCAAGGTCGAGGTCTTCGCTTTCATTAGAGATAAGTGCTGCCAACGTCTGCGTCGCTTCCAATGCGAGAATGACGTGCCGCAACGAGCGTTCTGATCTGCGGGCTTCCGCGCGATTGGGAAGTGGTCGCTCAAAGGTCCCCATCGGACGGCCGAGGCGCGTTTGAGATGTGAACTCCAAGCCCGTGGAGAGGCTTGTGAAGAGCTGCTGTGCGGCCTCCGTAGGATTTCTGTATGTGTTGTTCCCGGGAGATGACATGAGTGCCCCGTAGCCGTCTTCCCATCCTTCCAAGATCGCAGTGGCGTTTAGAGCTATGTCCGTCGTTGCCGCTTGGATCAGCGCGCAATGATAGTCTCGGTTTTCAACGGAAGCGAACTGAGGATCGAACAGCAAGAACTCCAAGGCATAGAAGCCTCTGGCCGCGATAGAGACTGTCGAGAACTCTTCCGCGTCAAAAACAGCAGGGTCTTCGTCTCGGATCAGTGCCGCCAGAGCTTTGGGCGTAGAACCTCGTGGGTCCGGCCAGAACGCAAGCGCGAAGGCGCGATCATTCTGTTCCGAAGGGCCGAAGCGCAAATGGCTGACACCCACCCAGGCATCGAACGTTAGGTGATATGCTGTGTGCAAGGCTGGGTGATCCGCCTCGCAATGCGCTGCGACGGTTGCCCGAAGGTTCTCAGCTTCGCGTGCCAGTTTGTCGTAGCCCGCGATAACATGGGTCTCAACGATTGCCTTCAGGTCTGGCGCATCGGCGAACGCGGGCGGCGCGAGCACTGTTGAAACGGCAATGACAAGCGCGCGCATTACAAGCTCTCCAAAAATCTGATCAATGCTGCACGATCCTCGGGCGACATGTCTACGACGGCATCGCGTTGAGACTGTGCTTCTCCCCCATGCCAGAGGATCGCTTCAAGCAGCGACCTGGCCCGGCCATCATGTAGGAAGTAGGTATGGCCTGAGACCTGTCCAGTCAGTCCAATCCCCCATAGCGGCGGTGTCCGCCATTCTGAGCCGGTTGCACGGGCTTCAGGCCGGTTGTCGGCAAGCCCTGGTCCCATGTCATGTAGTAACATGTCTGTATACGGCCAGATGAGTTGGAAGCTCTGTTCCGGCTGGTCTTCGAGCCGGTGGGTCACGAAAGACGGCTGGTGACAGGAAGTGCAGCCAGTGGTGTAGAAGACCTCCTTGCCACGAAGGACCTGCGGGTCATCAATATCGCGACGGGCCGGGACACCAAGATTGCGACTGTAGAAGGTCACCAGATCGAGACCCTCGGCATCTATTTCGAAGTCTCGGTCGTCTCCGTCACCGTGGGGTGCTGAACGGCACTCCGACTGAGTTTCGGTGCATTCGCCCCATGCTGCAGGGAAGAGCGGGTTTGAAATGCCGATGTCTCCAGCGAAGGCTCCGGCAGACTGTTCCCGAACCGTTGGTGACCCAGCTTTCAAGCCAAAGCGGCCAAGCATGGCCTGGTCGTATACAACAGACCAAACGACGTTGGGGCGACCGGAGATACCGTCCCCGTTTGTATCATCTGGGTCGGCCAGCGCCATGATATCGGCAGCAGGAATAGCCTCGAGCAAACCAAGACCGATCATCTGCGGAGCGACACGAGGGCTGAGCATCGCCTCTGGATGAAGAGGCCCGTAGCCGAGGTCGGCGGCTGTGTAAGTCGGCATTCGAAGGTAATCAACCTCACCGCCAGAGAGCAGAACCTCGATCTCTTCGTAGTCAATTTGAAGGGTGTACTCGGCTGGATGACCTGCAAGACTGAAATCCTGCATCTGAGTGCCGTAAGTAGGCTCCGGGAGCGTGGCGATGTATCCCTCTATCTCCTGCGCCATTGCGGAATAATCCGCCGGGATCGACGTCCTCAGAAACATCGAAATCGCATTGTCATCCGGCCCTTCGGGTGGATGCCCGCGGCCATCTTTGATGTGACACCGCGGACAGGATCGCGCGTTGTAGAGTGGCCCCAACCCATCAGAGGCCAGCGTAGATGAAGGGGAAGACACCCACAGTTTGCGGAACAGCCCGTTGCCTACCCTGAACGTCAGCTCGTCTTCAAACGTGATGTTGGCCGATGGGAGGGAAAACGCATTTGCGTTGGCCATGACCCGCACCGTTGCAGCCCCGGCAGAGTTCCTTTCAAAGGACTGCGCTGCATCAAATTCGGTGGCCAAGGCCGTTGCGTCCGCGACACGGGCCGCTTCAGCGTCGGTGCGTGGAATGATGTTTAAGTGCGGTTCATCAAGAGGACCCGCCGCAGCGACGGAACCCAAGACAATGGCGCACAAGCCGGGTCTACTCGGCTTCATCCATCTTGGATGCGTTGAGTTGTGCATATTTTTCTTCACCGAGTTTCGCGACGAGGTCGAGTTGTGTTTCCAGAAAGTCGATGTGACCTTCTTCGTCATTCAGCAGTTCTTCAAAAATGCCTTTGGTGACGAAGTCACCGACACTTTCACAATGCTTGTAGGCCTCGGTGTATAGCGCGCGAGCGCCATGCTCGGCCGCCAGATCGCATTCAAGTGTCTCTTTGGGTGTTTGACCAATCCGCAACGGATCCAGCTTTTGCAAATTTGGGTGACCGCCCAGAAACAGGATGCGGGCGATCAGTTTGTCCGCGTGGTTCATCTCTTCGATGCTTTCTTCGCGGGACTTTTTGGCCATATGGCCAAGGCCCCAGTCTTCCTGCATCCGGTAGTGCAACCAGTACTGGCTGACGGCCGTCAATTCACTGCGCAGAGCTTCGTTAAGGTATTGAATTACTTGTTTGTCGCCGTTCATATTCGTTTTCCTGTGTGGCTTCGCGGAGGTCGCGAAGATGCATGGGTTTGAGGTTTGGGACTTCCAGGTTCGGGTTTTGGCGCATCGTTCCGAGGAACAGTGGGACGCAGCCGCCACAGTCGGCGGCTTTGCCCAGGGCACGGTAGACTTTGCCTGGGGTGATCAGGGTTTCAGGGTCCGCTGCCCGCATCCAGTCTATTGCGAAATGGATGTCGTGATCGGAAATGTTCTGGCAATGACAGACGATCATAGCAGCGGACCTTGCTTTCTTATTGGAAGACAGCGTCGGGGTTATCGAGGCTGTCTGACCCTTCGACCTCAATCGAAGTGCCCAGGATAGCAACAACACGTTCGATGCTTCGGGTCTGGTCAATCAGCCCGTTCACACCGTCCATGATGAGGGCCTCGCCCGCTTCGTTGCCGCGCTCCAGCATCATGTCATAGCTGAACCCAGCCTCGGCTGCGGTTTTGATCCGACCGAGTGCGAGTACAGCGGCTGCCAGCTTAGATTGCATTTCAGCGTCCAGGCCTGCGTCCATTGACGCGACCAGATCGGAAAGCGATGGGCCCTCGACGACGCTACCGTCGATCCGGGTGAAGCTGCCGAGGTAGACCGACTGGATACCGACACCGTTGAAGAAGTGGTCGTTATGTGTGTTGTCCGCGAAGCACGAATGCTCTTCTTCAGGGTCGTTCAGCATCACGCCCAGACGCATCCGCTCACCGGCGGTTTCACCGTAGGATAGTGATCCCATCCCGGTTAGGATCGAGGCGATCCCTGCATCTTCATCGGCCATGACAGATGCGCGGGCTTCACCACCTTCAGCCCACTGGCCAACAATCCACTCAAGGTCTGAAACCAGAAGATCAGTTGCCGCTTTGAGGTATTCACCACGACGTTCACAGTTGCCGCCTGTGCAGGCGTCACCAGACGCGTAATCCGTCCAAGGTCGGTTCCCGGCTCCGGCATCGTGACCATTCAAGTCCTGCCCCCAGAGTAGAAACTCGATGGCGTGGTAACCGGTCGCCACATTCGCTTCGACACCGTCGGCTTCCTGAAGGGTTTCCTCCAACAAAACTGGCGTGATCATCGACGCATCAACGGTTTCGCCCGAGAGAGTGAAGCTTGCATTTGCGATGACGTTCAGAACCGCCGCTTCGTTCTCGTCCGTAGGGCCACCGTAAGACGCATCCACATAGTCGATCAGACCCTCATCCAACGGCCAGGCGTTCACCTTGCCCTCCCACTCATCAACGATGGCATTGCCGAAACGGAAGACCTCGCTCTGCTGATACGGCACCCGAGCCGCCAACCAAGCTGACTTAGCTGTTTCCAATGCCTCGGCAGAAGGATTGGCCAACAACGCTTCCACTGCCGATTGTAGTCGCTGTGCTGTGACAAGGCTGTCTGTGTAGTTGGCTTCGGCGATGTCTGCATAGGTGTCGAGCACCGCCGCTTTTGTGGCGTGTCCGTCCGCCATGGCTGCGGTGCCAAGGCCAAGGGCCAACACACTCGTGGCAAGGTTGAGAGTCTTCATTGGTTGCTGTCCTTTTCAGTGAAGCGTTGTTGGTCTTGTGATTGGTTGATTGGCCTTGATGGCCATTCGTTTCAGGGCGAGGCCGAAGTCCTGTGCCAGCCCAACAAGAGATGGAGCCATGTCCGGACGCACAATTGTGGTTGCAATCAGAAGGGCGTCTTCCCGCTCCCCTTCACTGGCATAACCGATGAAGTTCGCGAAACAGGACTCATCGGCACCAAGGCATTTGCAAGTCACGTGGTGGCGCATCAACGGACGACGACCATGGCGGACGCACATATCGCAGAGACACTCGAAAGACTTCAGAGCCTTCCGACCGCCCTCTGATCCAAGTGCCGTCGCAAAGTCGTTCCACACTTGGGCTTGGGCGTCGGGTCCATCGCACCAAAGGCGAAGGTACAGGACGGCCCCAGCCTCGACCGGTCCAAGTTCGGTGAGGTATCCAACGGGCGCACCGCCGCGATGTGGGACCATCGCGTTCATTTCGTCAAAATCAGCTTGCCCGCACGGGTAATGCGAAGCGTGTAAAGCTGATCCTCAAGTTTGATCTTGGCGAGGTCGCCGCCTTTGGTCAGGTCAGTCGCGTCGTAGACCGGCAAACGATCTTCAGGCTGAACTGGGAGTTCCCTGGCAACGCTCACCACCATAGCCCGCTCCATTCACCGCGTTCGGCTTTGTCGATCAGCCACTCAATGTTGAAGAGGCTCGGTAGACCTAAATCAAAGGCGACATGTAGCGTTTCACACCAGTCCGGTCCGGTGTTTTCAGATTTTGCATATGCGAGTTCCATCAGCCCACTCCCTTCGGGGTTCTGGGTGTTCGGCTTGCCCAAAGATTCGGTGGCTGGCTTTCAGATCTAAAGCTGAGTGATTTACTCAGATAAGTCAACCTGACAAATTTAGTCAGATATTTTTATAAGTTCGGCTTTCTCAGGGAAGGTAGCCACTTGCGCAAAGCGCAGCTTCAGGAATTTGGGTTTACAGCGGCCCAATGCACCTGCATTTCCTTTGTGGTCAGGTGCCGACCGAAAAACTGCACTTACAAAGTACGATACAATCCTACTGCTAGCGTGGTGCTGGTGATGGGCTAGGAGGGAGGATCGGAGGGCAAATCATGCCAAGAGTCCAACTTCCCGCGACCACCCCAAAACGCAAAGCCTGGAATAAAGGGCGGATCATCGGTCAAAAACGGCCTTTGCTGCCAAAACAGGTCTGGGCGATCCGAGCAAGGCTTGAACTAGCGGGGTATCTACGCGATCTGGCTTTGTTCAATGTCGCCATCGACAGCAAGCTTCGCGGATGTGATCTCGTGAAACTGGCCGTGTCTGACCTTGTGAAAGACGATCGCGTTCGGGAACGCGCTTCCGTGATCCAAAGCAAGACCAAGCGGCCAGTGCAGTTCGAACTGACAGAAAACACACGTGAAACCGTCTTGTCCTGGGTCAAATCGTCCGAGATGTTTGCGTGTCGGTTTATGTTTCCTAGCCGCTTTCACGATCGGCCACACATCTCGACCCGCCAGTATGGACGGCTTGTTCGTGATTGGGTGACCGCCATCGGGCTAGAGCCAAGCGGATACGGCACACATTCACTTCGGCGGACAAAAGCAGCTGAAATCTATCGCAAGACCGGCAATCTCCGTGCCGTCCAACTGCTGCTCGGTCACACTAAGGTTGATAGCACTGTTCGTTATCTCGGGGTCGAACTGGAAGATGCTCTAAGTATCGCTGAGCGCATTGATATCTGAAGATGTTTGGCGAGCGGTCCTGCCGTTCGCCATTCCAGGCCGATCTTGTGTTTCAAATCCCGGATAACCTACGTGTCGGTTTTCTTTTTTTTGCTTTCAGTCGCAGAAATTGCGGCCCCAGCCAAAATGAGCGGCGCGGCAAGGACGAAGCTGGTAGAGAGGCTTAGGCGGAAAATGAACACATCGGCGAGGACTGGCCAAAGTAACGCGATGTATTCAAACGGAGCTAGCCGCGATGCTTCGGCGTATCGGAATGCGAGCGTCATTGCGATATGCGCGAAACCGCCAAAGAGACCCGAGAGGATCAGGAACCAGAGGGTCAAGCCGTCTGGCGCGACCCATCCCCATGGGAGGGTGGCAAGTCCGCACACCATTGATGCTAGAACGAAATAGAGCGCGATGGCCCCGGGACTCTCTGTTTTGCTAAGACTGCGGACCATGATTAGTGCAAGTGCGGTCAAGATAGCGGCTGCAATCCCGATTGTGTAGCCCGTCAGTCGATCGCGCTCTTGCACAGGGCCGGACAACTCCGGCCAAACCAAGACGATGACACCTGCAAATCCAAATACGAGTCCTCCGATGCGCCATCTCGTGATACGCTCTGACAGAAGTACGGTGGCACCGATCGCCAACAAAATTGGTGAGAGTTGGGAAATCAGGATTGCTTCGGCGAGGTTCAACCGGGCTACGGCCGCGAAAGAGCCGAAGAGCGCAAGTGCCCCGAAACTTGCCCGCAACAGATGTGCGCCTGGGCGCCGTGTTGCCAGTCCGTGCGGGAACTCGCCGCGGAGCCAGAGAAAAACAATCAGGGGGACAATGGCAAAGAAAGACCGAAAGAAAACGATCTGCCCGAGTGGGACATCATCGCTGACCGCCTTCACGCTGACAAACATGCCTGCAAAAAGCACACCTGACAGGATGCGCAGGCTGATCCCCCGGCCCGGACGGTCAACAACACTCATTCCGGATTTTCTTCGGCCAAAGCGTCGCGCAGCGCGTCGCCTGTCAAGTTGATTGCCAAAACGCAGATCACAACGGCAAGCCCGGGCCAGATCATCTGCAAGGGAGTAGAGCGCAGGTGAACGCGCGCATCTAGCAGCATAGATCCCCATTCCGGATTTGGAGGTTGAACGCCAAAGCCCAGAAAGCCAAGTGCCGAGATACCAAGGATCGCCCGCGCGAACATGCCTGTCCAAACCACGGTGAGCGATGGGACAAGCGATGGCAGGTAATGCCAACGCGCGATGGACCAACCCGGAAGGCCCGCGAGCTGGGCTTGAACAACATAGCCGCGGCTTTGGACCGACAGCCCGATCCCGCGAGCTACGCGCGCATAACGCATCCAACCAGTGACACTGAGGGCAAAGATGAGGCTCCACGTCCCTGCGCCCATCAAACCCGCGATAACTATTGCTGCGACAAGCTCGGGGAAGGCCAGAAACGTGTCTGTTGTGCGCATCATGATCCAATCAGCAATCTTGCCCCCAAGCGCTGCGGCAAGTCCTATTGTGGTCCCGATTAAGAGACTGATGATCGATATAAGGAATGCCAGCCCAAGCGACCAACGAGCGCCGTGCAAAAGCCGGGACAGGATGTCACGACCAAGGGCATCGGTGCCCAGCAGGAATTCGACACTGGGGCCGGACAGACGTTTCGGGATGTTTATCGCTGTTGGATCGTAAGGGGCGAGCATGGGCCCCAAACCGGCGAGCAATACAAAGACGGTCGCCAGTACAAGGACGCTACGCATCGTTCTCTCCGATCCTCGGATCAATGACGCGGTAGATGAGGTCGATGATCAGGTTGACGGTCACAAAGATTAGTGCAGTAAGAACGACGACAGCCTGAACGTGGGCAAAGTCCCTCGACAAAATGGCTTGGACCAGAAACGTACCAAGGCCGGGTCTGCCGAAAATGACTTCGACAAGAACAAGCCCTTCCAAAAGAAAGGCAAGTTCCAATCCAAAGACCGTTATAACGGGAATGGCGGCATGTGGGGCGATATGGTCTTTGCCAACCGATCTTTCCGAAACGCCGCGCCGCCGGAATGCGGGTAGGAACGCTTGTCCGCGCGCCTCTAAAATGCCCGACCGGATGATCCGCGTGAGCGACGCTGCGACGCCAAGGCCGAGTGTGAGCGCCGGAAGGATCGCATGTGCGGGCGTGCTCGCCCCCAAGGCAGGGAGCCAAGCAAGATTGACGGCGAAAATCAGAATAAGGATCAGTCCAAGCCAATAGGCTGGAATCGCGTTCCCGAGCGAAGCAATACCAACCGCGAACCGATCCAACGGGCTACCTGGGCGTTTCGCCGCGAGAATGGCAAGTGGAACAGACACGGCAAGCCCGATGGCCAATGCCGCGAACGCCAGCGGGAAGGTATAACTCATCGATGACAACAGGTCGGGCCAAACCGGCCGTCCTGTGACCGCTGAATTGCCAAGATCGAGGGTCATGAGCGGACCGAGCCATGCCCAGAAAGCTTGCCAAAACGACCTGTTCAAACCCACTTCTTCGCGGACCTGATCAATCACTTCATCAGTTAGAAGCGCGTCGAACCGGGCCATGGCAATCGCTTGTGCGGGATCGCCCGGCGCGTTCCACAACAAGGCAAACGTCAGGATTGCAGTCCCAGACAGCACGACAAGTGCGCGCAACAGCAGGCCCCCGATGACATTGATCATGCAGTAGCCTCTAGCGATCCAAGTGCGATGGCTGCGTCCCGCAGGGTGCGGCAATACGGGGCTTTCGGGTTTGATGAGAAGGTTCGGGCGTCGGCGATCTCAACGATCCGTCCAGCCTTGAGAACGGCGATCTGATCAGCATGGGCCACAGCATAACCCAGATCGTGGGTGACAATGAGGGCCGCGAAGCCTTCCTCAGCCTGCAAATCTGAGATTAGTCGCGCGGTGTGCTTCTGCGTCACAGCATCAAGCGCTGAAAGCGGTTCATCAAAAAGCACCAGTGGCGGCGATGCAATCAAGGCGCGTAGGATACCAGCCCTCTGTGCCTGCCCAATTGAGACTTCACCCGGACGTCGGTCAAGTAACTCAAACGGCAGTTCCAGCCCTGCGCAAAGACGTCCCAACCTGTCGTCGGACAAAGGGATACCCGGCGCGGCCATCGGTTCCATAACTGAGTGACGCAAGCTTAGCACCGGATTGAAGGCCGCGCGCGGCTCTTGCATCACGAGGGCGGGGCGGAACGCTCGCGTCGGCGCACCGCTCCATGCGACGTGACCTGATGCCGGTTTCAGCAGCCCCAGAACGGTGGCAATCAAGGTAGATTTACCCGCGCCGCTTTCACCGACAACCGCTAGTGTTTTGCCCGGTTGCAACGTCAACGAGATATCGTCCAACGTGACGCGATTGCCGCGTTTCACGACGAGGTTTTGCACGCTCAGCATGGCAGCGCCATCCAGTTGCGATGCGCGGAAAGAGACTGTGCCGCTGATGTCTGCGGTCGTTCCAGGATATCCTCAGTCTGTCCCTGCTCAACCAAACGCCCGCCATCCATCACCATTAGCGTGTCAACCCGGCGCGCGGCGAGGCCAAGGTCATGAGTAATCAGGATCATGCTCGTGTCTTTACCGTCCAGAAAGGTGCTCAAAAGATCCATGGTTGCGGCCGCCACCACGGGATCAAGTGCGGATGTTGGCTCGTCCAGAACAATCAGGTCAGGCGCGCCGGTCAGCGCCATCGCGATAACAAATCGCTGCTGCATGCCCCGGCTCCACCCCCAAGGTCGCTTGCGCAGGTCTCCGCCTTCGATGCTGAGAGCATGAAACAAACCGTCCTGATCCGCAGATCCCGGCGCAAGATCAAGGGCCACCTCAGCCTCGCGCCAATGGAATGCCATTGAGCGCAAGGGATCGAGTGCTTCATCCGGGCTTTGGGGCACATGTGCCACATTGCGCCCTTGCGCGCGCAGATCGTCAATCAGCGCGTAGCCCAGTGTGGATTTGCCGGACCCAGACGCGCCAACGAGGCCAATGCGGCCTCGCGGTTCGATCTCCAACGATGTGGGATGAAGGATGGTCTGGCCCGAGCGCATCGCACTCAAGCCAGAGACTTTCAGTTTCATTCGGTCAACTTTGTCTCATGTGTAACCCAGTAGGTCTCGGTTGGATGCACCTGATAACCAGTGAGGCCAGGAACACCAACATTAGTCTGGCTCACGTGGAAGACCGGGATCATCGCAGCTTCAGACGCGATGATCTGCTGCACTTCGTCATAAATTGCTTTGCGGTCGTCATGGTCGAAGGTCAGGCGGCCTTGGTCCAAAAGCTCATCAAGACGTGCGTTGGCATATTGGCCGGAGTTAGACCCGCCGTCTGAGCGCAGCAAAGTCTCCAGCACAGCGCCTGGGTCGCCTTGCGGCGTCGTGACCCAAGCCTGCAAGAACAGATCAGCTTCGCCCGCTGCAATCGCATCGTTGCTGGCACCCCACTCACCAACGGTGATGTTGGCCTGAACGCCAATGGCAGACAGGAAGGCCTGCGTCAGCTCTGCTGTCGGTGGCAATGCCGCGCGCGACGAGTACGTGACGATGTCAATTTCAAGTGGCTCGCCGCCCAGCATCCATGTGCCGCCTTCTTTGACTGCCCCGGCCTCGGCCAGCAGTTCTTCGGCACGGGTCGGATCGTAGGTCACCGGAATGTCAGCGGCCCAACCCGTTCCTTCGGGGTAAACTGTGCCTGCCGGTTCGCCGCCTACGCCAGACAAGGCTGCTTCCACGATTCCCTCACGATCAATCGCATAGGACACGGCTTGACGGATCAAGGGATTGGCCATGGGACCTTCCGCAGCATTTACCGTGTAAAAGTAAAGCCGCGCAGTCGGAGCAGCAAACCCCTGCGCACCGGTCTCTACAATACGCGCGTAATCTGTCTCTGGATAGTTGATCACCAGATCAACCTCACCCGCCTCGAAGGCAAGCGCGGCGGTCGCGGGGTTGGTTGAAACGACCACGCGCACCTCTTCCAGCCCCGGTGTGCCCAGGCGATAGTCTGTGTTGGCCTCAACGCGGTAAAGCTGCTCTGGCACCGCTTCTTTAAAGACAAACGGTCCTGTCCCATTGATCGGGAATTCGTCGGTTGGCGCGCCAAGGATTGCGATGCCCGGTTCGGACAATGTCCAAGGGAAGGCCGCATTTGGACTGTTCGTTTCAAAGATAACGACACTGTCGGCGTCAGTGGACATCCCGGCGAGGTCCAGCAAGCTGGCGATACGGGCGTTGTGGCCCGGGTGTTTTTCGTCTGAGATGGGCGCAATCGCGTCGATCACAGCCTGGGCCGTCACAGGCGACCCATCGTGGAATGTAAGCCCATCGCGCAATGTCACGCGCCATGTGGTGGGCGACGATTGTTCAATGCCTTCGGCCAGTCGCGGATAGAGGTTCATCTCATAGTCGATCCCCATCAGCGTTTCGGTCACACCGGTCTGGTTCGACATCCAGCCGTTGTAGCTGGCACGGGGGTCAGGGACTTCGGCCGTGGGGCCAAAGCCGACCGAGACAGTAAGGCTGCCGTCTTGAGCGAATGCGGGAGCGGCGGTGCCAAGAGCGAGCGCGGAGACGCAGGCCAGCCGGGAAAAGAACGTCATGGGCATTTCCTTCAGGATAGTGAGTTGAGTTTTGAAACTGTGGATTGCCGATCTCGCGCAAGTGTGCGCGCTTCGGCCTGAGAAAGCGACAAGAGCGCCTCATCATCCGATAGACCCTTGGCGCGGGACTTGGACCAGATGCGGCGGACTGAGGTGGGAGACCACGGCAGCGCTGCCTGGGCGACCCACTGCCGAACTGGTGCGGGCAAACCGTCAAAAGCGTCCATGGGATCACTGGCGCGCCGCTTTCGGCGCAGACTGCACTGTCCGAGATTGCGGTTCATTCGGCTTCTTCCAAATCAAAGATAGGGTCTAAGACAAGAACCAATCGGGTCTCGCCCGTGCCCTCAATCGGTGGCGAACGATGCAACAAACCAGACGGCGGCTCTGCAGGCCAAAGCGAGCCACGCAGCAAAATGGGATCACCTGTTGGGACTGTGAAAACCTGCTCTGGATCGTCGTCTTTGACAGACGTCCCATACTGCGTACCTGTGCCGCGATAGGTGCAGACCAAGCGCCCTGTAATGGCATCAAGATGAAATTTTCGGCATGCGTTTGTTGTCACGGTTTGCAACCTGAGACGTAGGTAAGGCGCACGCATCAGAGCCGTGAAGCCCTGTGCCAGGTTGGAAACATCGGCAATCAGCCAATCTCGTTGTTGGCATCTTGGCGTCTCGGCGATATCGCAGAGGTGGCGAACTGTCTCTTCAACGGTTTTCGCCTCAAGAACCACCCGTCCGTTCGGCAGCGCTTTCGTCTCAAGGTTCGAAAGCCATGCCATAACGTCGACGGGCATCTCGCGATGCCAGATAGCAGCCGCACAGGCTGAGTCACGGAAGCTTTCTAAGCCTCTTTCGTCCCGCGCGATACTGACGCCATTCGGTTGGACTGCTTTTACAGAAACTGCGATGTTCATGCAGCATCCTCAACACGCCGCCAACCGGGAAACGGGTCTGGCATGTCTAACGGCAAGGCATCTGGTCCAGCTGCCACAACTGCTGGAACCAGGCAGGCATCAAGGCTAGACTTGAGTGCAGGCCAATCAATGTCCGAGCCAATGAAGACAAGTTCTTGCCGTCGGTCGCCCCAGGGCTCTACCCAGTGCTGCTGCATGTACTCTTGAGCAGACGCGTGCTCGGGCCAGCGTTCCTCAGGGACAGAGGCCCACCAAGTTCCAATTGGCTTCACGCTGGAAAGCGAACCCGCCAATGAAAACTCGGCGACCCACTCTGGGCGCGTGGCGATCCAGAAATGCCCCTTGGCACGGATCACACCGGGCATATCGCCGTTCAGAACTGAGAGGATCTTTTCGGGAATGAAGGGCTGACGCGCACGATAGACAAACGAGATCACGCCATATTCTTCAGTCTCTGGGACATGGTCGGCGAAGCCGTAAAGCTCCTTGGCCCACATCGGGTGCTCATGCGCCTTGTCGAAATCAAACATACCGGTGTCGAGAATTTTTTCGGCTGCAACTTCCGAATGGTTGGTTTCGATGATTTCTGCATCCGCGTTAAGGCTGCGAATGATCTTGCGGGCTGCATCAACCTGACCCTCGGTCGCATCTGCTACCTTGTTGAGGATCACCACGTCGGCAAATTCCATCTGGTCTGTCAGAAGGTGGACCAATGTACGCTCATCCTCCTCACCCATAACTTCGCCCCGATCCCTCAGGAAATCATGGCTGGAGAAATCCTTTAGCAGGTTTACAGCATCCACGACCGTCACCATGGTGTCGAGCCGCGCAACATCGGAAAGGCTATCGCCAAATTCATCTCTGAAATCGAATGTCGCAGCCACCGGCAGGGGCTCAGATATTCCAGTGCTTTCGATGAGTAGGTAGTCAAAGCGGCGCTCTGCCGCTAACCGGCGGACTTCATCTAACAGATCATCGCGTAGTGTGCAGCAGATGCAGCCGTTGGACATCTCAACCAGGGTCTCGTCCGTGCGACTAAGTTCCGTGTCTGCGCGCACCAGATCGGCGTCGATATTCACCTCTGACATGTCGTTGACGATGACCGCCACGCGTCTTCCTTCGCGGTTGTTCAGGACCCGGTTCAGTAGAGTGGTTTTGCCCGCCCCCAGAAATCCGGACAGAACGGTGACGGGTAGTCTGGTATCTGGCATGTCTGAACTCCAATGCGTGCGACGACAGTCATGCAACCTACGCAGTTACTAGACGAATGCAACCACTATTGTTACGTATTGAAAGAGCTTTGAGAGAAAACGCGCATGAAGAGAAACAGCCGCCTGTCACTTGCACTGCACACACTGAGTCACATGGCAGGTGAACCTGACCGCGTGCGGACATCAGCCGATATCGCTGATCACGCCGGGACAAACCCAGTGGTGGTACGCCGTGTTCTTGGGAAACTTCGAGAAGCCGGGCTTTTGTCGTCCGAGAAGGGACATGCCGGCGGGTGGCGGTTAGCCAAGTCTGCCGACAGCATAACGCTGGCGGATGTCTATCTAGCATTGGATGAAAGGCTTGTATCGGGCAACGTAGGAGAACTCGAGCCGTCGCATTGTAGCGTCGAAACGGGCTTACAGGCCCGTGTCTCTGAGGTCCTTGAAGAAATAGAAGCAAGCCTGGTCGCCCGATTGCGAGAGACTTCGATCCTCGACGTGCATCCCAGTTCTTGCGCTTACTGCGAACACTAAATCTGCAATAACTCTTTCAGAAGACCGTGTGCTTGGCAGACTGTCATCTATTTGGAGAAATTGAGCGGCTTAATATTTCAAGCTGGGATCGTCCGAAGTGGCCCCAGCACCTGAGTCACGAAATACTGCTTGTTAATGGCCGGTTCGACGCCCTCCGCCGCATACTGACCGCGCACATGCCGCAAGAGCGAATTTATGCTGCGTCAGCAATAGCCGCATCTGCACAAGTCCGGTTTGTCCCGCTCTGCTGACCTTGGCATCGACAGCAGCGAACGACCGGTGATTGATTGCCTCCGAGCACTTAGGCCGACACGGATGAATGCCAACGCTGTCTTTGTCGGC
>JBCBCS010000035.1:0-21663 GCA_038530475.1 Pseudomonadota bacterium
AATCGCTCGTCACCGCAGGACCATTGTTGCTTTCCACCGCAAATGCGCATGGCGCGACCGTGCTGCCCGTGGACAGCGAACACTCCGCCGTCTTTCAAGCCCTGATCGGGGAAGAGATCGACGCGGTTGAGCGGATCATCATCACAGCCAGCGGCGGCGCGTTTCGGGATCATCCGCTGGATGCCTTGGAGAGCGTGACCGTCGAAGAGGCCTCAAGCCATCCCAATTGGGACATGGGCCAACGGATCACCATCGATTCGGCCTCTATGTTCAACAAGGCGATGGAGCTGATTGAAACAAAAGAATTTTTTGGCGTTCGGGCGGATCAGATAGAAACTATCGTTCATCCTGAGAGCCTGATCCATGCGCTTGTCGGGTTCAACGACGGAGCGCTGATGGCGCATGTGGGCCCGCCGGACATGCGCCACGCAATCGGCTTCGCACTGCATTGGCCGGACCGGAAAACGCTGCCCGTCGAACGGCTCGATTTGGCGCAGATTGGCCAATTCACCTTCCGCGAACCCTGCAACACGCGCTATCCGGCACTCGCGATCGCGCGGCGCGTGATGGAGGAGGGCGGACTGACGGGCGCGGTTTTCAATGCCGCCAAAGAGGCCGCTTTGGACGGGTTCATCGCCCATGATTGTGGCTTCACCGACATGGCCCGCATCGTGGCTGAGGTTGTTGACGTCATGTTGTCCCGTGAGGGGCTGAAAAGTGCCACGATTACCCTAGATAGCGTGCGAGACGCGGATGCGGCTGCCCGGCAGCTCACCGCAGAACGCATCGCCGCTTTATGAGGTTCGACCCTTGGATTTCCTGACCACGCTGATCCCGTCATTCGGCAATCTGGCTTTTACGCTTGTGGCCTTCATTGTGGCCTTGTCGATCATTGTGGCGATCCACGAATACGGCCATTACATCGTCGGACGCTGGTGCGGGATCAAGGCAGACGTGTTTTCCATCGGGTTCGGCAAAGTGTTGTTCGCGCGGACGGACAAACATGGCACCGTCTGGCAAATCGCGGCGCTGCCCTTTGGGGGATACGTGAAGTTCAAAGGTGACAGCAACGCAGCCTCGATCCCCGACGGGTCCGCCCCTGCGGAGGCGACGTATGATCGGGATTCGATGCTCGGCGCGCCGCTCTGGGCCCGGTCGGCGACGGTCGCCGCCGGTCCGGTTTTCAACTTTATCCTGTCTTTCCTGATGTTTTCGGCGCTTTTGATGGCGCAAGGCCGTCCGCTGACGCCTCTGACGCTGGATCAGATCACACCGATGCCGGCCGCCTATCAGATGGAGCTTGAACCGGGGGATCGCATTCTTTCCGTCGAGGGGCAGATCGTCGACTATGATGATCCGGCTGCCTTTGACGCCTTGATCAAGGGCCTGCCGTCCCAGCCGGTGTTGACCTACGTGGTTGAGCGCGGCCGGGACCGGATCGAAGCCACCGGTCCGCATCTCTATTCAACTCTTGTGGGCAACATCACGCCCCGTTCCGCCGCCGACGACGCCGATTTGCAGGCCGGTGATGTGGTGCTCAGCATGAACGGCACGCCGGTTTACAAGTTCACCGATATGATTGCGATCGTCGATGAAGTCCGCGATCAACCGATCGCGCTTGAGGTCTGGCGTGACGGCGAGGTCATCGTTCAGGAGCTGACTCCACGCATGACGGCCATCCCGCAAGAGGATGGATCGCTCAAGGATGAGCCGAAACTGGGGATTGGTGCGGACCTGTTCTTTGAACCTGCGACAACCGATGTTGGCCTGCTGGAAGCATTGTCGCGCGGGGTTGAGCAGGTCTGGTACATCATCGTTCAGTCGATCAACGGGATCGGCGCGCTCATCATGGGGGCGATCAATACCTGCAACATGAACGGACCAATCGGGATTGCCGAGACATCCGGATCCATGGCGAGCCAGGGGGTGATCAGCTTCCTCAGCTTCATCGCGGTGCTGTCGACCGCTGTGGGCCTGCTCAATCTGTTCCCGATTCCGATGCTGGATGGGGGTCACCTTGTCTTCCACGCCTACGAGGCCGTTTTCCGCCGCCCGCCGAGCGACAAAGCCCTGCAGATTCTAATGGCGGCGGGTATCTCAATCATCGGCTCATTGATGATCTTTGCGATCCTCAACGACTGGTTGCTGTGCCCGTGATAAAGGCGCGAAATTTCCACCTGAGCTGGTAATTCGCCCGTCAATGGTCCAAGCCGTGCCCGGATTTTGCCACATTTGAACGGCATACTCAGCTCAGTTGAGAGTGAGGTGTCGATATGCAGACCATCGCAGCTGGATATAAGGGGGTCAGCCTTCTGCTGAACCTCAATTGGGATCGGTTGATCTATCTTGGCACGATTGCAGGTGCACTGATGCTCGGCGCCTGGATCGGGTCTGTCTGACCCGCGTTCGTTTCTTAACTGACAGATTACCGCGCACGCCCTCCGGGGCGTGTTGTTGCTTTTGACACCCCACCTGCGACCGGATAGACCAAAGGCAACTGGGATGTCGAAGACGAGCATATAAATGAAAAGCATTTTGGGGGCTGTCTGCCGTTTGATCGGGCAGGCGAAGTGGGGCACGGCACTCGGGGCCTTGATGATCATGGGTCTGATCGCCAGTGCGCAGCCCGCGACAGCACAGAATTTCGCGTTTTCTAATGTGACCGTCGAAGGCAACCAGCGGATCGAATCCGCGACAATCCTCACCTATCTCGGGTTTGAGCGGGGCGAGGCCGTGACGGCGGGCCAACTTAATGACGCGGCCCAACGCATCCGCGCGACCGGTCTGTTTGAGAGTGTTGATGTGGTGCCCCAGGGCAGCACACTTGTCATCCGGGTCGCTGAGTTTCCAACGATCAACCGCATCTCCTTTGAAGGCAACGCGCGATTGCGGGATGCTGAACTGGGTGCGATCGTGCGGTCCCAGCCGCGCCGGGTCTACAGCCCCTCACAGGCAGAGGCGGACACGGCCGCAATCGTTCAGGCCTATGCGGATCAGGGGCGCATCAACGCGACCGTCACTCCGCGCATCATCGAACGCACTGACAATCGTGTTGATCTGGTCTTTGAGATCTTCGAAGGCGGTCTGACCGAGGTTGAGCGGATCAGCTTTGTCGGCAACCGCAGCTTCTCTGAAGGGCGGCTGCGGCGCGTGCTTGAGACGAAACAAGCCGGGCTTCTGCGCGCGATCATCAGCCGCGATACGTTCATTGCCGACCGCGTGGCCTTTGATCAGCAAGTGCTGACTGATTTCTATCAGTCACGCGGATACGTGGACTTTCAGGTTCTCAATGTTGACGTTCAGCTCACCCGAGAACGCGATGCCTACCTGATCACCTTCAACGTACAGGAAGGTCAGCAGTTTGAGTTTGGCAACATCTCAGTCTCGTCCGAGGTGACGGGCGCGGATCCCGACGACTACATGGATGCTTTGCGGCTGCGCACGGGCGTGACCTATTCACCGACCGTCATAGAGAACAACATCGCGCGTCTGGAACGTAAGGCGATTGCGGACGGGCTAAACTTTGTCCGGGTTGAACCACGCATTACCCGCAACGACCGGACGCTCACGCTTGATGTGGAATTCGTCCTGACCAACGGGCCGCGCATCTTCGTGGAACGGATCGATATTGAAGGGAACAACACAACACTCGACCGGGTGATCCGGGCAGAGTTCGACGTCGTCGAAGGCGATCCGTTCAACCCCCGTCAGATCCGCGAAAGCGCAGAGCGTATCCGCGCCTTGGGTTACTTTGCCGACGCGGACGTCGATGCGCGTGAAGGCTCAAGCCCTGATCAGGTTGTCATTGATGTCGATGTTGAAGAGGGGCCGACCGGATCGTTGTCCTTCGGCGGCAACTTCTCAACCGATAACGGGTTCAGCTTGCTGGCGCGCTTCAATCAACGAAACTTCCTCGGTCGCGGTCAGTCGCTGTCCTTCAATCTTCAGGGCGGCGAAGACAGCCGCAACCTGTCGTTCAGCTTCACCGAGCCACGCTTGCTGGGGCGCGATCTGAGCTTCGGGGTGGATTTTGAATATCGGACAACGGACAACCAGAACGCCAATTTTGACACCGAAACACTGAGCCTGCGTCCGCGTCTCGGATTCCCGATTTCCGAGAATGGCCGCCTGACGCTGTTCTATGCGTATGAAAGCGTGGACATCACCGACGTGTCCGTCGATGCCTCGCCGTTTATCGCGCTGGATGCGGGGGAAGTGGCGACCAATGCGCTGGGATATACCTACAGCTTTGACACCCGCCGCACCGGGCTCAACCCGAATGCCGGCGTTCTGCTGCGCTTCGGACAAGAGTTCGGCGTAGGCGACGCCACTTACATTCGCACCACGGCGCTGGCCACAGCACAGACGCGCGTGCTGAACGAAGAGGTGACGCTGCGAGCGACGCTCGAAGGTGGGGTGCTGGATTATTCCGATGGCGACAGCCGGATCACCGACCGGTTCTTCCTCAACTCCCGCCAGATGCGCGGCTTTGAACCCGCTGGCATCGGTCCGCGTGATGTGAACACCGACGACGCCTTGGGCGGCAACATGTATGCAGTCGCCCGGTTTGAGGCGGAATTCCCGCTTGGCTTGCCGGAGGAATACGGGATCACCGGTGGTCTTTTCCTTGATTACGGCTCTGTCTGGGATACGGGCATCGGATCGGCGGATATCGAGTATGATGATTTCACACCGCGCACGATTGCTGGTGTTTCTATCTTCTGGGACACGCCGATTGGTCCGCTGCGGTTCAACTGGACTGAACCTCTGGACGTTCAACCCAACGACAACACCAAGCGGTTCGACGTCACGATTTCGACGTCGTTCTGATGTACAGGATGTTGCGCGGGCTTTTGGCTGCTGTCGGGGTCGCGCTGGTCTTTCTGACGCATGGCGCGACCGCGCAGGAGGCCCAGCCCCCAGCGCTGCCATCAGACGCGCAGCCGCTGGTCCTCACGGTGGATATAGATGCGCTCTTTGCACGGTCAGCGTTTGGCGAACGGATCAGCCGGGAATACAACGCCGCCCGCGAGGCGCTTGCCGCGGAAAACAGGCGGATCGCGGAAGCATTGCGCGAAGAAGAGCTCGACCTGGCCGCGCGCAGGCCTGAGATGGAACCCGATATGTTCCGCGCCGAGGCGGAAGCCTTTGACGACAACACCCAAGGGATCCGCCGCGCCCAGGACGCCAAGGAGCGTGAGGTAGAAGAGACGCTGGCGCAGGGACGCGCTCAGTTTCTTGAAGTGACTGGCCCGATCCTGCGGCAGCTGATGGACGAGCGCGGGGCGGTCGCGCTGCTCGATCGGCGGGCGCTGCTTTTGTACTCTGGTAGCATCGACATCACGGACGCAGCATTGGAACGGATCAACGCTGAAATCGGTGATGGCAGCAATCCGGCGGAAAATGTTGGCGATTGAGCCGCCGGTGCTCCCTTGTTAGGGAACGACAAGACCCATTGCAGGAGACGTCCATGTCCGACCCGATCACAACAGCCGATATTCAGCTGATTCAGCGGATCATTCCGCACCGCTATCCGTTTCTGTTGGTGGACCGGGTGATTGATATCGACGGCACATCCTCGGCCACGGGCCTCAAGAACGTGACCATGAACGAGCCGCATTTTCAGGGCCACTTTCCAGGCACGCCGATCATGCCGGGGGTGACCATTATCGAAGCGATGGCGCAGACGGCGGCCGTAATGGTCGGGGCGACGATGGGGCTGATGGACAAGAACATGCTGATTTATTTCATGGGCATCGACGGCTGCAAATTCCGTCGCAAAGTGGTGCCGGGCGATGTGCTTGAGATGAAGGTGGAAACCACGCGTGGCAAGCCCGGCGGTAAGGTCTGGAAGTTCAAGGGTGTCGCACAGGTTGAAGGTGAGATGGCCGCTGAGGCTGAATTTACCGCGATGATGGACCTGCAAGGCTAGGCCATGTCCATTCACCCGTCCGCAATTATCGAACCGGGCGCCATTCTTGGCGAAAGCTGTGAGATCGGCCCGTTTTGCCATGTCGGGCCAGAGGTGGTGCTGGGCGCGGGCGTTGTGCTGAAATCCCATGTGGTGGTGACAGGCGACACGCATGTCGGCGATGGCACAGTCATTTTTCCGTTCTCAGTGATCGGTGAGGTGCCGCAGGACCTCAAATACGCGGGCGAAAAAACCATGCTGCGGATCGGCGCCCGCAATCGCATCCGCGAACATGTAACGATGAACGCAGGCACGGCGCAGGGCGGCGGTCTGACGAAAGTGGGCGATGATGGGCTCTTTATGGCGGGCTGCCACATCGCCCATGATGCCGTGATCGGCAACCACGTCGTGATCGTCAATCAATCGGCGATTGCGGGCCATGTTGTGATCGAAGACGACGTCATCGTTGGCGGGCTTTGCGGCATTCACCAATGGGTTCGGATCGGCAAGGGTGCGATCATTGGGGCATTGTCGATGGTGACCAATGACGTGATCCCGCATGGGCTGGTGCAGGGACCGCGCGCGCATCTCGATGGGCTGAACCTTGTGGGGCTGAAACGCAAAGGCGTCGCCCGGTCCGACATCACCGCGCTTCGGGCCGCGTTTCAGACGTTGCGCGATGGCGAAGGGTCCTTCATGGACCGCGCCAAACGCCTGTCCGAGGAAACAGACAGCGTCTATGTCAGCGAAATGGTCTCGTTCATCCTGGGCGAGACGGATCGCAACTTTCTGACGCCGAAATGACCATCGCCCTCATTGCTGGCACGGGTGGGGTACCACCCCATGTCGCGCGGACATTGGTCGCACAAGGGCGCCCGCCGATCCTGTGTGAGATGCGCGGCTTCCCGTCCGAGATCAAAGGCGAATTTACGCGGATTCCCTTCCGGATTGAGACGCTGGGCACGTTGCTTGCCACGCTCAAGGCGATGAACGTCTCTGAGATTTGCATGGTTGGCGCCGTGCGCCGACCCGAGGTTGATCCAAGCGCCATCGATGCCGCTACAGCGCCGTTGGTGCCGCGTGTGCAGGCCGCGATGGCAAAGGGCGACGATGGCACGCTGCGCGGGATCGTGGCGCTATTGGAAGAGTACGGATTCAGCATCGTCGGCGCGCACCAGATCGCTCCGGATTTGTTGCCAGCGGCTGGCGTGCTGACGAAGGTATCGCCGCCAGACTTGACCAATGACATTGCGGTCGCCGTAACCGCAATCAGCGAAATGGGAAGGTCGGATATGGGGCAAGCGCTGCTGGTGCGTGACGGACAGGTCATCGCCCGCGAAGATGCCCGCGGGACGGCCGCCTTGCTCTCTGATTTTGCTCTCCCAATAGAGCCTTCCAAAACGCTTGGCGGCGGCGATCCGTTGGCCGCTTTGGTCGACGGGGTAGGGGATTTGCTCGCCGGAGCGGCGGATTGGCTTTCTGGGCAGGACGGTGATGCCAACCAAGCCCCCGGCGATGGCGCTTTTCTTTACAAGGCGCCAAAGCCTGGCCAATTGCGCGTGGCTGACATGCCAACAATTGGGCCCGAGACGGCAATGAAAGCGGCAGAGGCCGGGCTTTCGGGCATCGTCATCGCCGAGGGCGGCGTGATGGTTTTGGACCTGCCACAAGTGCTCGCCATCCTCGACGGGCAGGGGATGTTTCTTTGGGTCGCACCGTGACGAACGCGCTGAAGGTTTTTGTCATTGCGGGAGAGCCATCGGGCGATAAGCTTGGCGCGGCCCTGATGGATGGGTTGAAGACGCTTGAGCCCGAGGTCGCGTTTGAGGGCGTCGGCGGACCGCTGATGCAAGGGCAGGGGATGTCCTCACTCTTTCCCATGGATGAGTTGTCTTTGATGGGGATCGCTGAGATTCTCCCGAAGTATCGCCACCTCAAGATGCGCATCCGTCAAACGGCAGAAGCCGTCATCGCGGCCAAACCAGATGTCCTGATCACGATCGACAGCCCTGATTTCTGTTTGCGTGTGGCCCGACTGGTCAAAGCGGCGTCAGACATTCGAATTGTCCACTATGTTGCTCCCACGGTCTGGGCCTGGCGGCCAGGCCGCGCCCTAAAGATGGCGAAAGTTGTTGATCAGGTTCTGGCACTCTTCCCGTTTGAGCCGCCTTACATGGAAGCGGCTGGCATCGATTGCGATTTCGTCGGGCATCCGGTGGCGACCCTCGACCGGGTGAGTGAAGGCGAGATCGAAGCGCTTGATATCGAGCGGCCCTCAATCGTCGTTCTCCCCGGCTCCCGCCGGTCCGAGATTGAAAGGCTGTCCGACACGTTTGTCCGGGCCATTGAGGCAGCAGGCTTGCCGCACCGGGTCATAATCCCGACTTTGCCCCATCTGGCGGAACGGGTTCGCGCCCTCTTCTCATCGCTTGATCCGATCCTGATCGGGCATGACGTTCAACCCGAAGAAGCGGCCCGCCAACGACTGATCGCGATGGCCCATGCTGACGTGGCGCTTGCGGCCTCTGGCACCGTGTCGCTTGAGCTTGCGGCAGCCCGGACTCCGATGGTGATTGCTTATGATATGAACTGGCTCAGCCGACAAATCATCTCTCGGATGTTGCGCACCGACACGGTGACACTGGTCAATCTGGTGAGTGAGACACGCCATGTGCCGGAATTCATCGGTGCCGCGTGCAAGCCTGAGCCAATCGCACGCGCCCTGCGCGAAGTGATCGCGAACCCCACGCAGCAACTGGACGCGCTTACCCGGACCATGGCACGGTTGGGCGAGGGCGGAGAGCCGCCAGGCCTGCGTGCGGCCCGTGCGGTCATGGGCCGATTGAAGAGGAAGATCTGATGCCAGCGCCGAAGAACCACCTGAAAGCGGATCTGCTGGCCGGAGAGGTGAAATCCGGCCTGTGGCTGACGTTGGCCAACGGCACCGTGGCCGAGATTGCAGGAAATGCAGGCTTTGACTGGTGTCTGATCGATGCCGAACACGGGCCAAACACGCTCACCACGATCACGGCGCAATTGCAGGCTTTGGCGGGCACGCCGGCACATCCGGTTGTGCGGGTGCCTTTGGGCGAAGATTGGATGCTCAAACAGGTCCTGGACCTTGGGGTGCAGACGGTTGTAGTGCCCATGATTAACACTGCAGAACAAGCTGCCGCCGCCGCGGCGGCTGTCCGCTATCCGGGCGACGGTGTGCGCGGAATGGGTGCCGCGTTGGCGCGGGCCTCGGCCTATGGCACGATCGTGGATTATGTCCAAAGCGCCAACGAAGAAATTTGCCTGTTAGTCCAAATCGAAAGCGCCGAAGCGGTCCGTAACATCGACGAAATTGCAGCGACACCGGGAGTGGATGGGCTGTTTGTCGGTCCGGCGGACCTGAGCGCTGACATGGGATACCCTGGGGAGCCGGATGCCGCCGACGTGCAGCGCAGCATCGATCACGTTTATGAACGCGTCAAAGCAGCAGGCAAAATCGCCGGGACCGTAACGTTCCAACCAGAAGCCTTCGCCATTGAAGTGGCACGGGGGGTCACGTTTCTGGGGCTTGGCGGAGAGGCGATGGTGCTCAATTCCGCGCTGCGGGCGCTCGCTGCGCAGGCGCCGAAGGGCTAGAACGGCGCGTCTTCAAGAACTCCATCCGCCGACATTTGACTGTAAAGCAAGCCTTCGCGCAGACCGCGGTCCGCGACGGATAAGCGATCCGTGGGCCAAAGCCGCATCAGCGTTTGAAGAATGGCGGAGCCTGACATGATCAACGCCTGACGGTCCTTGCCGATGCGTGGATCGGCCCGGCGTCCCTGTTCACCAAGGTTGAGATAGCCGTGGATCACCGCATCGATCTGGTCCGAGGTCATCCTCAGCCCGTCAACTTTGGTCCGGTCATACCGGCGCAAACCCAGATGGCTGGCCGCTACGGTCGTGACCGTGCCGGACGTGCCGACAATCTGGAACCCTTCGCGGGCCTGCTCCTCAAGCGACGGTGCAAACTTCTCAAGGTTTTCCTCGAAGAACCACGACATCAGCGCAAAGCGGGACCGGTCATCCTCCACGTCGGCGAACTGGTCGCGCAAGGTCGCGACACCCAATGGTACAGAAATCCAATCAACGACTTTTGCGGCCGCAAAAGGCCCCGGATCGGCGCGGAAGCCTGCATGCAGACGCATGATCGCGCGTGGGCGTTCGCGTTTTGGCACGTTGGTCAGGTCAATCCAAACCAACTCGGTTGACCCGCCACCGATATCAACCACCAACAATTGTTTGGTTTTGGTGCTGACCAGAGGCGCACAGGAAATCACGGCCAGCCGCGCTTCTTCCTCGGGCTGGATGATCTCAAGCGTCAGGCCGGTTTCCTTGCGGACCTGGTTGATGAAGTGCTGGGCGTTACGCGCACGGCGGCATGCCTCAGTCGCAACGAGGCGCATATTCTTGACGTTGTGACGTTGCAGCTTTTGGCGGCAGACGCGCATGGCATTAATTGTCCGCGCCATTGAGGTGCGGCTAAGCTTGCCAGTCTGCTCAAGCCCCTGTCCAAGCTGGACCGACTTTGAGAAGCTGTCGACCACATGGAACTGACTACCCTTCGGCTGGGCAATCAGCATGCGGCAGGAATTTGTACCCAAATCCAGTGCAGCATACAGCTCCGCCGGATCGGGCGGGGTGGGCGCGGGGGTATCGACCGCTTTCGGGAACGCGCCCGCACCATTGGGACGCTTGGGCGCCATCTTAACGCCCTCCATTTCGAGTTACGTCCAACGTAAGCATGAGCGGAGAGTCGCGCAAGGCTTGTGACACTCCCGTGACACTGCGACTCACCCAAGGGAGCGAAAATGCGATCCGTCGCGGATGTCGGGTATCGTGTCGAAATTGAACTGGGACAGGGGCGGGTGCGGCGCTACCTGTGATGCAACAGAAGAAGTAGGATTCGGTCATGGCTGATGTTGTCATTGTCTACTGGCGGGATATTCCAGCGCAGGTGATCGTCGGCAAAGGCCGGCGGGCGACCAAGGTGCAGTTGAACGAACGCTTTGAGCAGGCCATCGACCGCGCCGCGATGAAGTCTGGTGCTGCGGAAACCGACGATTATCTGGCAGAGTGGCGCAAAGCGGAGCCCTACGCAGTCGATGGAGCGGATGCGGAGGTTGCCACCGCCGAGGCTGCCCGGCTTGAGGCCGAATATGACAAAGACCGCCTGATGGCGCTGATCAACAACAACGGCCACGCGTGAGCGGCGGCATCATCAACTTCAAGGAGGCTGTCATGGCCCTGCTGAACTTCCGCAAGAAAGAAGAGCCGCAGACGAGCGCGGTGAACCCGGAGCTCGAAGCGTTTCTGGACGGCTACTCCATTGAAGTGATGCCGCGAACTGCCGAGAAGGTTGAGGATTTCAAGGCGCTTCTGCCCAAAGGCACGCGGGTCTACATCGCCCATATCGAAGGCACGCCCATCGATGACATGGTCCGCACCGCCAAGCGGTTGGCGGAAGAGGGCTATCCGGTCATGCCGCACTTCCCGGCGCGGATTATCAAGGACGAAGCGACGCTGAAGAACTGGATCGCCATGTATCAAGGCGAGGCCGGTGTCGATCAGGCGCTGCTTTTGGCTGGTGGGGTTGAGACCCCGCACGGCGACTTCCATTCCTCCATGCAGTTGATGGAATCCGGTGCCTTTGCGGAATTCAAGCGTCTGCATGTGGCGGGGCACCCCGAAGGCAACAAGGACATCGACCCAAAGGGCGGCACCGCCAATGTGGACGACGCCTTGCGCTGGAAACAGCGATTTTCTGAGACGACTGATGCCCAGATGGCGCTGGCCACGCAATTCGCTTTTGAGGCTGGGCCGATCATCGAATGGGCCGACAGCCTAAAGGCCGCGGGCATCACCATCCCGATCCATATCGGCATCGCCGGGCCCGCGAAGCTGCAAACGATGATCAAATTCGCAATCGCTTGCGGTGTCGGTCCGTCGCTCCGCGTCCTGCAGCGCCGCGCAAAGGACGTGACCAAACTGCTTTTGCCGTTCGAGCCCACAGAGGTGCTGACCGACCTTGCGGCCCACAAGGCTGCCAACCCCGACAGCAACATCGAACGCGTCCACTTCTTCCCGCTGGGTGGGATCAAGACGAACGCAACCTGGGCAATTGAGCATGGCGGGGCGAGTGCGGTGCCGGCTGCGCAGACCTAGTTCATAGCCAATATCGGTCGAAAGGTTCGGCTGATCCGCGCGCAACACCCGTCTATATACCCGAAACGCGGGTAAACGCACCGCAGGGTGAGTCTGTTTCGATTAATTGAGCATTGATCAAGGCGGCAGGGTGAAGGGCAGTTTCGAGCCCAAATTGAAAAGGGCTTCAAGACGAAAACATGGCTGCATGTCAGTGTTTTTCGTCAGCACGTAAACGGCTCATCGTGACAGGTGTGATCCCTAAGAAGGATGCAATGAGCGTATGAGCAAAGATATCTTCATAGCCCGGGAATGCTTGGCGAAACCAGATGAGCCGTTCCGCTCCTTTGAGAGCGCTGAGACACCATTCTCGATCTACCTTCCGGCTTAGTGCGTCCCGCAGAACACCATTCGCCCAATTCCGGACGGGCTCCGAAGAGATCATTCGATCGGAAAGCAGATCAGTGTCGATCTTTGCAAGCAGGACATCAGTCGTTGCCGCAATGGACACAAGCGATACCCCGTTGCGCGTTCGAGCGATGTTTGGCGTGATGACGCAGGGACCCACGTAAAACCCGACGCTGACTTCTTTGCCGTCCTGGTCACAAATACTGCTGACCAGGCAGCCCTCCAAAAGTACGAATTCATCTCTTTCGGGTTCTGCTTGCCGAGAAAGATGCGTTCCCTTGTTCAAACGCTTTCGTTTCCAATCAGATGCAAAATCGTCGGCGTCATCCATCTCTGACAGGTCAGGTGACTGCATCAGAAACGTCCGTAAATCCATCTTGGCGGGCCTTATCAAATGATAATGCAGGTTCCTTCGCGTGAGGGCATTAGTGGCACAGAACAAGGAGTTTACAAAATGATGAATAGCATTCTGACAAAGCATATCGGCGTCGTTGCAATTGGTTCAGGATTGATCGGCGCATCCATCTATTGGCTCATGATCACTGTAACGCTGGCCCATATCGAAGCGCTCTCGGGGCAGGTTCCCTTTGACATGCGTCCATTCGGCTATGGCGTCTCCGAGGCGGCCACGCTTCTTGAATCCTTAGGAGAGGACGGGCGCGCCTATTACGTCAGCCATCAGATCGTTTTGGATACGCTTTACCCAGCCATGCTCGCGTTGACCTTGATTGCCACGATCCGCTGGTTTGGGCGACGCAGGACAAACAGCAAACTTGCCCGATCGGGCATTGCTCTTTCGGTGGGAAGCGCTCTGTTCGACTACGCTGAGAACTTTGGCATTGCCGCAATGATTTGGAACTGGCCAGAGATTTCGGCCCCGATGGTATATGCGACGAGCTTGGCCACAGTTCTGAAATCGATTCTGACAACCTTAGCTGTGCTGCTGACGCTGCTAATGGGGGTGAGCTGGACATGTCTCTGGAGGGAGGACGTTCGCGCTTAAGTGGACAACGGCACCCTCGCAAGCGTGCGGTGATCCATTTTACAAGACCCGCCTCATCATCTTCATGACCACAATCTGCGGTGACGTCGCGGGTTCTTCAACTTATGTCGTTTGCAATCCGACCGACTCTGACGTCCGCGCCTAGGGTCGCCAAAACGAGGCCTATTTCGGGGGAGACACGCCCATGACCCGCACCGTCATCGAATCCAAGACCAAGACCGCCATCATCGGCTTTGACGAGCCGTTCTGCGTGATTGGGGAGCGGATCAACCCCACAGGGCGCAAGGTCCTCAACGAAGAGCTGGAGCGCGGAGATTTCAGCCGGGTTGAGGCTGATGCGCTGGCGCAGACAGCCGCTGGGGCCACGGTGCTCGACATCAATTCGGGCGCTGTCTTCTCTAACAAAATGGCCGAAGACCCGCGATATGCGGACAACAACTTTGTCGAGCCTGAGCTGATGAAGCAGCTCGTCGAGAAGGTTCAAGGTGTGTGCGACACGCCGCTTTGCATCGACAGCTCTGTGCCCGGAGCGTTGGAGAATGGCCTGGCGGCGGCGGAAGGGCGTCCATTGCTGAATTCCGTGACCGGTGAGGAAGAGCGGCTTGAAATGGTGCTGCCGCTGGTGGCGAAATACAACGTGCCCGTCGTGGCGATTTCCAACGATGACACCGGGATCAGCGAAGACCCCGAGGTCCGATTTGCCGTCGCCAAGAAGATCGTCGAACGGGCCGCCGATTTCGGCATCCCCGCCCATGATATTGTCGTCGATCCGCTTGTCATGCCGATCGGCGCGATGAGTACGGCCGGGCAGCAGGTGTTCACTCTCGTCCGTCGTTTGCGTGAGGAGCTGGGTGTGAATACAACCTGCGGCGCGTCGAATATTTCCTTCGGACTGCCGAACCGCCACGGCATCAACAACGCCTTCCTGCCGATGGCTATGGGGGCGGGCATGACAAGCGCGATCATGAACCCGGTGGCGCTCCCGATCGGACCCAAGAAGATCGAAGAAAAAAAGGCCGAAGTGCTGGCCGCTGGCGTCATCTTGCCCGACGGGATGGATGACGAAACCTTCGTGCAGCTCTTTGGCATGGGCTCCACCAAGCCGCGGGCCGGCAAGGAAATGGAAGCGATCCGAGCCGCCAACTTCCTGACCAACAACGACGAAGGCGGCGGCGAGTGGATCAAGTTCAACCGCGTGCCGCCAAAGGCGGGCGAAGAAGGCCGAGGCCGGGGTGGCCGGGCAGGCGGTCGGCGGCGTCGCGCAGGCTGAGGACCGACAGCAACGGTTTCGAATTTGCTGCGCAAATCCGATCCGGGCGCGCTGCGCGCGCCCGTTTTTTTGCATATTTTAAAACCAAAGAAGCTGGGGCGTGGGTCCCAACTTGAGCGGCGCGCTCCGCCGAGGGCGTTCTTCGCTACAAGGCTAGTCGCCTCGCCAAATCCAGCCGCCGCCAAAAATGCGCGGGCTTGTCATGTCATAGAACACGCAGGCCTGGCCGGGGCTGACGCCTTCTTCGGGAGTGAGCAATTCGACTTCTGCCGTCGTGGCTGAGAGCGGACGCAGGATCGCGGGCGCCGGGGGACGGGTTGAGCGGACTTTGACGCTGATCTCACGTTCGGCCACCGCGTCAAATGCGTCATCGCCGAGCCAATTGATTTCACGCACCGGGACGGTCCGGGTCGAGAGCATGTGCTTGGGGCCGACGATCACACGACGGGTGTCCACGTCGAGCTTCACGACATACAGCGGATCGCTTAACCCTCCGATGCCAAGTCCGCGACGTTGGCCGATGGTGTAATGGATTACGCCCTTGTGTTCGGCCAGAACATTGCCATCCACATCGACGATCTCACCGGGTTCCGCCGCACCCGGGCGCAGCTTTTCAATGACCGAGGCGTAGTTGCCGTTGGGCACAAAGCAGATGTCCTGACTGTCGGGCTTGTCCGCCAGTGCGAGTCCGTATTTTCGTGCGAGTTCGCGCGTCTCCTCTTTCGACGCGTGGTGTCCCAAGGGAAACCGCAGGTAATCCAGCTGTTCCGGCGTGGTGGAGAACAAGAAATAGCTCTGATCCTTGCTCGGATCGGCGGCGCAATGCAGCTCCGGGCCGTGGGCACCCACCATCCGCTGAATATAGTGGCCGGTCGCCATGCAATCGGCGTCAAGGTCCTTCGCCGTCTCCAGAAGATCCTTGAATTTCACCCGCTCATTGCACCGGATGCAGGGCACCGGTGTCGCTCCGGCGAGGTAGCTGTCAGCAAATTCATCGATCACGGCGTCCTTAAAAACGTTCTCGTAATCAAGCACGTAATGCGGAAAGCCCTTCTCCTCGGCCACGCGACGCGCGTCATGAATATCGCGGCCTGCGCAACAGGCGCCTTTCTTGGCGAGCGCGGCGCCATGATCATAGAGCTGCAGGGTGACGCCCACCACATCATACCCCTCATCCGCGAGCAGGGCGGCGACGACCGAACTGTCGACCCCACCCGACATCGCCACAACGACCCGTGTTTCGGACGGGGGCTTGGCGAAACCAAGGGAGTTGAGGGGCTGATCAAGGGTCATGGCACGTCCGATCGCGGGGTTCGGGCGGAATATATGAAAAGTCTAACTACTCTCAACCCCTCGGATTTACCGATCTTTAGGGGTGAACAGTGCACAGGTGTTCCGACGCCCGCACTGAATAAGTTGAAAACGATGTACCTGAGAAAAATTGAAGGCCCAAGATCAGTCAAGCTCCCCGATGGGAGCGTGATGACCCGCGCCGATCTTCCTCCTGAAGACACCTATCGATGGGTCGCATCGCGCAAGGCGCTCGTCGTAAAGGCTGTAAATGCTGGGCTTTTGTCGCGCGACGAAGCCAAGACAATGTACAAGTTATCCGACGAGGAATTGTCGGAATGGGAGACGGCTGTGGCGACCCATGGGGTCGGTGCGCTCAAGGCTACGAGCCTGCAGAAATACAGACAACCTTAAGAAGAGTTGAAAAGTTATCCTATTCCGGTAACGTGTGGTTAACCTTTATTACGGTAGGGTGGGACCAGTTCTAATGAGCGGAGAAGCGGAATGCGCGTATTGCTGGTAGAAGACGACCCATCGACGGCCAAGAGCATTGAGTTGATGCTCAGTCATGCAAACCTGAATGTATACACGACAGACCTTGGCGAAGAAGGGATCGACCTCGCCAAACTCTATGATTACGACCTGATCCTCCTCGACATCAATCTGCCGGACATGAACGGACACGAAGTGTTGCGGCAGCTTCGATTGAGCCGGATCGATACGCCAATCCTGATCCTCTCAGGCGAGGATGCGACCGAAAGCAAGCTCAAGGGTTTTGGCTTCGGCGCGGATGATTACATGACAAAGCCGTTCCACCGGGAAGAGCTTGTGGCTCGCATTCACGCGATCATCCGGCGGTCAAAGGGCCATGCGCAATCCGTGATCAAGACCGGGGCCATTTCTGTCAACCTCGACGCCAAAACGGTTGAGGTTGAGAACGTGCCGGTCCACCTCACGGGCAAAGAGTATCAGATGCTTGAGCTGTTGAGCCTTCGAAAGGGCACAACCCTCACCAAGGAAATGTTTCTGAACCATCTCTATGGCGGCATGGATGAGCCTGAGTTGAAGATCATCGACGTGTTTATCTGCAAACTCCGTAAGAAGCTGAGTGAGGCAACAGGCGGCGATAACCATATTGAGACGGTCTGGGGCCGCGGCTACGTTCTGCGCGACCCGGATCCTTTGGGTCAGCAAGACCCGGAGAGATTGGCGCTCGGAGCCTGACCTTCTCTTCCCCCGGCGGCGCGGTCACCACTCACGAACCCTTAACCGCGCCGCCGACCCCTCCTTAATTTCTCGGGCTGGACCTGATGGGGGTCCAGACCTATCACTACCCCCAACAGCGCATGTGCCCCAACTGGCAACCAGGTGCGTTGAAGTCCATCAGGGGGTCCCGTGACACACGATACGCCACCAGAAAAGCTGACGAGGGATGAGGCGGCGATTGAACTTGCCCGCCTTGCCGAACTGCTCGCATCGGCCAATACCGCGTACCATCAAGACGACGCGCCAACGATTTCTGACGCTGAATATGACCGTCTTAAGCGCCGCAACACCGCCATTGAAGAGCAGTTCCCGGACCTCAAGCGACCGGATTCGCCGACCGATCAAGTTGGTGCCGCGCCCTCGGACGGGTTCGCCAAGGTGGCGCATCAGGTGCGGATGCTGTCCCTCGGAAATGCGTTCACGGACGACGACGTGGTCGAATTCGACAGGTCGGTCCGCAAATTTTTGGGCCTCGGGTCGGAGCCTTTGCGCTATACGGCCGAGCCCAAGATCGATGGGTTGAGCCTGTCGCTTCGCTATGAGCGGGGACAACTGGTGCAGGCCGCGACCCGTGGTGATGGGGCGGTGGGTGAAAACGTCACCGCAAATGCCCGAACCATTGATGATGTTCCGACGCACCTCGAAGGCGCGCCGGAGATCCTTGAGGTACGCGGCGAAGTTTACATGTCGCACGCGGATTTTGCGGCGCTCAACGCACGTCAGTCGGAAGCGGGCGGTAAGGCTTTTGCCAATCCACGCAACGCGGCTGCGGGTTCCCTGCGGCAACTGGATCCGACGATTACCAAATCTCGCCCACTCAGGTTTTTTGCCTATGCCTGGGGCGACGTGTCGGAGCCGCTGGCCGAAACCCAATCGGGTGCCATCGACCGGCTCAGATCGTTGGGTTTTCAAACCAACCCTCTGACCCGGAGCTGCGATACGCCTGAGGCATTGATCGCCCATTACCACACCATCGAAGAGCAGCGCGCGGGTCTGGGCTACGACATCGACGGCGTGGTTTACAAAGTCGATGATCTGGCTCTGCAAGCCCGGCTCGGGTTCCGCTCCACCACACCTCGGTGGGCGATTGCCCATAAATTCCCCGCTGAGCTGGCCTGGACCCGGCTTGAAGCGATTGACATTCAAGTCGGCCGAACCGGAGCATTGTCGCCCGTCGCCCGCCTCACACCGGTCACAGTAGGTGGCGTTGTCGTGTCCAACGCGACCTTGCACAATGAGGATTATATCGCCGGCTTCGGCAACAAGGGGGAGGCCATCCGAGGCGGCAAGGACATCCGCGTCGGTGATCTGGTGCAGGTTTATCGGGCGGGCGACGTCATTCCTAAAGTGGCCGATGTGGACCTGTCCAAGCGGCCTGAGGACGCGGACCCTTATGTCTTCCCCACGGCATGCCCGCGGTGTGGCTCCGACGCGGTGCGCGAAGACGGCGATGCGGTGCGCCGGTGCACCGGTGGCTTGATCTGTCCCGCGCAAGCGGTTGAAAAGCTCAAGCATTTTGTTTCACGGGCGGCGTTCGATATTGAAGGGATCGGCGCCAAGCAAGTCGAAGCTTTCTATGAGGACGACCAGCTGCCGGTGAAGGAACCCGCCGACGTCTTCACCCTGAAGGCGCGGGATGACGCCAACCTGACCAAGCTTGCCAACCGTGATGGCTGGGGAGAGACAAGCGCAAAGAATCTCTGGCAAGCCATTGATGAAAAACGCGCAATCCCACTTTCCCGGCTGATCTTTGCGCTTGGTATTCGTCACGTCGGTGAAAGCGCGTCAAACCTTCTGGCTCAGCATTACGGGACTTGGCATGCGTTTGAGGCCGCAATGACCGAAGCCCGGATCGGCGAGGGCCCGGCGTGGTCCGACCTGATCGGCATCGATGGCGTCGGTGCGGTCATGGCTGCGTCGATTGTCACAACCTTCCAGCAAGAGGCTGAACGCGCGTCGATCACCCGTCTGGTCGCGGAATTGGAGCCTCAAGCGGCCGAGAAGCCCAAGAGCGACAGCCCGGTCGCCGGAAAGACGGTGGTGTTCACCGGAACACTGGAAAAGATGACCCGCGCCGAAGCCAAGGCGCGGGCAGAGGCGCTCGGCGCTAAAGTCAGCGGATCAGTGAGTGCGAAAACGGATCTGCTCGTCGCCGGGCCGGGCGCTGGATCAAAGGCCAAAAAGGCGGCAGATCTCGGCATCGAAACCCTCGACGAAGATGGCTGGCTGGCCCTGATAGAAGGGGTCTGACGTCGTGTCGGGTCGCCCGGAACCCCTTTGGCCGCTCTTTGGCGGGCTGGAAACGCTCGACGGGATTGGCCCGAAAACAGCGCAAGCCTTGGTGGCCGCCCATATCGAAAAACCCCGTGACCTATTGTTCACGCTGCCCCATTCCGGCGTCGATCGAAGCCGTCGTGCCTCAATCCTTGAAGTTCAGGCCCCCGCCGTCTGCACTGTTGAGGTGACCGTTGGTCAGCATAACGCGCCCAGTGCGCGGGGGCGGCCCTATCGTGTGATGGTGGAAGACGCGCAGACAACCTTTCAGCTCATCTTCTTTCGCGGACATGGTGACTATTTGCGGCGTCAATTGCCGACCGGACAGCGACGGGTCGTCTCCGGAAAGGTTGAGCTCTTTGATGGGGTTGGGCAGATGGTGCACCCGGATCACATCCTCACGCCGGATGAGGCCACGTTGATCCCTCCGTTTGAGCCGGTCTACCCCCTGACAGGCTCCGTGACGCAGAAGGTGATGTTCAAGGCGACGTCTGACCTTTTGTCAAATCTGCCTGAGCTGGACGACTGGATCGACCCTGCCTTGAAAACCCGGGAGGGGTGGCCGGATTGGGCAGACGCTTTGCATCAGGCGCACAGACCAAGCGGGTCGGCTGACCTTGCCCTCACTGCAGGCGCGCGACAGCGGCTCGCCTATGATGAGGTGTTGGCCCATCAGCTGACCCTGGCCCTTGCGCGGGCACAGCACAGGCGGGCCAAGGGCAGAGAGAGTCAGGGCAATGGACACTTGCAGGCGCGGGTTCTGAATGCGCTGGACTTTGATCCTACTGGAGCCCAAACCCGCGCCGTTGCCGAAATCGTGGCCGACATGGGGTCGTCCATGCGGATGAACCGTTTGCTGCAGGGCGATGTCGGATCGGGCAAGACCCTCGTCGCGCTCATGGCGCTGCTGAACGCGGTTGAGGCGGGCGGGCAGGGCGTGATGATGGCGCCCACCGAAATCCTTGCCCGGCAGCATCTGGACGGTCTGCGCCCGCTCGCCGAAGAGGCCGGAGTGGTGCTGGAGATTTTGACCGGGCGTGACAAGGGGGCCGAGCGACGCACCAAGTTGGAGGCGCTAGCGGGCGGCGACATTCAGATCCTTGTCGGCACCCATGCTGTGTTCCAAAAGGACGTCGTGTTTCATGATCTTCGGCTCGCGATCATCGACGAACAACACCGGTTTGGCGTGGCGCAACGAATGGAACTTGGCGCAAAAGGCGACGCAGTCGACGTCCTGGTCATGACAGCGACACCGATTCCGCGCAGCCTGTCACTGGCGCAATACGGCGATATGGACGTGTCCATTCTTGACGAAAAACCACCCGGTCGGACACCCGTGACAACGGCGCTGATCGCCACATCGAAGATGGATCAGGTCGTTGACCGGCTGCGGGCGGCGGTGGCCGAAGGCCGCCAATGCTATTGGGTCTGCCCACTGGTGGAAGAATCTGAAGTCAGCGACATGACCGCCGCCGAAGAACGGTTCAAACGGCTCCGCGCTGCGCTGGGAGAGGGCGTCGTCGGCCTTGTCCACGGCCAAATGCCCCCCAAGGATAAGGACGCCGCGATGGCCCGGTTTGTGTCTGGCGAGACCAAGGTGCTCGTCGCCACAACCGTGATAGAAGTCGGCGTCAACGTGCCAAATGCCTCGATCATGGTGATCGAACGGGCCGAAAGCTTCGGCCTCGCACAGTTGCACCAGTTGCGCGGCCGGGTCGGACGCGGGGCGGCGCAATCCACATGTCTGCTGATGTATCAGGCGCCCTTGTCGGAAAGTGGCCAAAGACGTCTTGAGATCATGCGCGAGACCGAGGATGGCTTTCGGATATCAGAGGAAGACCTTGCGATGCGTGGCGCTGGGGACGTGATCGGCACCGCGCAATCTGGACTGCCACGCTTCCGGATCGCTGACATGGACAGGCAGGCTGCATTGATGGCCACAGCACAAACGGACGCGCGTAAACTGCTGGCTGACGATCCCGACCTCACCTCAGCCAGAGGGCAGGCGGCGCGGACTCTGCTCTGGCTCATGGAGCAAGAGACGGCGATTCGTTTGATTTCAGT
>JBCBCS010000036.1:0-21229 GCA_038530475.1 Pseudomonadota bacterium
AGGATGATGTGGTGCCTTTCCTTGACGCCATCAGAGCGGCGAGCGGCATTCCGATCCTTTATGTAAGCCACGATCTGGCTGAAATTGCGCGGCTCGCGCAACGCATTGTGGTGCTCAATCAAGGCCGCGCAGTGGCATCGGGGCCGATCGAAGACGTCCTGTCCGATCCCGCTGTTGTGCCCTTTGTCGGGCTGCGTGATGCCGGGGCCGTCCTGGCAGGTCGGATCGTTGGTCGCGCTGACGATGGGCTGACCAAGCTTGAGACACCGGCGGGCGCATTATGGGTGCCCGACGTTGCAGGGGCACCGGGTTCGGTCGCCCGGGTGCGCATTCCGGCACAGGACGTGATCCTGTCCCTGCATGAGCCGCAAAATATGAGCGCCCTCAATGTGTTGTCGGTCACGGTGGAGCAGATATCGTCCACTGGAACAGGGGTCATGGTCGGTCTCAAAGCGGGGGAGGCCCGGGTCCTCGCCCGGATCACGGAGCGCTCTGCCAAAGCAATGGGTTTGTCATCGGGTGATGCGATCTACGCCATCGTCAAAACGACCGCGATTTCATCCGAGCTGTCCTAGACCTGGTCCCGGTAGCAGGGCAACAGATCGCCTACGTCTGGTGTTGCCTCGTAAACCGCACGGGCAACTGCGCGGGCCAGACAGGTCGCCGCGTCAGCCCCGATCTGAGCCAGAGCCACAGGGTCGACGCCAGACCGGTCTCCAGTAGCCAGGCCAAATACCAGATCGCCGTCCATTGGCGTATGGGACGGGACGATGGCCCGCGCCAGGCCGTCATGGGCCATCACGCTCATTCGGTGGCATTGTGATTTGGTGAGGGGCGCGTCGGTGGCGACAATTGCGATTGTTGTGTTGACCTTGTCGCTCGCGCCAAGGGCGGCAGCCTTGAGGCTCGGCGCGGGGCCGGCGTAATCCGAAGCTGGGTCAGGCCCCAAGCCGCCGAACTCTTGGTTGAGCTCAAACGGTGCGGCCCAGAAATGCCGTTCGCCGGGTGTGGTCACCGCACCTATTGAATTGACGGCCACAAGCGCACCAACGGTCACGCCGCTCTCTTGCACAAAACTTGCAGAACCGAGACCGCCTTTGTGCCGGGCCGTTAACGCACCACAGCCCGCGCCAACAGATCCCAGATCGAAATTTGTCCGTGTGTTCTCGTACGCTTCACGCCCGAGGCTCATGTAAGGGTTCTCATCCCACCCTTTTTCCCCGCCATTGACCAAATCGAACAAGATCGCCCCCGGCACGATGGGCACAACCGTATCCCCAACAGCAAACCCGCGCCCGTCTCTGCGCAGACGATCTGCCACACCCGAACACGCGTCGAGCCCAAAGGCTGACCCGCCCGAAAGGACCAATGCGTCAATATCCTCGACCGTTTTGTCTGGGGCCAGCAAGTCTGTCTCACGCGTGCCAGGCGCGCCGCCCATCACATGCACGGAAGCAACAAAGGGTTGGTTTGCCGTCAAAACCGTCACACCGGATTTCAGGTGTGTGTCCTGTGCATTGCCGACGGTCAGGCCGCGCACATCGGTGATTAGATTGTTCGCTCCGCGCGGCATCGCATCCCCTCTGGCCGTCTGACGCGCCGCCAGACAATCGCAAAAGCCCCGCCATGGCAAACACGACGATTGTTTCGCTGCGGCACACCCTGCGCCGCAGCATTGGCATGACCGGGGCGAGACTGTTAAGACGCGGTAAACCCAGACGCAAAGGGGAACGACGATGAGCGCCACAGCCAAGAAACGCGCACCTATGCCCGACGACATTCGCGCGGCAAAAGGCGGCGACCCGCTTGTGTCCCTAACGGCATATACGACGCCGATGGCCCAAATGATGGATGCGCATTGCGATTTCGTGCTGGTGGGGGACAGCGTAGGCATGGTGCTTCATGGCCTGCCGTCGACCCTTGGCGTCACGATGGAGATGATGATTCTGCATGGTCAGGCCGTCGCACGCGGACTGTCCTCGGCAATGATGGTCGTGGATATGCCGTTCGGCTCCTACGAAGAAAGCCCCGAGCAAGGCTTTCGCAACGGTGCGCGGCTGATTGCTGAAACCGGCGCCGCTGCGGTCAAGCTCGAAGGCGGCGTTCACATGGCGGACACGATCGGCTTCATGGTCGCGAGAGGGGTTCCGGTGATGGCTCATATCGGCCTCACACCGCAATCGATCAACACGCTGGGCGGCTACAAGGTCCAGGGACGCGGCGGTGCACGCGATCAGCTGATCGCTGATGCGAAAGCCGTGGCAGACGCTGGCGCCTTCGCCGTTGTGCTGGAGAAAGTCCCCGCGACCCTCGCCGATGAAATCACCGCGATGATCGACATCCCGACCATTGGGATCGGGGCCTCCGCCGGGTGCGACGGCCAGATCCTCGTCGTCGATGACATGTTGGGCCTCTTCACCGCCTTCAAGGCGAAATTCGTCAAACGCTACGCCCATCTGGGCGATGACGGCGAAGCCGCAATCGCCGCCTATGCCAAAGAGGTCCGCGCGAGAACCTTCCCGGCCACCGAACACATTTTCGCCGATGAGGCCCCAAAATGAAGGACGACGGGACTGCGCCCATCGTCCGCACCCTGACGGAGCTGCGGCAGATGACAGCGGTTTGGCGCCAGGCGGGTGAAACCATTGGCGTCGTGCCGACGATGGGTGCCTTGCACCAGGGCCATCTGTCATTGGTGCGTGCGGCACGGGCCGAATGTGACCGGGTGATCGTGACGATTTTCGTCAACCCGAAGCAGTTCAACAATCCAGAGGACCTTGAGAATTACCCCCGCACCGAAGAGGAGGACGCACGAAAGCTGATCCCGCACCGCGTCGATGCGATCTATGTCCCCGACGGCGCGCAGATGTACCCAGAGGGCTTCGCGACGACCGTCAGCATCTCAGGCCTCACCGACATGCTCTGCGGCGCAGCGCGCCCGGGCCACTTTGACGGCGTAGCCACGGTCGTGACCAAGCTCTTCACGCAGACCCAGGCGGACCGCGCCTATTTTGGTGAAAAGGACTATCAGCAATTGCAAGTGGTCACCCGGCTGGCCAAGGACCTTGACCTTTCCGTCACAGTCGTCGGCTGCCCGACCATCCGCGAGGAAGACGGGCTCGCGATGTCGTCGCGCAATCTGCTCTTGAGCGACCGCAGCCGGATCAAGGCGCCGCTCTTGGCTGAAGTCATGGAAGACGTGGCTGACAAGCTGCGCAATGGCGCCACGATGGACACGTTGGCACCGGAAGCAGAGGCACGCCTTCTTGCCGGAGGGTTCAATTCCGTGGATTACCTCGAATTGCGCCACGGCTCTGACCTGTCGCTGCTGAACGAAGCCCGCTCCGGCGGCCGCCTTTTCGCGGCGGCGTGGTTGGCCGGTGTGCGTTTGATCGACAACATCGCGGTCTGATCCCCCATCTTTGGTTCGGAAATACTTCACGGGGGTCTGGGGGTGTGAAACCCCCAGCGGGTCGGATTTGGCGCAGCCTAATTCGATCCTATCTGGTCAGCAATCGCTTCAAGGTCAGGCCCATCACCTGAGCGCTGACGATCATGTCGTCCACGTCGATATATTCGTCCGGTTTGTGCGCCAGCTCCAGAATACCGGGGCCGTATGCGATGCAGTTCTTCAGTTTGCCGATCCGGTCGATGTGTTTCTGATCATAGGTGCCGGGGGAGGCGACATAGGCCGGGGTCCGGCCCAGCACCTCCGAGATGGCTTTGGTGACAGTCTCGACCACGGGCGCGTTCCGGTCGGTCATTGAGGGCAGCACGGTGTTAAGTTCACGCAGCGCGTATTCGAAGGAGGGGCGGTCTGATTTCAGCCCGTCCAGCAGCGCCACAACCTCAGCCTTCACATCCTCGAGCGGCTCTTCCACCAGAAACCGTCGATCAATAACGATCCGGCAGCTGTCCGGCACGCAATGGGCGGGCAGGGACGTGTCGCCCTCCCGCGGCTCTTCGGCGCCGCCGTGGATGGAGTTGATATTCATCGTCGAGCTCCGCGCCCCATCCGGGATCACCGGCATGTCCGTGCGTCGCGCGGCCATCGCTGGGAAGAGATCGCGTTCAAAACGATCGATGACCGCCCCCATATGGCGCACGGCGCAATCGCCCAGAAAAGGCATCGAGCCATGGGCGATCTCTCCCTTAGTCTCAATCTCGGCCCACCAGCCGCCGCGATGGCCCAGGCAAATGCGGTCATGGCCCAGAGGTTCGGGGATGATGACGTGCTGCACGCGTGCGGGGTCGAAATACCCGTGTTCCGCCAGATAGGCGACACCGCCATAGCCACCGGATTCCTCGTCTGCAGTGCCGCTGATCTCAATCGCCCCCGTAAATTCGGGGTGGATCTCCAGAAATGCCTCAACGGCGATGATGGACGCCGCCAGCCCGCCCTTCATATCACACGCACCGCGACCATAGATTTTTCCGTCTTCCAGCGCGCCGCCAAACGGATCACGAGTCCAGCCCTGACCGACTTCAACGACGTCGATATGGGAATTGAAATGAACGCATTCGCCCTGGCTTGTCCCCTCTTTCCGCGCCACGATATTCCAGCGCGGATAAGTGTCGCTGTCGCCGGGTGTGCCGGTTGCGCGGATGAGTTCGGTCTCGAATCCCGCGGCCTTTAATCGGCGGTCCAGATAATCGCAGATGTCCGGGTAACACTCCCCGGGCGGGTTGAGCGTCGGGATGCGGATCAGGTCCTGCGTCAACGCGATCAGATCATCCTGCTTGGCGTTGATCCGGTCAAAAAGGGCGGCGTTCTTGGTCATGCGGATGAGTATGAGAGCCACGGCAGAAAGGGGCAAGATTTGTCCTTTCACAGGCTCCGGCTAAGTCGCACTCCATGAGCGATCGTAATGACCAAACGGATGACCCTAAGGGGCTCTCTGTGCCCGCAGGCCGCACCGCCCGCGCCGCCCGGCTCGGGGCGATGACGGCGGGTGTCGCGGGGAACATGGCGCTGAGCGGACTGGCAACGCTTGGGCGGGGCGAGCGGCCCCGCATGCGGGATTTGCTTTTGACCCCGCGCAACATCACCCGGATCACCGGAGAGCTCGCAAAGATGCGCGGCGCGGCGATGAAGATGGGGCAGTTGATGTCGATGGACACCGGCGACGTGTTGCCGCCTGAACTGGCGCAGATCATGGCCCGGCTGCGCGATGACGCCTACATCATGCCGCCGAAGCAATTGCGCGCGGTTCTGGATGCGGAATGGGGGCAAGGATGGCTCAGCCGCTTCAAGCGGTTTGACGTGCGGCCCATCGCGGCTGCGTCCATCGGTCAGGTGCATCGCGCGGTGACTAAGGACGGCCGCGACTTGGCGATCAAGGTGCAATATCCCGGTGTGGCAGGTTCAATCGACGCGGATGTGTCCAATGTGGGTGCATTGGTGCGAATGACGGGGCTTTTGCCCAAAGGGTTTGAGCTGAAACCTTACCTCGCCGAAGCCAAACGCCAGCTCCATGATGAGACGGATTACACGGCGGAGGCCCGGTCACTCACCCAGTTCGGGCGCGTCTTGTCAGGCGATGAACGGTTTATCGTTCCGACCGCCCATGACGATTGGTCTACGCCCCGGATCCTCGCGATGGATTTCGTGCAAAGCGTTCCGATTGAATCGCTTGAGACGGCGGATCAGGTCACGTGCAACCGGGCCGCCCACGCGCTCATCGATCTAATGCTGACAGAGCTGTTCGATCTGCGACTGATGCAGACTGACCCGAATTTCGCCAATTATCGCTGGCAGGTCGGAACGGGTCGCATTGTTCTGCTCGATTTCGGGGCGACACGCGCACTTGGGGACAAGATTGTCGCCGACTATGCAGCGATCATGGACGCAGGTTTGGCGGGGGACCGACAGAGGCTCGCGCTGGCGGCGGAACGCGTTGGTTTTCTCGGGTCTGAGACCAACGAACAGCGTCATATGATCCTGCGTCTGATGGAATTGGTCTTCGAAGCCCTCACGACCGCGCCTGAGTTCGACTTTGCGGACCCCACGCTCAACCGGGTTATGCAAGCGCAGGGCATGGCGCTGGCCGAGACAGGTTACGTGCCGCCCCCGCTGCCGATGGACGCCCTGTTTTTGCAGCGCAAGTTTGCAGGCATGTTTCTTTTGGCCGCCAAGCTGCGTGCCAAGCTACCGGTGGCAACGATGCTCGCTGATAAACTGACCGCCCGCGCAGCCTAAAGGGCTGAGATGGACACGTAGGTGAAGGTGCCGGGTTCGTCCTCAAATCCGATATCAACCGAGCTGGTCAACAGCCCCAGGCCCAGCGCTGGCACGAAAATGATCTGTTCGCGAAAATGGGACAGATCGCTCAGATATTCGACCTTTCCGGGGATTGCGTCATAGGTGCACTCCCCAATCGAAAAGGGCACCATCGCCCCCCAGACCTGACTTTGCTGTTCGGTATAGGTCTCTTCAAAGCTGGTAATGCCGGTAGAGACGTCCCAGGTCAGCCCGGCCTCCGGGATGGGCAGTGTATTCACGGGGTCAGGATAGCTGGTGGTGTACACTGTGTCGGGGATCAGCGCGCCGTCTTCGGTGTCGGCAAGTTGCAGGACATGAACGCCTTGGGCCAGCAGAGTGCGAAACTCAAATCCGTCGGGGGTGACCCCGTCTTGTGACACCACGCCATTGCGCACCGACGTGAACACATTGCGTGTGCCGTCGTCCTCCATGATGACGATCCCCGCCTCCAGATCGGCCGCCGTAGGGCACGCCAGCGCGGCCCCGGTTGACGCTGCCATGAACGCAGCTGAGGTCAGAAAACGCATATTTATTGGGCCCTTATGTCGATATAGGTGCGGGTGAACGGATCAACCGCGTTGGGTTCGTCCGTTTCAAGCAGGCCGAAGCCCAATTCGGGAACGTAGTAGAAGACTTCGAGCAATGTGTTGTCCGCTGAAATATAAGCGAGCTTCCCTGTAAGCACGTCATACGTGCAGCCGCCGATGGTCATCGGTGTCAGATCGCTCCAGGCAGAGGCGTAGCGTTCAGGAAACCGGTCGCCGCTCACATTTACAAAGGTCTGCAAATCCCACTGACCGCCGGGCTCAGGCACCGGCAAGTCCTCAAGCGGAATGTCGTAGTCGAACAGCAGTGCCTTGCTCAACGATTCACCGGGATCAGCGCGGGCGATTTCGGTCAGGTGGATGCCGTGCACCATCAAATGCCTGAACCGCCCCCCATCTTGAAGGGTGCCGGATTGTGCAACGATCAGATCATCGACCGACTGAAACAGGTTCTCGATGCCGTTGTCCTCGGTCACGATGATCCCGGAGGCGAGGTCGGCAGCGGTTGGGCATGCGGCGGCGCCTTGCGCGAACGCTCCGAGGGCGGCGGCGATCAAAGCACTCCGCATCAGTCGAGCGCCCGAATGGCGGTGTAAGTGTAGAATCCCGGTTCCTCGTCCCCAAACCGGTAGGACAGGACAAGACCGATCCCAAGCTCGGTGAGGTACATGGTCGTCTCGTAGAGCGGCTCAAAATCCCCTGTGAACGCTGATTTCATAGGCAACGCTGTGTAGTCGCATCCCCCCAAGGTGTAGGTCGTCGGCGCGCCCCAATTATGGGTCTGCAGCTCAGGCTGCGGGTCACCCATGATCGACAATGTTGTCGGGATTTGAACGGTCGAGTTGGCCTCAGGCTGTGGCAAATCTGCCAACGGCACCTCAAAACTCACGGCGGTTTCTGTTCCGGGCACGGGCACACCGTTTTCCACATCCATGAGGCCAGAGAACAGCGCCCCGTGGACCAGCGTCTGAACGAAGCCATATCCGTCGCCATAATCGCCAACGAGCTGAATGGTCGTGTCATCCAGCATGCGGTAAGTGTCGATGGATCCGTCAGCCTGCAAGACCTCCACCCCTCGGGTGAGGTCTGCTGCCGTGGGACAAGTGCCTGCGGTTTCTTCCGGATCACGGGCCGCAACGGCTTCGATCAGGCTGGCCGTGTAGCGCGATGGGGCCTCTCCCTCGATCTGATAGGTATGCAGCAGCCCGAGCCCGACTTCTGGCAGATAGTAAATCCCCTCAAACACAGTGAAACTGTCGTTCACATAGGTCAGATCACCCGGGATCATGTCATAGGTGCAGTCCCCGATCTGGAGCGTCGTTTGCGCCCCCCAGACTTGCGTCTGAGTTTCAGGATAAACCGATGTTCCTGTGTCCACAGTCGTTTCGTATTCGACGCTGGTATTGGGGCTTGGCACAGGAAGGGCCGCGTTGCCGCCAGGGAATTCAACGGTCCGGATTGTGCCGGCAATGTATTCACCGTTCTCGGTATCGCCCAGCTCAATCAGGTGTGTGCCCTGCGCCAGAATGTTGCGGTAGGTGTAGCCGAATGTCGCCGTCCCGTCATTGCGCACGAACCCGTCTGCTTGCCGCGTGAAAAGGTTGATTGTGCCATCGTCTTCGGTGACCCGCACGCCCCCGTCCAGATCAGCGGCGGTGGGACAATTGGCGAGGGCAGGACCGGCAGCAAGGCAGGCCAAAAGGTAAATCGGTTTCATGGTCAATTCCCGAACGACTGAAATCATTCGATTAGTTTTGCAGGCGTTCTGCAAATTGTCGAAGGATTTGTTCAGATGGCGCGGATCACGCTTCGATTGCGGATCAATCGGATAACAAACGCCACAAGAAAAAGTATCGTGAGGACAAGGATCACTGTTGGCCCAGGGTCGGAACCGATGAAAAAGCTCAGATAAACCCCGCCGACCAGTGACAGGGTTGAGATAAAGACCGCTGCAACCAGCATGTATTTGAACTGTCGTGTGATCAGAAATGCGATGGCCCCCGGCGCGATCAAAAGCCCAATGGCAAGGATCAGACCGACTGCCTTCAATGTGGCGACAATGGTCAGCGACAGGATCGTCAGAAGCCCGTAATGCAACAGGTTGACCGGCAGACCTATGGTCTTGGCTTGCGCGGGATCAAAGGCGTTCAGCAACAGGTCCTTCCACGCCAACAGAAGCGCACCGCAAACGAGGATGCCAATCGTCGCAGAGGTCCAAAGATCATCACCATTCACGCCCAGCATGTTGCCAAAGAGGATGTGGTCGAGGTGGATTGAGCTTTCGATCTTGGCATAAAGCACGAGGCCAAGGCCAAACATTCCCGAAAAGACGACGCCCATCACGGTATCCTGTCGGACCCGGCTGTGGGCATCGAGGTAGCCCGTGGCCACTGAACAGATCATGCCGGCGAGGAAGGCGCCGATGATCAGCGGCCAGCCAAGGATGTAGGCCAGCACGATTCCCGGCAGGACCGCATGGGCGACCGCATCGCCCATTAACGACCAGCCTTTGAGGACCAGAAAACACGACAGCAACGCCGTCGGTGGCCCAATCAGAAGCGCGATATAGAATGCGCCGTGCATGAATGGAAACTGAAACGGGAGGAGGAGGTCAGCCATCCGTGCCTGGCCCCAGAATGTGCGCGGCCGCCCGCCTGCGCGCGGCAAGCATCCCGTGTTTCGGCGCGAACAGAAACGCAGCGAAGAACAGCAGCGTTTGCAGACAGATGATCACCCCGCCAGTCGCCCCATCGATGAAATAAGAGACGTAGGCGCCGACAAAGCTCGAGACCGTTCCGATGGCGACGGCGATGATCAACAGGGTCGGAAACCGGTCGGTGAGCAGGTAGGCGGTCGCACCGGGTGTGATCACCATCGCAATCACGAGGAACGCACCCACCGTCTGCAAGGCCGCGACACAGGCCGCCGACAGCAAGACGAAAAAGACAAACCGCAGCCGCTCCGGCTGCAACCCGATGGACCGGGCGTGGCTTTCATCAAAAAACGCCACCATGAGGTCTTTCCACTTCGCCAGCAACACCGCCAGACAAACAACCCCGATGATCAAAAGCTGCAAAGTGTCCTCCGGCGTGATCGCAAGGATATTTCCCAGAATAATGGTCTGTACGTCGACGGGCACAGGCGACACTGACACCATGAACAGACCCAGCCCAAAGAAACTGGTGAAGATCAGCCCGATGATCGCGTCTTCCTTCAACCCTGTCCGCTGATTGAGGAACATCATCGCCCCTGCCGCCAAGCCACCGGACAAGAAGGCACCCAACGCAAACGGCAAGCCGAGCATGTAAGCACCAGCGACCCCTGGAACAATCGAATGGCTCAAGGCGTCGCCGATCAGCGACCATCCCTTAAGCATCAGATAACACGACAGAAACGCGCAGACCGCGCCGACCAGCGATGACACGACCATCGCATTTACCATGAACCCGTAGGTGAAAGGCTCCAGCAGCGCAGTCATTCAGCATCCCGATTGGCAGTTCGGGTTTGGTCGTCATAGATCACGAATGGTCGTTCATCATCCGTCAGGATGGTGACTTTGCGCTCGTCATCATCGTCATGCAGGTCTTCTCCGCCCAGCACGAAGTGCCGCAGAACACCGCCAAACGCGGCTTCGAGGTTGGTCTTGGTAAAGACCTCCTCTGTCGGGCCGAAGTTCAACACGGTGCCCTTCACCAGCACCGTTTGATCACAAAACTCCGGCACCGAGCCGAGGTTGTGGGTTGAGACAAGCATCACCCGACCTTCGTCGCGCAACTCCCGCAGAAGAGTGATGATCGCTTCCTCTGTTTGCACATCGACCCCGGTAAATGGCTCATCCAGCAGGATAACCTGGCCATTCTGCGCCAAAGCGCGGGCGAGGAAGACACGTTTGCGCTGCCCCCCCGATAGTTCCCCAATCTGGCGGTCGCGAAACTCCGACATGCCGACCCGAGCAAGGGCGTCGTTGACTGCATCACGGTCCTTCAGAGATGGACGTCGCAACAGGCCCATATGCCCGTAGCGACCCATCATCACGACATCCTCGACAAGGACCGGGAACGACCAATCAACCTCTTCGGCCTGCGGCACATAGGCCACGATGCCGGCCTTGATGGCCTGCCGCACGGTCTGTCCCAGAACGCCAATCTCGCCTCGTGCTGCGGGCAGAAATCCCATGATCGCTTTGAAAAGTGTAGATTTTCCCGCGCCATTCACGCCCACCAAGGCCGCGATTGTCCCCCGCGGAACTGCAAACGACGCGTCCTGCAATGCCGTCACACCGTTCCGATACGTGACAGTGAGCCCGTCCGCATAAAGCCCCGCCTGGTTCTTGCTGGTTTGGTGCGGGGCAGGCGGAGGTAAGTTCACTGAGACAGGCCTTCGACAACGGTTTCGGTGGTGACGCGCAACAGGTCCAGATAGGTCGGCACCGGTCCGTTTGCCAGTGACAGGCTGTCAACATAGAGCACTCCGCCATAAGCCGCGCCCGTTTCCCGAGCGACCTGTTCTGCCGGATCGGTGTTGACCGTGCTTTCACAGAACACAGCCGGAATGTTGTTCGCCGTCACGGTGTCAATCACGCCCCGTACCTGTTGCGGCGTCCCTGTCGCATCCGCGTTCATCGGCCAAAGATAGGCCTCCCGCAGTCCAAAGTCGCGCGCGAGGTAGCTGAAGGCACCTTCGCAGGTCACAAGCCACCGCTCGGCCTCAGGTATGTCCGCGATTTGCGCCCGAAGTGGCTCAATCGCTGCAATGATCTCAGCTTTGTAGCTCTCCGCATTGGCGCGGTATGTCTCAGCGTTGTCGGGGTCGTGCTCAGCCATCGCTGCGGCGATATTATCGACGTAGATCAAAGCGTTATCCAACCCCATCCAGGCGTGCGGGTTGGGCAAACCCTCGTATGATCCGCTTGCGATTGGAATCGGATCAATGCCTTCGGAAATGGTCGCCGACGGAATGTCGCCGAGGTTGTTCACGAATTGCTCGAACCAAAGCTCAAGGTTCATCCCGTTCCATAGGATGAGGTCCGCATCCGACGCGCGCACAAGATCGCGTGGTGTCGGCTGATATCCATGAATTTCCGCCCCGGCCACGGTGATCGATTCAACGACAGCCGCATCGCCAGCCACGTTTCGCGCCATATCAGCGATCACAGTAAACGTGGTCACGACTTTGAAGTCCTCCGCCAATGCGGGGGTGGCAAGCGACAAAGCGGCAATGATTGCAGCCAAACGGGTCATGGGGTCCTCCTGCAAATGACATCTCTTGTTATGTGGTCTGTTTTGGCGAAGTCAATGCAATTGAGAATTATTCTCAATTTACAAGAGGCTCGTTTTGATAGCGGTGGATGATCCGGCGCTTCGGAAATGGGTCGAAGCAGTGCGCCTTGCGTAAGATTGAGAATGTGTAAGAAATGCCCGTAAAACGTAGTTTCTGGCCACCAACCCATCAAGAATTGAACATCGTAATGTCGTTTCAGGTGATCTTGTAAGGTCGGTTTGCGCCGGGCAGTGGCTGCGACAGTCGGCGAGGGCGGCTGGCCAATTCAATGACCAAGACAAAAGATTTCGCTTTGATGACGAACAGGACCATGGACCTCACCCCTCACAGGTGGATCATATCATAAAATGAGGCCAGTTTCATCTGCCCAAGACGACAGGGCGTGCGAAGTGGCCGCCGGCTGCTCAAGCGTGGCCAGGTGGCCTGCGCCTTCAATCACGGTCAACCGCGCGTGCGGCATGAGTTCTTTCATCAACGTGTGGCGGTGCATCGGGCAGAGACGATCCTCGGCCCCGGTCAGGATAAGGGTTGGTTTAAGCCAGTTCGACAGGGTCAGTTTCTGATCGGGCCGTGTCATCAAAGCTTTGGATTGCCTGACAAAAACCTCTGGGCCTAGATCGAGCGCCATGTCCATGCAGAGGTCGAGGATTGTAGATCGATTGGGAGTGTCAGCCAGATAATTGGGCTTCATTTCGTCCCGCATAACACTCCGGAGTTGGCCTGCTTCTGCTTTCGCGATCTGCGGCACTCGAAGGGCTGCGACACGATCCGTCTCCGCTTCGGCATTGGTGTCCATCAGGCAGAGGTGAGTCACCCGGTCGGGGGCTTGGGCGATCACCTCCATCGCAACGATTCCGCCCATCGACAGCCCGGCCAAGGCAAACCGGTCCGGAGCAGCGCTCAGAACGTCTGCCGCGAGCGCTTGAACGGTCTCATGTTGAGAAATGTCAAGGCAGGGTCCTGGCGGCATATGTTGGAACAATCGCGCGTCGCACATCATTCCAGGCAAGAAAACAAGCGTCATGTGACCTGAGCGGCCCCTTGTGCGAGCGTAGCTAGCTTTGCATAGGCGATGTCCGGATCGACGGCTCCAAACCCAGCGAAGGTTCCAAAACCACAATCTGACCCTGCGATGACCCGCTCGTGGCCAACGATATCGACGAACCTTTCGATCCGCTGTTGCACAAGGTCGGGATGTTCAACGAAGTTTGTGGTCGTGTCGACGACGCCGGGAACGAGGATCTTATCGTCGGGGATATCGGCCTTGCGGTCCCGGAACACGGCCCATTCATGACCATGACGCGGGTTCGAGGTTTCGAACAGAAGATACGTCGCATTGGTGGAAATCAGGGTGTCGAACATCTTGGCCATCGGGATATCGCAGACATGAGGCCCCTCGTAATTTCCCCAGCAAATATGGACCCTTACGCGGGACGGGTCGATACCATCGAGCGCATGATTAAGTGCCTCAACATGGCTGTTTGCGATCTTGAGAAATTCCTCGTCTGACAAGTCGTTGAAGAGCATGTGGCGGGAAAGGGCGAGGTCGGGGCAATCGAGTTGCAGGTCGAGCCCAGCATCGACAATCGTGCGATATTCCTCACGCATCGCGTCCGCCAGCGCCGCCAGGTACGCCTCCCGCGTTGGATAGAAATCGTTCTGCAAAAACAGTGAGATAACGCCGGGTGAGGCGGCATTCATAAAGCCGCGCTCGATCCCGTGTTCGGCCATTGCGCCCTTGAGGTTGGCGATGTCCTTCTCCAATTCGCCCTGACCTTTGGACTTCACCTCCCCAACACACATCGGGCGCGCGTATTGTGGTGTTCCGCCATCATCGGCCAAGCGTTTGAGAAAGCTGGGAAATTGCTTGAGGTCAGCAGGGGCGTTGCGGGGGCTGTCACCGTCAAAACCAGTGTAGCGATCCTTGACATAGGTGGCATAGCTGATCTTCGACGTCTCCCCGTCCGAGACGATATCGATGCCCGCAACCTTTTGTTTTTCAACTGTTTCCGACACCGCTTCGGACATCGCCGCATCAAACGCGTCGGGATCATATTCTTTGCCATGTTCACGTGCGAAGATGAAATCGACGACCTTTTGGCTTCGAGGCAGGGATCCGACATGCGATGTTTGGATTTTCTTGTTCATTTTCATACCTTTCTGAGGTGCGATCGGACCCGAGTTGACAAAAGTATTGCTCGCGTATGGCTGGAGCTGGCAATCAGGGATTATCCCTCGCAAGTCCTTGGGACGGCGAGGTTATTCCCCAATAACTGCTATCCGCGCCAAGTGTGCCCGGCAGGATCGCCGGTTGCAACGATGTGGTACAGACTGGCCTCACCGGTCATCGACGGGACGGCGGAATGAGGCAGGTTCTCAGGCACCGACATCGTATCCCCGGGCGCCAACGTCGCCTCGCCCGCGTCCCAACCTGCGGCCTTGTCCCAGCGCACTTTCCAATGACCACGCATCGGCATCAGCACGGATGGATATGTGTGCTGGTGCTTGGCCTCGGTCGCCGAACCGCGGGTGATGAAATCAACCTCGAACCCCGGCTTGTCACGCAACAGACCATGTTCGCCAATGACATTGACCGGCTTGCGGTCGGCGAGCGCCATCATGTCCCAATAGCGGGCGACGTGATTGGGCAGCACTTCGCGGGTGGTGGGTTCGGGTCGTTTGGCGAGTTCCTCATCGCTCATCAGGGGCATCGGGGCCACGCCGTCTGGCAGTTTCTGCTGCCGTTTGGTGTCATAAAGCTTGCCGTTGTCGCCGAGGATCAACCCGTGATCGGCCGCGTCTTCGATCACTTGCGGCGCCCACATCACGCCGCCCCCTGCATCGTCGCCGCCCAGGATCGCCATGATCATCCCGTAATCGGTGCCGATGTTTTCAAAGCCCCGGAAAATGCCCGTGGGGATGTTGAAAATGTCACCCTCTTCGAGGACGACCTCGCCCGCATCGCCCCACCGCCCCCAAAAGAACCGCCAGCGCCCCTTGAGCACAAAGAACGCCTCAGCCGTGTGGTGATCGTGCAGCGAATTGCGGCACTTCGGCGGTTGGCCCGCCGCGCCGATGTTGAAACCATGTGGCAGAGCGATATGGACATGCTGATCGGGGCTTTCTGAGACGCCGCCACCGATGATCGTGAAGTTTTCCTTCTGATCGGAACCGGGCGTATGGGCGTCGATGAAGGCGGTTTTGCAGGGCTGCAGATCGCCGTAACGGACAATTCTGTCGTTCATATCAAGGGGCATTGGACCTCCTCCCAAAAAGAGCGCGGGGCTCATCTTCATCTTGGTAAATACAACTCAAGCCCGACATCAGCTGCTTTGTATCAGGATCTGTTTCCAGATTGCGATTTCGTCATAGAGCGCGCATTCGCGGCGGATGGTGGCGTCTTGCGGACCCGTCTCGTTCACGAAGGGACCATATTCGGCGTGGCACATTCCCATGACATGAACCTGTGCGCCGGTGGGTTTGCCGAAGGTGCCCCAACCCGAATGGGTCCCATCGAGCGACCAGCGCACCGAAGCCCGCGGCGGCAGCATGTCGCCGTCCATGCCGATCTGGTGGTGAATTTTGAATGTCGCATCAGGGAAGGACGACCGCAGGCCAAGCCAGAATTTCGTCACGCTGTCATGGCTCAGGACGGACAGGCCACCCGCGTATTCGCAATTCACAGCGCGGTCGTAGTCTTCGGGGATGCAATGAAAGTCGAGGTTCATGATCTTGGTTAAGGTGTCAGCGTAGCGCTGGCCCCAGGAATTGCCGTTGCCCTTGGAGTTATACCCGCCGTCGATGTCTTGATCAGGCGTGAACGGGCGGGCGGCCTTGTCCGGTCCGCCTTCCAGGTCGATGATCTGTTGGGCGTAGGCCTCGGGCTCCATCCCCAATTGCCGGACAATGCCGCCGTAATCGCGCACAAGCCATTCGTCGTAGATGGTGTTCTCTTTCGCCGCGCAATCGGCAATCACGCGCACGGTCCAGGGGCGGCCGCTGGCGGGGCCGAACTGGCCGTCCCGGGTATGGGTGGCGCGGGTGATCAGGCGGTGGGAGGACAGAAGGCCAAACTCCGGATCGTCAGACCAGATCACGTCGTCGCCCAGAAGCTCTCGATCAGGGAACTCATTGATCGTCGCCATTGTGGAGGCCATCACGGCCGCATTGCCGCGCTGGATGCCCATTGGCGAGCGGACGACGATGTCCTCCGCGTAATAATCGTGCAGGGTGCCGACGCCACGTTGTTCCCAGATCTCGTTCGTGATCTTGAGGATGTAATCGGGGAAGTCTTTGAATTTGTTACTGAAGCCGCGCATGTTGGTCCTTTGGCGGTTTGGACGACCCGCGCTGGATCAGCGGGCCGTCGATTTCGATGGTTTGCGTGTAAGGTTCGGCGCCGTCGATTTGCGCCAGTAGGGTTGAGACTGTGGCCTCCACCATGCGGTTGACGGGTTGGCGCACCGTGGTGAGGTCGTAGGCCGCCCAAGCTGCGAGCGGGACATCGTCATATCCGATGATCGACACATCGTCCGGGATGCGGAGGCCGAGCGCCCGGATGGCGTCAATGACGGCAAAGGCCATGTGGTCGTTGCCCACAAAGATCGCGTCGGGGCGGTGGGTGCCGGTCATCAGCTGAGTGGCGCAGGCGGCGGCGACCTCTCGGTCATAAAGGCCGTCGACGGTCGCGAACGGGACGAGGTTGGCCGCCTTCATGGCCTCTTCAAACCCTTGCTGCCGGTCCCGCCCGGTGAGCGAGCCTTGCCAGCCGGCGATATGGGCGATGCGGGTGTGGCCGGCATCGATCAGCGCACGGGTCGCCCGCCGCGCGCCGTGCACATTGGCCGATGTGACCGCAGACAGGGCCGCGCCCGGCTGGCCCCGGTTGAAGAGCACCACAGGGATGCCCTTGGCCTGACAGGTTTCGGCCAGCGCCGAGGACATGGAAACGGAGGCGGCGATGATTCCGTCGACCTGATGGTCGAGCAGGTCATTGACCACGGCGTCGACGTTTTGGCCTGCATTGGGCACGGTGAAGATCAGGATGTGGTAGCCCTTGGCCTGCAGCGCGTTCGACAGCCGCTCCAGCGCCAGCGGGTAGAACTGGTTGTCGAGATAGGCCACGACGAGCCCGATGATCCGGCTTTTGCCTGTGATCATCGCGCGGGCGAGCACGTTGGGACGGTAACCGAGCTCTTCCGCAGCGCGTTTCACCTTCTCCACGGTCGCCGGTGAGGCGGAGGCGCCGGAAAAGACGCGACTGACGGCCGATTGGCTGACGCCCGCACGTTCCGCGACCTGGAGAGAGGTGACCTTGACTGCCATCAATCCGCCGTCCAACCCCCGTCGATGATCAGCGGCGTGCCGGTGATTAGCGCACCCGCGTCGGAGGCCAGAAGGAGCACCGCGCCCATGATGTCCTCAACCTCGCCCACGCGGCCAAGTTTGATCATGCTTTCGATCCAGGCCTTGCGTTCCGGGATGCTCAGGGTCTGCTCGCCCAATGGTGTACGAATGAATGTGGGGCAGATCGTGTTGACACGGATGCCGTGGGGGCCCCATTCGATCGCCATGGATTTGGTCATGCCTTCGATGGCGTGTTTTGTTGCGCAGTAGACGGCGCGGTCCTGTCCGCCGACATGACCCATTTGGCTTGAGATATTGATCAGGCTGCCGGGCTGGCGGGCCGCGATCAGGCCGCGCGCCACGGCACGGGTCAGGAAGAAGGCGGATTTGACATTGAGGTTTGTGACCGCGTCGTAATCGGCCTCAGTCGTTTCCGTCGCTGGCGTGTGGCGGGCGAGGCCAGCGGAATTCACGAGGATATCGAACGGGCCCAGATCGGCGATGGCGGCCTCGGTCGTCGGGATGTCGGTGATATCGAGCGGCAGGGCGTTGGCACCCCAGCCTTGCGCCTGGAACGCCGACGCGGTGTCGGCGAGCGTGTCCGCCGACCGCGCGACCAGCGTAACGTGGGCACCGGCTTCGGCCAGCGCCACGGCACAACCCAAGCCGATGCCAGACGTGGCCCCGGTAACGAGGGCGCGTTTGCCTGTAAGGTCCATGGACGGGGTGCGCGGTAGGGTCATTTTGCCTCCGGCGGAAGTTGTTTCGGGTCAGATGAAATCATGAGAACTGACCTTCCGGCAGGGTGATCGGGCCGACGGAGCGGGCCTTGTTGAATTCGGACATGCGGGCGAGGACGTCGACGCCGATCTGGGCATAGAGGTCCAAAAGGTCGACGAGCACCCAGTTTTCCCGGATCAATCCATCTTCCATCCGCCAGAAATCAAGCGAGCGCAGCAAGACTTCGGCCCCGGCGGGGGCGATGCCCATCCAGCCGTCGTCCGTTAGCGTCAGGCGCATGTTGGGCCAGCCGGTTTCGCAGACATAGGCCCCTTCGGCGAACCAGTGGGACATCAGATCGCCCATGGCGTCGAGTTTGCGATCGGGCATGGCGCGCAGGAAGGGGATCTGGTGCCAATTGCGAAAGCCTGCGATGCCGCGCGCAGTGCCGATACCGGCGGGGCCATACCAGTTGAACCGAGGGTGCCAGTACCGCTCGAGGTTCATCACCTCCGGCCCGCCCTGAGCGGGGTGTTTGCACAGGTCAGTGAGCATGGCAATCACGTGATCCATGGTCGCTTGACCGTCGCCTGTGGCCGACAGCCCGTCTTGGGACATAGGTGCTGGCGTGCACAGGTATTTGCCCAGTTGCGGGGCCATCGGCCATGCGCCCGCCTGCATCATAACCTCTGGGATGTCCCAGATGTTTTGGGCTTCGGTGACCTTTCCGTCTTCAATGCGGAAGAACTCGTGATAGCGCATGTGGGTGAGGTGGCCGGTTGGCGGGATGTGGTGGCCGCCCACAGTCCACGGTCGGATCATCGTGCCCATATAGTTGCCCATGCAGCCGACCCAGTCCTGCCCTTCGGGCGTGGTGCCGCTAAGCACGATCATATCGCGTCGTTCGAGGTCTGGCAGGGCGGCGAGGAGGGGGGCATAGGCTGTGTCCCACATCTGATCGCCTGTGACCGTGCCGAAGGGGTGACAGAGGTTTATCTGCGCATCAGAGGTGATGACGTCGGACAGCACGGCGCGCGCGTCTGCGGTGACGTTTTTGAGGGCGTTTTGCAGGGGCTCCAGCGCGGATTTGATAGAATTACTCAAGCTTTGCGGCCTCCGCGATCATGTCATAGCCCCATTGCAAGAGGGCGTCTGGGATGTCGACGAAGACCCAGTTCTCCACCAGCTTGTCGCCTTCAAGGCGGTACCAGTCGCAGACGCGGAACAGGGTTGTGACGCCCGTGGGCTCGAACCCGAGGTAGCGCCCCGTGTGGGTGCCTTGAAGGGAGGGCCAGCCGCCGATGCAGCTGTAGTCACCATCGGCAAAGCGGGTGAAATGGGTGTTCGGGGTGTGCGCGGACAAGGCACCGGCCCAGCCTTCAAATGCGGCTTCGAACGGGACCTGGAATTTCTGGAATTCCTCTATGCCGACGAAGCGACCAAAGGCGGCGGGGCCGTACCACATCATGTTGTCGTGCCAGTAGGGACGCCATTGTTCGTCTGGCGTGGCGAGGCCCGCGAGCATGTCGGTCATGATCTTGTAGTGTTCGGCGCTGCGGGCTTCGTCATGGTCGGTGCCGCGCAGCCCGTCATGGGTGGCGGGGCCAAAGACCGGGGCGGTGGTGCCTTGAGGGGGCTGTAGGGGGTAACGGCCGATCTGGATCAGCAGTTCGGGGATGTCAAAATAGACATAGCTTTCAACCGCCTTGCCGCTTTCCATCCGGTGGAAATCGCCCAAACGGATCGTGACGAGTTGGTCCGTCGGGGCGATGCCGCACCATGGGTTGCGGAAGGTGCCCACAAGATGGCCCATGCCACTGACCCACTCAGGCCCGTCATACGACGTGCCGCCGATCTGGATGTCGGGGCGGAAATAGAGGCCTTCGAAGGCGTCGAGAAGAGGGGTGAGAAAGCCCGATGTGATGCCGTCCGCGCCTGCCAGATCGTTGATTGGGTGGCAGGCGTTGAAATTGGCATCAGGGGCGAAGAAATGCGTCACCGCAAGGTGCTGGGCCGCAGGGTTCGGGTGCGTGAAGGCATCCCAGAAGCTGCGGTAGGCGGCCAAGTTGGTGGCGCGGTTCGTCATTACTCGGCGGCCTCGCGGTAGGGGGCGCCTTCGCCGTAGGGCACGTTGATGCCGCCGTAGCGGCGTACGCGGATGTTGCATTGCTCGGCATGGCCGACGAAGCCTTCGAGCATGCACAGCCGGGAGCCGTATTCGCCAATAAGCGTCGCGGCTTCGTCCGTCAGAACCTTCTGATAGGAGTGCGTTTTCAGGTACTTGCCGACCCACAGGCCGCCGGTATAGCGCCCCGCCTTCTTGGTGGGCAGGGTGTGGTTGGTGCCGATGACTTTGTCGCCGTTGGCGACGTTGGTGCGCGGCCCGAGGAAGAGTGCGCCGTAACAGGTCATATTCTCAAGGAACCAATCGTCGCGGTCGGTCATAACCTGCACATGTTCGGAGGCGATGTCGTCAGCGACCTCCAGCATCTCGTCGTAGGTGTCGCAGACGATGACTTCTCCGTAGTCTTCCCACGACTTCGCAGCGGTATCAGCGGTTGGGATTATGTCAAGGAGGCGGTCGATTTCGCGGAGTGTGTCGTTCGCCAGCTTCTCGGAATTCGTAAGCAGGACGGCAGGGGAGTTGTAGCCGTGCTCGGCCTGACCCAGCAGATCAGTGGCGCAAAGTTCACCATCGGCAGCACTCTCGTCCGCGATCACCATCGTCTCGGTCGGGCCGGCGAAAAGATCAATGCCGACACGGCCGAAAAGCTGGCGTTTCGCCTCAGCGACGAAGGCATTGCCGGGACCGACGAGCATGTGGACGGGGTCGATGGTCTCTGTCCCGATGGCCATGGCCCCGATGGCTTGAATGCCGCCCATCACGTAGATCTCATGCGCACCGCCCAGATGCATGGCGGCGATCACTGCCGGATTAGGCTCCCCCTTAAAGGGCGGAGTGCAGGCGATGATGCGCGGCACCCCAGCGACGGAGGCCGTAGCGACGGACATATGGGCGGAGGCGACCATCGGGAACTTGCCGCCAGGGACGTAACAGCCCACGGATTGGACGGGG
>JBCBCS010000037.1:0-20714 GCA_038530475.1 Pseudomonadota bacterium
GTCCGCGATCTGGAAACGGTCGGCGCCCTCTCAGATCCTACGCTTGCCGTTGGCCTTGAGGCACGGGTTGCGCTCTATGCCGGACGCCCGATCCGACCCGGCGATATCGGCCCCCCCGCCGTGGTTGAACGTAACCAGATCATTCCACTCGTTTTTGCCAACTCCGTCATAACGATCACCACCGAGGGCCGGGCGCTCGACCGGGCCGGTCCGGGTGACTTTATTCGTGTCATGAACTTGTCGTCCCGCATCACTGTCACTGCCCGGATCGATGCGACCGGTGCGGCCCACGTATCCCAATAGGAGATTTTCCATGTTTCGCGCTTTGACACTGATGGCACTGATCGCGGCGTTGCTCTCAAGCTGTGGCCGATTGCGCGAGGTGGGTCAGGCCCCTGATTTTACACCCGTTTCCGCCTCGCCCGAAGCCAATGCGATGCTAACTTACGGTTTGGGCACGGACCTTCCCGCTGGCCCCGACCTCCGCGACACGCCCTCGCTTTGGACCGGGGATCGTGGATCGCTCTTGGGTGACCGGCGGGCTGTCGAACGCGGAGACATTCTGACAGTCGTGATCGAAATTGATGACAGTGCATCGATCACAAATTCAACCGACCGATCACGCACAGGGTCCGAAAGCCTGTCCGTTCCAAACCTCTTTGGAATTCCGCAGCGGATTGATGAAAGTCTGCCTGAGGGTGCGGCGATGGCGAATGCGGTCGATTTCTCATCCGGCAGCAGCTTCAACGGCGATGGTTCGGTCAGACGTAACGAACAGCTCGAGCTTCGGATTGCGGCAACGGTCGTCGATGTCATGCCGAACGGTGTGCTGGTGATCGAAGGTACGCAAGAAGTGCGCGTGAACTTCGAAATGCGAGAGCTGCGCGTTTCCGGTTTCGTGCGTCCAGAAGACATCAGCCGCCAAAACGAAATCACTTATGACAAGCTTGCGTCCGCGCGGATCTCATACGGTGGCCGCGGTCAGATCAGTGACGTTCAGCAACCGCGCGTTGGTCAGCAGGTCGCCGACATTGTCCTGCCATTCTAGGAGAGTGACATGAAGAAATTGCTTGTTCCCTTGATCCTCATGATCCTCGGGGTTGGTGGCGGCGTTGGGGCCGGGATTGTCCTCCTCAAACCACAAGAAGACGACATGATTGCCGAAAACCCCTGTGGAGACATGCAGGATCACGAGCAGGTCCAGCAAGCCGCTGCGGCACCGGCCCCTGTTGCGCTAAGTGATCGTGAATACGCGCGGATGAACAATCAATTCGTGGTGCCGGTCGTCACTGACGGTGTCGTTACGGCTTTGGTGGTGATGTCGCTGAGCATTGAAGTGGAGGCCGGAGGGCAAGAGGCTGTTTTCTCTCACGAACCGCGCCTCAGGGACGCGTTTCTACAGGTCATGTTTGATCACGCCAATATTGGTGGATTCAGCGGCGCTTTCACTTCGACGTCAAACATGCGCCAACTGCGTGAGGGCCTGCAGCGTGCGGCGGATGAGGTGATGATGGGCCACATCACCGATGTGCTAATTGTCGAAATCGTACGGCAGGACGTTTAAAGCTCGTCATGTAAGCTGGCCCGCCGAGCAATGGTTTTCTGGCGCTGAACCCGCATCTTCTTGGATAGGCTGCGGGCAGCCTCTTTCTTGGCAAGGGCGCGGGTCAACACTTGTGCATGATCCGCACGCTGAGCCATTGCCTTGGCAATCTCCTGGCGGAGCAATCCACGGCGGGCTTCAGCCCAGGTGTTCCACCGCATATCGGCACCCGCACGGCGCGCAGGTGAAAGCGCGTTCTGATCCACGTGATGTGGCCGGTCCAAATCTTTGAGCTGCTGCGTCAGCTGGGCGATGCGCGCGTTGATCTGCGCCATCTTCGCCTGTTCGATTTGAAGCGCCATCTCGAACAAGGGCAGAACGCCATCCACCGGATGTGAACGCCGGCTCATGTCCTGCGCGCCGCTTGCTTGACTTTATCCGCAAACCGGATTGCCGCCGCCACGGCCTTGTAGTGATCAACAGGAATTTCCTGACCAATCTCAACACCAGCGTGCAGGGCGCGTGCCGTGGGCGGATCGGAATGGATGGGAACGCCGTTTTCCTGAGCGACCTCGCGAATGCGCGCGGCCACCAGGTCAACGCCCTTTGCAACACATTTCGGCGCACCCGGCGATCCCCGATCCCACTTGAGCGCGACGGCATAGTGGGTCGGGTTGACGATAATCACATCTGCTTCGGGCACATCAGCCATCATCTGGTTGAGGGCAATTTCCATCCCCTTCTGGCGGCGTTGCTGCTTCAGCGCGGGATCCCCCTCCGAGTTCTTCATTTCATCGGTAAGCTCTTTGCGGCTCATCCGGTTTTTGCGCAGATGCTCAGCCCGCTGCCATGTGAAATCGATGATGCCGAGGGCCACAGCGATCACGAATACAATGGCCATCATTGCCATGCACAGCCGCAACAAGAGCACTGTCATTTGCCCGGGCGAGACTGCCATCGCCCCCATAATGTCCGGTAGACGGTTCATGAGAAACAAGAACAGAACTACGGAATACAAAAGCAACTTGGCAAAGCTCTTCGAGAATTCGAACCACCCTGTCCTGCCAAATTTGTTTTTTGCCTGGGCAATCGGTGAGATGCGGGAGCTTTTGAAAGCCAGCTTTGATGGCGCGAACACGAACCCGCGCTGGGCGAGTATCACCAGAACGACGAGCGCTGCCGGAACAAAAAACCATGGCGCGACTTCGCGGCCCATCGCGAGCAGAAGTTGCCCGGCCATAGGCGCGCCGGACATGGCAAATACATCCGTCGAGAGCGTGTCCGCACGGGCGATCAGAGTCGTCATCGCCTCCCCCATCGCGAGGAGCGATCCGCCGCCGATAGAGACCCCGACCAAGAGCAGCCCGGCATAGGCTGCCGACGTGTTCAGATCGACGGACCGGGGGATGTCGCCCTTTTTTCGAGCCTCATCGAGCTTGTGCTGCGAGGCTTCGTACTGCTTGTCGTCTTCGGTGTTTTCCTGACCGCTCATTCACGGTCCCCCGAATGGATTGGCCATGAAACGACCCAACGCCTCCACCCAGATCGACAGCATAATCGGGGCGGACAGCATAAGCAGGATCAAACCGCCTGCGGTGATGGCCGGGGCGCCAACGAAAGCAACCATCAACTGCGGCATCGCCTTGTTGATGACGCCGAGGATCACGTTGTAGAGCAGCGACGCGATGACAAACGGCGCTGCGAGCGTGAAGCCAAGCGCGAAGGCGTGCGACACGCGCTCGATGCCCGCCATGCTCAATGCGTCGCGGGGAATGACCTGTCCGATCGGGACCATATCGTAGCTGTAGATCATGTAGGTCGCGATCTGCACGTGCAGGCCCATCATGGTCGCCAACGCAAGGCCGCCAATCAACAACATATGGCCCATTGCGGGCATCGGATCGACGCCTGCCCCTCCGAAGATCTGACTGAGAGACGTGGATTGCGCCGCTATGGATCCAGCGATTTGCAAGATGAGAACAAACAGCCGAAGCATAAGACCAAGGAAAAGGCCGGTCACGATCTCAGCCAGCATCAGTCCCGCCACCTGCGGCGCTGACATTGGTTCCGGAATGGACGGAACCGCGGGTGAAATGATGATCGTAAATGCCAGCGCTATGCCGAGTTTGACGCGGGCAGGAACCGATTGTTCGCCGAATGCGGGTAGCAAAGATGCCATGGCCCCGACACGCAAAAAGACCACGAAGGCTTGCCATAACAGTGCCTGGCTGAGCCCGGCGAGGATCATCAATTCATCGATCATGCGGGCACCAGACCCACCAAGGCAGGACGGGCATCCACGCCGATTTCTTCAAACGACAAAACAGGGTTGGGAATGCCCTTTGCGGTCAGAACGGTCCTCAAGAACCGGCGCCTTTTCATGGATGTGACCAAAGCGGGGTAGGTTCCGGCCTCACCCGCAGCTGCGACCTTTTCGGAGATTGAGGTCGCGAGCCGATTGAAATCATCCGGAGGCAGGGCGACGTCGCCGAGCCCCTTCTCAGTCGCAATTTGGTAAGTGGCGAAGGTGTCTTCCCATTCAGGCGCAAGTTGAACGAGCGGGATCGTCCCGTCGGGGCGGCGCATTTCGGCGACCAGTTGGAAGCCGAGCCTTTGCCGGACATGCTCTGTCACGCCCTCAACCGTTGGATAAAGTTGTCGGCCTTCGGCGCAAGCCTCAACGATGAGGGTCAGATTGCGGATCGAAACCCGTTCTTCCAGGAGAAGCCTCAGCACGGACAGCAGAACATCGACCGGCACCTTATCTGGCACCAATTCGTCCAACATTTTCTTGTTCGCCTCAGCCCGAGCATTGTCTGTCAGATTGCACATTTCATCGAGCAACTTACGGAGCGCCTTGAAGGTCATCAGCCGACCGAAATTCTGTTTGATGACTTCTAACAGATGCGTGGCGAGGACCTCCGTCGGCTGGACAGTCGTCAAACCGCTAAGCGAAGCCGCCTCCTGCTGAGTGGGATCAATCCAGCGGGCCGGCGCACCATAAACCGGCTCATCCACGTCATCTCCCGCAGGGCCTTCCCCACCCGGTGCGCCCAGCAGTGCGAGGATCCGCCCCGGATGAAGCTGGTCGCGCACCTGTTCAACCCCTTGCACAAGAATGCGGTAGTGGCCCTGAGGCAGCCCAGGATTGTCCGTGAGGCGAATTTCAGGCAGCAGCATGCCAAATTCAGTCGCGACATGGTTGCGCATGTTGCCGATCCGCACATCAAGCCCGATCCCGGGATCAAGCACCATTTCAACGAGATCGGGTGCGAATTCGACATGAATTTCGTCCAGATCAAGAAGGTCTCCGAGGCTGTCGCGCGGAGGTTCAATTGGCTGCACGGCCGCGGCTTGCTCAGCCTCAGCGCGCTCGGCGGCCAATGTTCGGGACCTTGAGAAAGCCGCAACACCAAGAACCGTCGCGCCGGCAACGAACGGTACAAACGGCAGCCCCGGAACAAGCGCAAACAAGGCCATCAGCACCGATACCGTGGCCAAGGCCGCAGGGTGCCCACCAAGCTGCTTGAGCAGCGAGAGGTCTGTCGCGCCGGTGGCGCCGCCGCGCGCGAGAAGCAGTGCAGCCGCAATAGAAATGATCACGGACGGAATCTGATTAACCAATCCGTCGCCGACCGTGAGGATCGCGTAGGTTTCAAAAGCGACGCCCAAGGGCATCCCGTGGACCGCTGCCCCCATGATCAGGCCGACAATCAGATTGAGCGCCGTGATCAGGAGCCCCGCAATCGCGTCTCCCTTGACGAATTTCGACGCCCCATCGAGCGAACCAAAGAACGTGGTTTCCGCCTGCTCGGTTTCCCGGCGACGTTTGGCCTCCTGATGGTCGATGGCGCCAGCGCTCATGTCGCTGTCGATCGCCAATTGTTTGCCAGGCATCCCATCCAACGCAAAGCGAGCGCCGACTTCAGCCATGCGAGTCGCACCTTTGTTGATAACGATGAAGTTGACGATCAGAAGGACACCAAAGACAACAAGGCCAAGAAAGACGCTGCCGCCCATAACGAAATTCGCGAAGCCTTCGATGACATCGCCTGCAGCATTGGTGCCAGTGTGCCCCTCGCCGATAATCAACTTCGTGGACGAGACGTTCAGCGACAGTCGCAACATCAGGGACGCTAACAGAATCGTCGGAAAAGACGAAAAATCCAGGGGACGTTCGATAAAGAGGGTGATCGTGAAGATCAGGATCGCCAAGGCAAAAGACGCCGCAAGACCGATATCGAGGACCCAAGCCGGCATAGGCAGGATCATCATGACGATGATCGCCATAAGCGCCAACGCCAGGAGTATCGTAGGCCGGAAAATGGCGCTTAGCGAGAGGTCAGGCACGTATCTGCCCCATGCATCTCAATTGACACTCTAAGCGATGATCCATCTTTCCACCCTGCGCCTTCTGCTGCTGGTGGCTTTGGTCTAGGGCGCAAGAATTAGGATTTCGTAACCATGATCAGGCTGTCAGTTTTCTGAACTCACACTCGGGAAGCGGTTGAGCAGTTCTTCAACGGAACGTCGGGTTTCTGCCGCCTGGTCCAGGAGGACACGCCGATCTTCCAGAGTTTCAGCGGACGATCCGGGAGAGAAATCCAAGACGGTGGTTGCGAATGAGGCGAGCGACGAGTCGGGGCCATCGGCCAACCGTTCCCATGCCTCTGCACGAAACTGCAGATCTGACTGCTCTCCTTCGGTTGTTTGAAGCGCTGACAGGGCATCATCGTACGTGCCCTGACCTTCATACGCCTGCGATCTCAACACCTGGGCCCGTTCCGTTGTGATCCCTTGAATGGCATCGAGAACGCCACTGAAATCCTGCAAAGCAAGTGCAGCTTCGGCGCGCAAGAATCGACGTTCTGCAGCAGCGTCGCGCTGGGCCGTCGTACGCATGATATCAAGACCACGCTGCGGAAATCCAAGGGTGATCAGTCGCGCTGCAACAGCATTCTCAAGGTCCGCCGAGAGGGATGTTGGCAGATCCGAGAATGCGACCTCCAAGAACGGCCCATCTTCCAATTTCTCTGTCATCTCTTGGTAGACGGCGTTTCGTTCTTGGACGGCCATGTCGTCTTGCCGACCATCTATATGGCCCAGTGCGGTTTCATACTCGCCGCGTGCGCGCCACCCCCGCGCTTGAGCAAGAGCCAATTCATTTGCCACAGGATCAGTCCGATATTCACGCTCTAAGGCGCCAGCCAAAAGCAAATCCGCTTCGGACGGTTCAAGGCCAGACGAGATCGTGAGGTCAATCAGTCGAATGACTGAGATCGGAGTGGTGCGGGCGTTGTCCTCCGCTTCTTGGGCCAAGACCTCTCGGGCGCGCTCGAGGTCGTCGGTGGCGAGGGCGATCTCTGCTTCGGTGACACGCGCCGGATGCGTTTGCGCCACATCAAGGCGGGCCACGCCATTGAGAACCTGTTCCGCAGCTTCCTCGTCACCAATTTCAAGGAAGGCGTCTGACACCCGAGGCGCCAATTGACCGCGTAAGGGATGTGGCAGATCGAAGTAAGCTTGCAGGACCGTGTTGCGGGCCTCCGCGCTCATTGCACGGGGGGCGGCCAACATCGCCCAGAATGCCGCTGGTGTTTCACACCCCGCCTGCGCTGACAGGATGGGGGTCGCAACCCCGGTTTCATCGACCAGATCCGCGAGCTCAAACAAGATCTGACGTTCGTTGCTGTGTTCATCTGAAAGCGAAAGGATTTGCTGCGCTTCTGCACCAAAGCCGAAATGCAGGTAAAGTTTTGCGAGCTCAACATGTGTGCTCGCGTTTTCCTGTCCAAAATCGCCATTCATTGTTGCGATGATCGGCGCTGCTTGATCATGCAGCGCAGTGTCATCGCCCCAAGCCCTAAAATTGACCAGATCAGGCGAGATACAATTACCTTGCGTCGATGTGTTCAAGGCGTCCGCAACGATCATCAGGCTTTGATCCAAAGCGGTCGACACACCAATTCCGGGCTGGTTCTGCAGTTCAGGCGGCACGGTGTCGATCGGGGGCGGTTGCGGGGCTTGCGCGACACTCGCCTGTTCTTCGGCAGGGGGGGATAGCGGCGCAAGATCGACCGACGGATCAAGATAGCCCTGTGACGCAGCCCGCGCGATGCCTTCAATCAATGCCTGCTCAAGTTCGCTATTGTCGGACCGCGCTGCCATGAGGGGTGCATCCGCAGGAAACTCAAATTGTTCAAGGCTTGGTGCCGTATCAGGTCGATTCAATGTGAGATCAAAGAGGTCCGGAAAGGCCTGAGGGGCGAGGGTACCGTCAGGCAAGTCAGTGACGGGGATTGATTCAAGATCTTCATCTGATGTGGCCAAAGATGCGTCCGGGTCGATGCCGTCGACAAGGTCGAGCACAAGCCTGTCTGGCCGCCAAAGGAACGAATCCACGTAACAGGTGCAATCAAAAGCGAGGCTCAGTACCCCATCGTCGTTTCTGATGTCATTGAGCCGGTCCCGTGGAATTCGATCAAACACACCGGAGAGCTCAAATCCATCTGTGTTATCTGCAATCTCGAGCTGGGCGCCGCCATCTGTCGGAGTAACCTGCCAGGCACGATCCACTGGGATCTCAATGACAAGTCTCGAAAAAGTCTCATGCTCACCACTCCGAATTTCGAGCGGTTGGGCAACCAAAGAGACTGGCCAGAACAGGAGTGCAATCAAACTGGTTCGGATCATGCCGCATCCTGTTTCGTCGCCTTGAGGGCATCCTCCAGATCGGAAAAGCTGGGCCGATTATGGCCCGGCGTGTTCTGACGGCCGACCTCAATACAAATGTTTGGCGCGTGCTGATGCAGGTTAGCGACCAGGACTTCCCGAATAAGACGATAGAAATGAGCGTCTTCTTCGACAACGGATCGCACTCTTCCAGCGAAGGGCCCGACCAGCCCATAGGCCAGAAACACCCCCAAGAAGGTTCCAACAAGCGCGCCGCCAATCATCTTCCCCAGCACCTCGGGCGGCTGATCGATAGACCCCATCGTCTTGATGACACCAAGAACGGCCGCAACAATCCCCAGCGCTGGCAAGCCATCAGCGACGGTCTGAAGCGCATGTGTTGAATGCAGGCTCTCGTGCTCGTTTGCCTCAATCCGCTTTTCGAGGACCTCTTCGACCTGATGCGGGTCGTCGTAGTTCATCGACGCCGACCGCAGGGTGTCACAGATCAGAGCAATGGCTTCTTTATCGGCCGCGACCTTGGGATATTTATTGAAAATAGCGCTCTCTTCAGGTTGTTCGATGTGCGGTTCCAAGGCGACGGGATTGGATCGTGCGAGGCGAATCAACTCAAACAGGAGGCACAGGAGATCCCGATAATCGTCGGGCTTCCACTTGGTTCCCTTAAAGACTTTTCCCATGTCCTTGAGCGTGTGTTTGATACCGCTGCCTGAATTCGAAATCACGAATGCGCCGATCGCAGCGCCACCAATCATGATCATCTCAAATGGGAGCGCCTTGATGATCAGACCCATCTTGCCGCCAGCCAGAGTGTAGCCGCCGAATACCATCACGAAGATTATCACAATGCCAATCAGGCCGAGCATGGAAGCGCCCCTTTCTTAGGTTCGGTCCGGTCTTCCCATAGGAAAGTTAAGGTTTCGTCTGCGCCGCTATTCCGTCGGTGCGTTTGCGTTCCGACCGGCAATAATCACGCTTATGGAATAGGCCGTTTGGGGTTCCAGCCCGGCCATGATCGCTGCTGCTGATTCAGGCTGCATTCTGACCAGGAACCCGGATGCGAACTCCGGTGCCATTTCCTCAAAGAGAGACGCAGCATCTGCGGCTTTCATGCTCTCGTACACGGCAGTCAATCGGAGGATATCCGTGTCATTTGCAGTCTCTGATAACGCAAGCGCGGCGGTCAATGACGCCTCTGCCTCTTGCAATTGCTGAAGGCGTTCCGAGAGTTCAGCCTCGGCCACGGACAATGCCAATAGGCGATTCTCCAGCGCGGCCTCACGCTCTGAAAGCTGTTCGTCCCTTGCTTGCAACGCCGCGAGAAGATCCGACACTGGCGGCGCCGGTTCAGACGGCGGTTCGACCATTTCGCCATCACTTTGATCCTGTGCCAACGCGATGGCGGGACCTGCCCCCATTGCCAAACGCAATCCGCCCGATCCAATCAACATCGATGCCACGATCAGTAAAACGAACCGCTGAGAGACCGGTCTGCGGGTCATTGCACGCCTTCGCTCTCTGGCTGTCGGACAAAGAAGGGGGAGAGCGGCGGAGCAGTGGGTTCCGGTTCCGGCAGGTCATGCATTGAAGCCAACAGAAGGTCGAGCCGCTTTGCGATCGCGTCTGCCTCTGAAATTTTCTGCCCAAGGCTTTCCGCCGAATGCCCTGCGGCGGACTCGGCCTGTTTCAACGCGAGCTTGAGGTCTTCCACCTGAACGGACAACATGGCAATCGCTCCCCCCACGCCATCTTCAAGATCGGTGAATCGGCGCAGTCGGCGCGAGAGGACAAAGCAATAGAACCCGGCAGATAGCGCTCCGGCACTCATCAAGATGTCAGCAATAAAAGTCACGGCTGCCCCTTTCTAGTTCAGCACAAATTCCATGATCAGAAGATCCCGCACGCGGCCATCCCCCACGACGACCTGAACCCGTCTGAGCATTTGGGCACGGAGCCGAATGAGCACAGTTGGATCCTCAAGTTCGGCAAGTTCCACGGCCCTGAGGTATCCATTCATCACATCGATGATACGCGGCATCAGTTCCTGAACTTCGCTTGTATATTCAGGGTTTACCTCAAGCTGAGCGGTGAACAGCAGGTGCCGTGCTTGCGCGTTTTGCGGGAGATTCACCACAATCGTATCAAGCGGAATAAAGGCAAGCGACGGTAGCGGTTCAGCGGGTTCCTCAGGCTCTTCTTCATGGGCTGCCTCAGAACCGGATCCACCGATCAGCCCCATTTGAACGGCTGCAAAGCCGCCTCCAGCGCCCAAGAGCGACAGGACGACCCCTAGGATCAGGGGAAGTTTCGATCCTTTGGCTGGCGGCTCCTCATCATCTGGGCCGGCCGCATCGAGTGTCGCCGTTTCATCCGTCATGGAATCAGTCCTTCTGGTCTGACCCATCTCTAGCGTCAAAGGCACTAACCGATTGTTAAGCCTCCTCGCCTTAAAAGCGAGCAAGGGCAGAACGCCAATTCGTCAGGAGAACCCGGGTGACAGATTTGAATTCGGTTTGGTCAAACCTTGATATGCGACGCCGTTTGGTGGTGATCGGGGCAAGCCTGGCGGTGTTTGCGTCCATCCTGTTCATGGCGCAGGGCGCCAGCCGGGCACAAACGTCACTTTTGTATGCTGGACTTGATTCCGCAACTGCCGGGGACGTTCTGACCGCGCTTGATCAACAGGGTGTCCCTTACGAAGTTCGGGCGGGATCCATTTTTGTACCAACCGCCGATCGTGATCGCTTGCGAATGACATTGGCAGCGCAGGGCCTGCCGGCCAATTCCGCGCAAGGCTATGAATTGCTGGACGGTCTGTCGGGCTTTGGCACAACGTCACAGATGTTTGATGCTGCCTACTGGCGCGCAAAGGAGGGCGAACTGGCCCGCACGATGATCGCCAGCCCGCACATTCGGACGGCCCGCGTCCATATCTCCGCGGCGACAACGCAGCCATTTCGGCGAGAAGAGACGCCAACCGCTGCCGTGACCGTCACCAGCGTCAATGGAATGCTCGACGCAAGTCAGGCGGATGCATTGCGGTATTTGGTCGCTTCGGCTGTTCCGGGACTGATCCCCCGCGACGTCGCCGTGATCGACGGTGTCGGCGGATTGATCCAAGGCGCAGGCGATAATACCGGCGCCATCGATGCCAATGATCGCACTGAAGCGTTGCGCGCATCGGTTGAGCGTCTGCTCGCGGCTCGGGTCGGTGCTGGAAACGCGGTTGTCGAAGTGAGCGTGGATACCGTTACCGAAACAGAATCAATCATTGAGCGCCGGTTTGATCCTGAGACCCGCGTCGCGATAAGCACAGATATTCAGGAAAGCACGCTGTCATCCCAGGACAGTCGAACTGGCGATGTTACAATCGCGTCCAACTTGCCTGACGGAGACGGCGCAGGTGGCGATGGTGCCGCGACAAACGAGACGTCGGAAAGTCGGGCTGTCACCAACTTCGAAGTCTCTGAAACCCAACGCGAAGTTCTCCGTAGCCCCGGCGCCATCCGCAGGATCAGCGTTGCAGTCCTTGTCAACGGGATCGAAACCATCACCGACACGGGTGAGGCTTTGATGGTGCCACGCCCGGATGAGGAGCTTGCAGATCTGGAACGGCTCGTCGCGTCCGCTGTCGGTCTGGACGAGGCGCGTGGCGATGAAATCACCATACGATCAATGGTCTTTGAACCTGTGCCCGCGCTTGGGACGGATGCCATCGCTGAAACGGCTCCTGGATTTTCATCCCCCTTGGATACGATGCAGCTCATCCAGACTGCCGTTCTTGCCGCGGTTGCGCTGATTCTTGGTTTGTTCGTCGTACGTCCGATCCTGAAATCACGCGCGGGACCGCCATTGCTCGACGACAGTGGCGCCATCTCTCAAAGACCTCTGGCCGTGGCGCCACCCATGGCGGTCGCACCCGCAACCGAACAAACCACCCAGGCGATTACAGGAACGATTGAGCCTGCAGAGGATCGGCTGCCGGATTCTACGGTTGGCGGCGGAGACGATCCGGTCGATCGGTTGAAAAGCATGATTGAAGAACGTCGAGAGGATGCTTTGCAGGTGCTTCAAAGCTGGATTGACGAACCGAAGAATTCTTCTGTGACCGGAGCAGATAAATGACCGCCCACCAGCTTTCATTAGAAAGCTTTGACAGCGATCAGCCTGCCGAGGCGGCACGTCATCCTGAATATGAGCGCGGCTTCGCAGAGGGTCGCGCCGAGGCGATGGCAAGCGTAGAGGCGGGGCGACGTGACGCCATAGCGCAGCTCGCAGGCCAGCTCGACGATGTGAATTTCGGGTTCGAGGAGGCGCGCACCCAAATTCTTGTTTCGTTGCGAGGATTGATGACGGATCTGGCCGATACGATTGTCCCGGAGGTTCTGAACGAGACGTTCTCACAACACCTAATTGAGACTGTCCTCGATGTCGCCGAGTACCATTGCGCGGAGCCGGTCATCATATCGGTTTCGCCAGACAACCACGCAAGCATCGAGGCGGCATTGGCCTCAAGCCAGGCAATGTTTGACATAAACGCCGATCACAATCTGACTGACGATCAGGTGACGATATCGCACCAGGAAAGCCAACAGATAATCGATTTCGATGCCCTGAGACGCAGTCTGAGGACAGCCCTGTTGGGGCTTGAGACGATGGAAAGGAAATCAGCCCATGAGTGACCAAGTCAACGTCGATACGACGCACCCCCTTCGCAACGTTCCGGTCGAGATCACGATCTCAGTCGGACGCGCTCGACCAAAGGTGCGCGAACTGCTGGAGCTCGGCGAGAACGCTGTGCTGCCCCTCGACAAGAGGATTGACGACCCCGTCGAACTTCTTGTCGGCGGTCGTTTGATCGCACGTGGACAACTCGAACAAATCGACGGTGACACGACCGGGCAATTGGCGGTTCGGCTGACTGAAGTCATGAGTCATGGTCCAGATCTTGGCTAAATTCGGCATCGTCACCGGCATTTTATTGCTGATTATCGCTGGCAGCCCGGCCGCTGCTCAGGATCTTTCGATCAGCTTAGGCGATGATGGGTCACTCGCGACCCGTTCAATTCAACTGTTTATTCTGATCACTTTGCTGAGCATCGTGCCTGGCCTCGCCATCATGATCACGTGTTTTCCGTTCATGGTGACAGTGCTTTCAATTCTCCGACAGGGCATCGGTCTCCAACAATCTCCGCCCAATATGCTGATCGTCAGCCTGGCACTGTTTCTCACCTACTTCGTGATGGAACCTGTATTTATTGAGGCTTGGACCGCAGGGATCGATCCTCTGCTCAACAATGGTATGACCTTAGAGGCGGCTTTCGTGAACGTCATGGAGCCGTTCCGCGTCTTCATGTCTGCGCGAACCGCGCCAGAAACGTTTGAGGATCTCGCCGCGCTGCGACCCGCTTTGAATAGCGCCCAGCCGATCAACGATGCACCGCTCTCCGTCCTGATCCCCTCGTTCATGCTGAGTGAAGTTGAGCGCGCCTTTCAGATCGGGTTTCTGGTCTTTTTGCCATTTCTCATCATTGATCTGGTCGTCGCCGCCATTCTTATGTCGATGGGCATGATGATGGTCCCGCCGGCGATCGTATCACTTCCGTTCAAGCTCGCTTTCTTTGTCGTCGCTGACGGTTGGAGCTTGATTGCCGGCAGTCTCGTTCGTAGCTATTTCTAAGTCGAATGAGCGGCCTACCCATGGATGCCTGCCGCACTCCTTCAGCGATGATCACCTGACGATGAATTCTGCGTGCAATGCGCCCGCGGCCTTGATGCTCTTGAGAATGTCGATCATGTCTCGAGGCGATACGCCCAACGCATTCAATCCTGCGACAACTTCAGAAAGGGACGTGCCCTCCTGAATTTCAGCCAGACCGATGCCCGGCTCTTCGTCAATTTGCGCATTTGTATTGGGCACAACGATTGTTTGCCCGTTTGCAAAGGGATTAGGCTGCACCACCAGAGGTGCTTCTTGGATCCGGAGGGTCAGGTTGCCCTGCGAAACCGCGACCCTGGAGATTCTGACATCCTCTCCCATGACAATCGTTCCTGATCTCTGATCGACGACGACCCTGGCTCGCTGCTCCGGCTCAACCAGAATATTCTCGACGGTAACCAAAGCGTGCGCCGGCGAAATGGCGCCAGTTGCCGCAATGTCCAGCTGCACGGTACCTGCGTCCAGCATGATTGCGACGCCTCGGCCGTATGCTTGATTTATCGCCCCCTCAATCCTGGCTGCCGTTGTGAAATCGGGGGACCGCAGCGCCAACCTGATCTGATCGAGATCAGAAAAATTGAAGGCGACTTCCCGTTCAACTGTCGCGCCTGCCGGAATTACACCCGCGGTCGGCACGCCTTCCACCACGCCACCGCCGTCTCCTTCGGCACTGATACCGCCGGCAATAATTGTCCCTTGGGCAACAGCATAAATCTCACCATCGGCAGCATTGAGAGGCGTCATGACGAGTGTTCCGCCCAACAGGCTGTCGGCATCCCCGATCGCGGAAATTGTCACATCAATAGCGCTTCCGGTCCGCGCGAACGGTGGCAACTTCGCTGTTACCAAAACAGCCGCTACATTATTGGGACGAAACTGTTCGCCGGTGACGTTCACCCCGAGCCGTTCGAGTATGTTGCTCATTATTTCTTCGGTGAACGGCGAATTACGCAACCCATCTCCAGTCCCATTCAATCCAACGACGAGGCCGTACCCGACCAGATCGTTCGATCGAACACCATCAAACTCAACGAGATCCTTGATGCGGATCGGAGAGGCCGCTGCGGTAGAATAGAATAAGAGAATTAGGACAGCGGCGAACGTTCTGATCATCGCAGATACTCCGTTAGGGAAAGACGCGATAATCGCGCGGTTAGTGTAAACTGCGTCTCAAGTTGCAACTGTAACTTTTCAAGTCGTGACGCTGTTTCGAATGGGTCGGCTGATATCAAGTCGTTCCTCGCAATCGACATAGCAGTTCGCTCAGAACCAAGCCGGGCCGTTATGGATTCAACCCGTGCTTCTGAGGCACCCACACGCGCTTGGAGTGCGGTCAATCCGGTCGTGGACGAGAGCAAGTCGGTTGATGAAATTTGTTGAAGGTCGGCGGCCGATTCTGTGGAAAGGCTCGTTCCAGGACCTGTCGCGAGCGCGGCTTTAGCAAATGCCGCAAGGACATCCCTGAAAGCCTGATCGTCTGCGCGGACATCAAGACTTAAATCTTCACCCGTTGAAATTGTCCGGGACACAAAGCCGTTCGGATCACCCGAATACGCAACCGTATCAAATCCTCCTCCACTTGCGAACCAGTTGTCGATCGCCGAAGAGACATCCGCAGCGTTAGTCAGACCTGCGATCGTGGTGTTCAATTCTGCAAAGATGATATCCGATGAGGCCAGGGACGCCCCGTCAGTGAATTGCCCTGCAAAGAGGGACTGATCTCCAAAGCGGGTGTTGAGGGTCGCGATTGTTCCATCAAAAGCCGAGCGCGCGGCACGAGACGCGTTCTCTATTTGCGCCACGCTGCTGGTGTCCGATATCGCCAGCATTTCTAGGCTGGTATTGCTTCGCAAATCATCGATGCGACTAAGAGACGTCTGAACGCTCTCAAGCATACGAAGGGTCTGCAAATTGCCGGAGCTAAGCCGGTCCGTGAGATTGAGCTTTCGGTCAAGCGCCAGCAGTTCCGTGCTCCGAGCGCCGAGGTGCTGCGTTAAATCGGATTTCTGGCCCGTGCCAAGCTCATCAACGAGCGTATTCAGCTCCGTTTTGAGCGACGTCGTCTGACGGGTCATCAGGAATACTTGCCGTAGATCACCGATCGAAGAGTTTACCATCCTCAGAGCTCCATCAAGGTTTGAAGCATCGATTCAACTGTTTGAATGAGCCGCGCATTCGCGGAATATGCCTGTTCGACACGCAAAAGCATCTGCATCTCAAAGTCGGTATCGACACCGCCTGCAGCCTCAGCCTCTTTGAGAGTTGACCATCGCGCGGTGGCGAAACCCAATTCAGCTTCATAGTCCAATCTTTGCTGTCCGAGCCCACTTTCGAGCATCGCAGCACGGCCAGCGGCAGACCTCTGTACTGGATCAGACGACGTGGTTGAGGTTGCACCGAGTGCGGAGGCATAGGATTGCAGAATACCCGAATTGCCGACCGGTCCGATTGTGGCGGCGTACAGTCCATCGCGCAGCCGTGACGGAAGTCCGCCCTGCTCAGGGTCGACATTCGCATTGAGCGTTATGCGTCCGGCCAATCCGACCGTGTCGGCGCTGTCGAAAGCAGCCCCGCCATCGGTAAAGAGTCCTGGATCACCAGTTGCAAGACTTGGGTCAACAGTAGGGTCCTGAAATCTAAGTGTGAGGTCGGCTGCGATGCGATCGAGGCTTTCTTGCGCAACAACGAGGTCTTCATCTCTGGCTTGGAACGCCGCACCGAGCGTCCCCCCGGCGAGCCGTCCAACCCCATCGGACGCCAGCGGCACTCCATCGAAAGTGACACCTGAAAGTGCACCAGAAGAAAGTGTCAGATCTGGTGTGACAAAGGTGTTTGCAACAAAACCGAAGCTCTTTGCGCGACCATCTATCAGCATTTCACCGGCTGGCGTCATAAGCGCAATACGGCCGGAGCCACGATCCATCTCCCGAACGGGAACCATTTCACTGATTTGGTCCACCAACCGCTGCCGCTCATCCATCAATACAGACGGATCACCACCTGTGGTACCGATCTTGAAAATGTCTGAATTCAACTGCTCAACTTGTTGTAGATTGAGATTCAGACGCTCAACCTGTTCTTCAATGGATTGGTCTGCGTCTAACCGCATGCGCTGAATCTCATCTGACGCGATGTTCAATCGATCAGTCAAAGACCGAAGCGAGTTGTTGAGTGTGCTGAGCGCCACATCGGACGAGGGATTGGAGCCAGCATCGATAAACGCTGCTTCGACCTGAACAATAAAGTCAGAAATGGACTGGCCTGAACCGGGGCTGCCGATGATATCCTCAACCCGACCGAGCACTGACACCACAGTCTCTGCTCCGTTCAGCGCGGCATCCGCCAGACGTCTGTCCGCCAATATCCCTCGGTCCACGTGCCGGAAAACGGATCCGACGCCGACCCCTGCGCCCCGTCCGCCGACGGACACCGATGACAGTTCGAGACTGCGGCGTGCATACCCTTCGGTCAAAGAATTCGACACATTCGACGACACCACTTCGGCGAGCCGTGAGGTCGCGTTCAAACCGCTGATTGCGTTATTCAGGGAGTGTGAAATGCTCATCGATCAGGTCCGGCGGTTAACGTTTGATATTGGTGGTTTCCTGCAACATTTCGTCGACGGTCTGAATGACCTTCGCATTGGACGAATAGGCGCGTTGAGTTTGGATCAAGCTGGTCAGTTCGCCAGCAACGTCAGTGGCAGATTCTTCTCTTGCGAAGGCGACGATATCGCCTGTTGTGCCGTCGCCGGCATCCCAGAGATAAAAGGCGCCGCTTTCTGGCGTGACCGAATAGCTTTGATGATCTTCAGTTGAGAGGCCATTCACATTGGACACATCCGCAAGTGGCACCTGATAGATCGTCCGCGAGACGCCATTATCGAAGAAGGCGTGGACAAATCCATTCGCGTCGACCTCAACGCTGGTCATGTTGCCGACAGGAGAGCCGTTCTTGGTGATCGAGACGGGCGCAAATGAATCGGACAATTGGGTCAGACCGCCTGGTTCACCAATTTGTCCAATCTCAATATTGATCGTGCCGCTGCCGACCGGGACAGAGATGGTTCCGTCAGCCGGCACATACGGTCCGCCAGAAACGTCATTCACATTGAGCAAACGCCCACCAAGCCCGGCGGAATCGTCAAAATCCAGTTCATATTGTCCGACCACGGCGCCACCGCTGGCGGAGTCCTCAATGATCATCGTCCATGAGTTTGATGACCCGGTTGCAGGGACTGTTGGCACAAACTGGATGGCAAGGCTCTGAGACGTGCCGAGATTGTCAAAATACTCTACGGCCAATTCCGCACTGTCGCCCGATGCACCTGCTTCGGTTTCTGTGGCCGGCAGGTTTACGGCGAGGGACACATCTGTGGTTGGGTCACTGACAAACTGATTGGTGTTCAGTCTGATTGGCTCGAGCCCTCCGATTGTATCGCGGGGGAACGTGGGAATTGTTCCGTTTGCATCTGCTGGCCATCCCAGAAGGACAAGGCCGCTCGCCGTCGTCAAAAACCCACTCTCGTCAGGTCGAAATGATCCGGTGGTGGCCAGGCGCATTGGAAAGTCAGTCGCGCCGATAGCAACGGCTGAACCTTCGGTTACCGGCAGCATGCCGCGTCCCCGAATTGCGAGGTCGGTCGCATTCGACGTCGAAACAAGTGGCCCCCGTTCATCAATCAGGCGCTGACTTGTCACGCGCACACCGCCAGCTGTGTAGCGACCTGCGCCACCATCGATCACCATGGCATGAAAATCAGTGACCGCCCGCTTGTATCCGTAAGTGGATGCGTTCGCGATATTGTCAGAGATCGTTGCAAGACGGCTTGCGTTTGCTGCAAGTCCCGCAACGCTCGCGTTCAGGGAAGAAGAGATAGTCATGATCTTGGCCTTTCTGTCACAAGGGACGACGCAGTTTCGACCTGCCTACATCCCGGTCACTTAACGCCTGCCTAATAGATAAAATCTTTCAGACTATTACTCGGAGGTCTGGCGCAGCAGCGTAATCTCAATGCGATCGTTTCGGACGGCCAGCGCGTTGAGTTCGGCAAGGTCACGATCAGAATGGCCGGTGATGCGGGCCATCCGATCAGGCGCGATTCCGCTGCCTTCCAATAAGACCCTCACGGCTTCTGCCCGCCCGGTTGAAACGTCCCAACCGTCATCCGTCCGAACTGTAATGGGACGCGACCGGATGTGCCCCTCTACTGCTATCGGATTGGTCACGAGCTGAAACACGCGGCCGAACATCTCGGTCAGTTCAACCAGAACCGGCATAGGTGTGTCGGTGTCGCCACGGAAGAGCGGCGCGCCCTCCCGCGCAAAGACTTCAATCACCAGACCTTCATCGGTCAATCTGGTGATGACATGCCGCAACGCGTCCTGCTCTACCAGGCTTTCGCCACCGATCCCCAAGAGCGCACGCTCTATGCTTTCAAGTGCTGCGACCTCAGCGGCCATCTCATCGTTGGGTTCGAATGCGGCGTCAAATTCGACCGTACCAGACTGGCCGGTTCCGGTCTGCGCCAAAGTCTCTTCAGTGAAAATGTCCGTGCCATTGAACAGCCCATCCCCGCCGCCAGACACCCGATTGACCGGGATTGTCGGCGAGAAGTAGTCAGCGATACCTTTTCGCTGTTGCTCGGTCGTTGCGTTCAGAAGCCACATCAGCAGAAAGAAGGCCATCATCGCGGTCACGAAATCCGCATAGGCCACTTTCCAAGCGCCGCCGTGGTGGCCATCGCCACCTACGACCTTCTTACGCTTGATGATTATCGGCGCATTGCTACGATCACCCATTCTCACTCCATTTCTCACCCGGTTATTGGGATACAGGGTCGGGAGTGAAGGGTCGGTTAACGTTTACAATGCTCTGGATTTAGCCAGGCTTGGCGTAGATTTCGTCCGGGCCGCAGAATTCGATGAGGCGGTACCCGGCAGCTTCCATGATGTTGCGGATCTCGGAGCCGGAGGTGTTGTTCTCAATCGACCAGATCTTGACGTCATGGTCTGCAAAGGGAAATGACTCGAGGCAGGCGACCTCCCCACCTTCGATATCAAGCGAAAGGAAATCGGGGTTCGTGAGGCCGGTTTCGACAAGGATCATTGAGAGCGTCTTTGTCTGAACACGAAGAACGTTCTCCTTGTGGCGTGAATCAGCCCGCACTGTATCAAGCAGCTTCGCGTCATATGTTGAGGCAAGGCCGGACATCTGTGTGTAGCCTTCGCTGATCTCGATAAAATCCGCCTCCCCCTCTGTCGGGGCGATCGCCACACCAAGGCAAGGGCAGGTGCGTGCAACCTTTGCCTTTTCAAGTTGTGCCGGCACCGGCTCAATTAAGGCGCCTGTCCAACCGCGATAGGCCTCCAGAAAAAGTGTGTTAGAGCCTGTCACACCGTCATAGCCACCAACATCGACGAAGGTGCCTCCTCGTTTCAGCTTCATCAGCTGATCCACAATCGTGTCCTGACCGGCCTGTGATGTATACGCGTAGTTTTGGTCAAGCATACGACGGATTTCATGCAGTTTCCGTACCGCAGGTGCCCTTGCGCGTGTCTTGTCGGCCGACAAGAACTTCCCAAGACGCTGTGCCTCACCGGCGAGAAGCTTCCGCGCCTCTGCGATCACATCGTTCATTCGCTTGCTCCGTGGTCGACATACGACTTTTCTTCGATCAAAGCCGAGCCGAGCGCGAGATTGATCTTCTTTTTCACCTCTGCCCGCTTGTCATTGGTGATGTAGACGGTGCCGTCTACA
>JBCBCS010000038.1:0-20689 GCA_038530475.1 Pseudomonadota bacterium
GTACTCTGCATAGATCTCACCGAAATCCTCGCGGCGTAAATTCGGCGGGCGCTTCTCCGGCATATCCCGGGGCACTTCCACAAACTTGAGCATTTTCTGGCCAGCCACTGAGCAAACTCCCAATTCAGATTGAGCAGCCTCTTTACGAGCGCAGATACCAAAAGAAAAGTCAGAATGTGTGACCTATTTACAAATTTCAGCGGATGAACTTCGGAAATGTTGCTGGACAACAGATAAAAATAGGTCCGATACGGTCTTATATGTTCTCTTTTCCTGAAACACCAAGCGTTTAGAACGGTCTCAACGAATCAGGGACCACCATGCCGCTTTTTACGCTCGTCCTCGCCGCCCTCATACAGGGCATTACCGAATTCCTCCCCGTCTCGTCCTCCGGACACCTTATTCTATTGCCGGAATTGACTGGGATGGAGGACCAGGGACAGGTCATTGACGTCGCAGTTCACGTTGGAACTTTGTTTGCCGTCGTGCTGTATTTCTGGTCTGACGTACGGCTCGCCTTCGGCGGTTTCTTGCGCCTTGTCCGTGGCAAGATCGACACCCAAGGTGCGTTTCTGGCGCTGTGCCTGATCCTTGCGACCATCCCTGTCGTCATCTTCGGCTTGATCCTGAAGCTCACCGGCTGGGATGACGCGCTGCGGTCGATGGCCGTGATCGGGTGGACCATGCTGATCTTCGGACTTGTCCTGTTTTGGGCCGACCAGACTGGCCCGACCATTCGCGAGGCGCATCAGTGGACTTTGGGTCACGCCCTGACGATGGGGCTGTGGCAGGCGATTTCACTGATCCCCGGCACGTCCCGGTCTGGCATCACGATCACCGCCGCGCGCCAGCTCGGCTATAAGCGCGAAGATGGCGCAAAGCTCGCCATGCTAATGTCGATCCCGACGATCATTGCGTCGGGCACATTGCTGGGCGCGGAGGTGATCGCCACCGCCAACATCGCCGCCGCACGCGATGGCGCTATTGCAGCTGTACTGGCCTTTGTCGCCGCATTGGCAGCGCTCAGCCTGATGATGCGGCTGCTGCGTTCCGTCAGCTTCACACCCTACGTAATTTACCGGGTGATCCTGGGCGTGATCCTGCTGGTGATCGCCTACACTTAGGCCTTGAGATTCTTCGCACTTTCCTTGATCGCGTCGTACTGCCCACTGGGACGGAACCGCCACAGATATTCAGGCAGGATCGCCTCCATCGCCTGTGGTTGGAGACCGAGCGCGTCAAAACCCTGCGCGTCATCCGCCACTACATTATCGACGGCAAGGTTCTTCACCTGATCCGTCGTCACCGGACCACGGATGAGACCAAGCGAGATAGTTTTTAGCACACCAAACCCGAACCCCATGATCCGCGCCATCCAGAACGGGATGTTCAGGATCAACCGGCGCCGGCGAATGACGCCCAACATCAACTGCATCAATTCGCGAAACGTATGCACATCCGGGCCGCCAAGCTCAAAGACGCCGTGTGCTTTTCCCTCAACACCCATGACTGCAGCTGCTGCAACATCGTCCACATAGACTGGCTGAAACCGCGTGTTTGCACCCACGACCGGCAGGACAGGACCAAAACGAGTCATCCCGGCGAAGCGATTAAAGAACCCATCTTCTGTGCCGAAGATAATTGAAGGACGCAGGATCATCGCATTGGGCATGTGACGCAATACGCCGTCCTCGCCCGCGGCTTTTGTGCGGGCATATTCGCTGGCGCTGTCTGCGTCCGCACCTATTGCGGACAATTGCACCATCGTCTCGACGCCCTCTTCCGATGCGATCCGCGCGATGCGCTCAGCGCCGTCGGCCTGCGTTGCCTCAAATGTGTTCTTGCCAACTTCATCGAGCACACCAACGCAGTTCACAACTGCATCCGCGCCCTGCATGACCGAGCGAACACTGTCATCATCGCGAATGTTGCAGAAGACAGGTTCAACCTGACCAACGGCACCATAAGGCTTCACAAACATCGCCTCGTTCGGATTGCGGACGGCCACTCGTATGCGCCAGCCGTTCTTGGCCAGACGCCGTGCGATATACCGACCCACAAAGCCTGATCCGCCGTAGATGGTGACGAGTTTGGACATGATTGGATTCCCTGACTGTTCCCGGAAACGTCCTAGTCCGCTGGCCGCGATGAAACAAGGCGGCATAAGCGCCCAAGATGCCGCCGAATCCCGTTGACACCCCTTTGGCCCTTGTCTATTGCCCCGTCTCACGCAATCTGTGCCCAGATGGCGGAATTGGTAGACGCGCCAGCTTCAGGTGCTGGTGTCCGTATGGACGTGGAGGTTCGAGTCCTCTTCTGGGCACCATCCCTCCTTAAGAATTCTGAGCTAATCGAAGATGGCTCAACCAGATGAGGGATGCGGATGACAAACCACCTTTACAAGAATGACCTTCCTGATGGGCTCGACCTTGGGCCGGTCGTCGCCATTGATTGTGAGACGATGGGCCTCAATCCACATCGGGATCGGCTGTGTCTCATTCAGATGTCCGGCGGCGACGGAGATTGCCATCTCATCCAGGTCGAGAAGGGCCAGACAGAGGCCCCGAACCTGTGCAAGATGCTTGCTGATCCAAACGTTCTGAAGCTGTTTCACTTCGGCCGGTTCGATATCGCCGCGATGTCAAACGCGTTCGGAACCGTGGCCAGTCCGGTCTATTGCACAAAAATCGCCAGCAAACTGGTCCGCACCTACACAGATCGTCATGGCCTGAAAGCGTTGCTTCAGGAGTTGCTCGGTGTCGATATCTCAAAATACCAACAGCAATCCGATTGGGGCGCAGAAGAGTTGAGCGAGGCGCAGCTTGATTATGCGGCGTCCGATGTCCTTTACCTTCATCAGCTGCGCGATGCACTAAACGCTCGGCTAGAGAGGGAAGGCCGAACAGAAATTGCGCAGGCCTGCTTTGACTTTCTGCCGATGCGTGCCCGGCTCGATCTGTCTGGGTGGCCCGACACGGATATCTTTTCGCACTGATGGACAAGAACCGCTTTCTTAAGACCGCACAGCGCGTCATTCGGGCCGAGGCTACTGCGCTTGAAACCCTCGCGGATTCGGTCGGGGAGAGTCTTGCGGAGGCGGTGGATTTGATCCTGTCTTGTGATGGGCGGGTCATCGTATCTGGGATCGGCAAGTCCGGGCACATCGCCCACAAGATCGCGGCAACTTTGGCTAGCACCGGGACACCGGCCTATTTCGTTCACCCTGCTGAGGCCTCCCACGGAGATTTGGGGATGGTGACGAAGCATGACGTGGTGCTTGCGATTTCAAATTCTGGCGAAGCGCCAGAGCTTGCCAACCTGATCGCCTACACCCAACGGTTTGGCATTCCGCTGATCGGCATCTCCAGCCGTCCGGGCTCTTCCCTGGTGGGACAATGCGATATCGCGCTGATCATGCCGCGGCTGGATGAGGCCTGCGGAACAGGTGTCGTGCCCACCACGTCAACGACCATGACCCTCGCTCTTGGTGATGCGCTGGCTGTGGCGTTGATGGAACATCGGTCATTCTCGGCTGACAATTTCCGCGACTTTCATCCCGGCGGCAAACTGGGCGCGCAGCTCTCCCGCGTTGGCGACCTGATGCACACCGGCGACGCTGTGCCGCTGTCTGGCACAGACACCCCGATGAGCGATACGCTGCTGACGATTAGCCAGAAAGGGTTTGGCGTCGTTGGTGTTCTTGATGAGAACGGTTACCTTGCCGGCATCGTGACCGATGGCGATCTGCGTCGGAACATGGTGGGGCTACTAGAGCTGACGGCGGGCAAGGTGATGACATCTGATCCCCGCACGATTGGGCTCAATGCGCTCGCAGAAGAGGCTGTAAACGTGATGAACGAAAACAAGATCACCTGCCTGTTTGTAGTCGATCCGGACGGATCGCGACGTGTGGTGGGGATCCTGCACATTCACGACTGTTTGCGCGCCGGCATAGTCTGACATGTTTGGGGAAGAGGGGTATTCGCGGCTCGTCGGGTTCCTCAAGATCACGCTGCCGCTGGCTGCTTTGGCGCTCATGTCGACGATCTTTCTGTTCGCCCGCGCACCGTCGACGGACACCTCAATTCCCTACGCAGACATTGAGGATATCGCGCGTGAGCCACGACTGTCGGAGCCTCAGGTCTCTGGCGTGGCTGAGGACGGCTCGGTCGTCGAAGTCACCGCTCAGACGGCGCGGCCCACCGAGGATGGATTGACGATCGAAGGCTTACGCACCGCGATTGAAGCTGTGGACGGGACCCTCATCCATATCACCGCAGGGACAGGTGAAATCGACAACGCGACCCGCATCGTCACCCTGTCGGGACTGGCACGTATCGAAACGTCGAACGGCTTTGAAATGGAGACGATGGGCCTTACCGCAGACATCGCCACGGGAACGATCCTCACCGACGGGGCGCTCGAAGTACAGGCCCCGTTCGGGACGCTGACCGCAGGCCAGTTGCGCATTGAAACGCCCAGCGCTGAGCAGGGTCAGGTGATGCTGTTCCAAAACGGGGTGCGGCTGATATACCTGCCGGAACAATAGGATTCTTTGACGTGCTATCTCTTCGTTCTTTTGTTCTGTGTCTGATAATCGGCGCCACGCCTTTGATGGCGCAGACAAACATCGACCTCGGAACGATCAACGCGGATCCCACCGCCCCGGTTGAGATCACCGCTGACAGCCTTTCGGTGGATCAGGATACCGGGTCCGCCCAATTCCAAGGCAATGTTGTGATCGGACAGGGCGACCTGAGGTTGTCGGCTGGCCGGGTTGATGTGATCTACAACGGCAACAGCGGCGACATTTCGCGCCTCTCAGCGGCAGGCGGGGTCACATTTGTCACCGCAACCGAAGCGGCCGAGGCTCAGAACGCCGAATACAACCTCGATGCCGGAACTCTTGTGCTGACCGGTGACGTCCTATTGACCCAAGGAGCGAGCGCGATTTCAGCGGACACCATGCGGATTGATCTGACAACGGGTGCGGCCCAAATGGATGGTCGGGTGCGCACGATTTTCAACCAAGGCGACAATTGATGCCTGAACTGTCCGTGACCGATGGCGACGTTGGCCTCAAGATTGTCAATCTGCGCAAGAGCTACCGCAAGAGGCCCGTCATCCGGGATGTCAGTCTTGAGCTGGGACGGGGCGAGGTTGTTGCCCTTCTGGGGCCGAACGGGTCTGGCAAAACAACCTGTTTTTATTCGATCGCGGGCCTTGTGACGCCGGAAGGCGGCCATGTGATTGTTGACGGCCGTGACGTGACCGCACTGCCGATGTATCGCCGCGCAAAGCTCGGCATCGGATATCTGCCGCAAGAAATGTCGATCTTTCGGGGGCTCAACGTCGAAGACAACATTATGGCGATCCTCGAAATCGCTGAGCCGAACCGGCGCAAACGCCAAGCCCGGCTCGAAGATCTGCTTTCCGAATTCTCAATCGAACACCTGCGGCGGGCGCCTGCGATGGCGCTTTCCGGTGGCGAACGCCGTCGCGCAGAAATCGCACGCTGTCTGGCCGCTGATCCGAAATATGTCCTTCTGGATGAACCTTTCGCGGGCGTGGATCCCATCGCTGTAGGGGAGATCAGAACGCTGACCGCCGATCTCAAGAATCGCGGGATCGGTGTCCTGATCACCGACCACAACGTTCAGGAAACGCTGCAAATTGTGGATCGCGCATATATTTTGCACGACGGCAAAATTCTCATGTCCGGCACCATGAAAGACGTGGTTGAGGATGAGAATGTGCGCCGCGTCTACCTTGGAAATTCTTTCCGCCTGCCCTGACCCATCTGACATGAGCCCATTGACTCGTCGCTGCTTCTGACGCCCAATGGAGAAGATGATACATGTCGGATCACAGCGCAGGCCCATCATCGCCAACCCGGCGGGCCACGCGCACACAGGTCACATGATCATCCACCCCGACAATTCGCCGACGCGTTAACGCGGTCTTTACCGTTTTCACGCCCGAATTGTCCGCATTGAGAAGAAGGAGACAAGATGCGCTATCAGATCACAGGAAAGCAGATCGACATTGGTGAAGCCCTTCAGACGCATGTGAAGACAGAGCTTGGCGACGTTTTCAGCAAATATGCCGGACGCCCGACAGACGCCAGCGTCGTATTTTCCAAGAGCGGTCATGAATATGTCTGTGAAGCGACAGTGCATCTTTCCACCGGCCTTACAGCCCAAGCCAAAGGGCATGACCCCGAGATTTACGCCGCTTTCGAAAGCGCGGCTGAAAAAATGGACAAACAACTCAGGCGGTATAAGCGCAGATTGAAGGACCACCATAAGGAGCGCGTGAACCCCGTTGAACTTTCCGAAGCTGGCTCGTATATCCTCGCCGCAAAGGATGAGTCGGAAGATCGAGAGCCGGAAGGCGTGAGTTCGATGATCGTGGCTGAGATGGAGACAAAGATTTTGTCGCTGTCTGTCGAAGAAGCCGTGATGCAGATGGAACTTGCTGACGCCCCCGTGCTGGTTTTTCGAAACGAGGGACATAGCGGGGTCAACGTGGTCTACCGCCGGGAAGACGGCAATATCGGGTGGATCGACCCGCGCAACGCAGGCTAGTTCGGACGGTCCGGACAGGATTAGAACATGGGTATTCAGGACATCCTCCCGGCAACGGGTCTTAAGGTGATGACGGCTGTGAGCAGCAAGAAGCGCCTGTTTCATCAATTGGGTGATATGGCGGAGTCTGCATTCGGGCTCCCTGCCATGACAGTTGTGGAAGCATTGATGGACCGCGAAGCCCTTGGTCCAACCGGTGTGGGACACGGCGTCGCTTTGCCCCACGCCCGCCTGTCCAATGCGACTGAGGTGACGGGCCTGTTCGTCCGCTTGAAGAAACCGCTGGATTTTGGGTCCGTTGACCGTCAGCCCGTCGACCTGGTATTCACGCTCTTCGCGCCGGAAAGCGCTGGCGTGGATCACCTGAAAGCGCTCGCCCTGATCTCCCGCACACTGCGGGATGAAGCGACATGCGGTAAATTACGGGCCAATGATGATCCGGCGACGCTTTATACAATCCTGACCGAGGCGAGCACTGCTCAGGCGGCGTAATCCGCAAACCCGAACGCGGTGTAATCGCGCTGATAGGCGTCCCGAACGGCAGCCTCTATGTCCGGACTGTAAATCGACCCAAGCAGCGAGGCGTAAGGGTCGGTATGGACAGGCACCTCCGGCATCTCATCCCGACCGACCTGCGCCGCGAGGATCGCGAGGTCGTCGGCCAAACGATCTTCCCTCAGAACATGATCGGGCAACGCGAAGTCCGCAAAGCCCTGAAGGGTCTGCGCCTGGGTCGCCCAGTGCGGATCAGTGCGCAGACTTGTCTGCCCCGACAGGTTGGCTTTGGCAAACCTCAGAAACCCCAAAAAGGCCTCATGGTGAGTGCCCTCGGTGTAAGCGGGATCTGGGTAGGTGCCCGGCAGTGGCAGCTTGAACTGATTGCGGAGGATCTTTCTGATCTCCGCAAAACTTCCATCCCCGGAATTCAGGATCCGGTGACAAAATGTTGCATGCGCCCGGGCCACCGGATGCCGAACCACCGTAAAGGCACGGTGACCGGGCCGGTCATCCTTCCACTGCCGTAGCCCTTTTTGAGTAAAGCCGGTGATCAGCGCGTCGGCGCTTACATCGTCCAAGCCCGCCATCCAGTCCTGCACCAGATCAACTGGCCCACCGCGCAGTGGCAGGAATAGCAGTGGAGCGGTCGCACAAGCGACGTAAGTGGGTACCGAAGGTCCGCGCCGGGGCTCAAAATTGGGGGTCCGGTTGAGATCAAATCGATCCAGATGCAGCAAAGCGCGCTCCATCTCCTCAAAGTTGGTAACCTTATCTTCGAGCGCGCTTGGGTTCTGTTTCTTGAGGGAGGTGTCGAGGCCTTTGAGCTGATCATCGCACTCCAAAAAGGCGGCCAAACCATTCATAACATCGACGTCGCGAAGATCATCGTAGCCGATGTAGAACGCGGTCTGACCCGTTCGCTGCAGGGTCGACAGGATCTTGAGTTGGAAGGTCTGCGTCTTTGTCAAATGCGCCTCGAACTCATCAGCGTCAAACGTGATATCTTTGACCCTCTGGCGCTTCACATCGGTCAGCTTCCATTGACCAGTGGACTTCGCGATCTTCCAGGAAACATATGAGTCGATTGGGTTGCGGGTCAGAATGATTTTTGCACAGCGTGTATCTGACAGGATCGTGTCGAGGATCCGAGAGTCGTGATTGTTGAAATAGCGAAATCCGTTGAGTCCCTCGGCATCCTTCATTCGGGCAAGCAGCGCGAAAGGATCGGCATCCCGGTCTTCTTTGCTGAGCCCCAGTGTTTCAGTCCGGTTCGGGTAAGAGATAAAGCTGGGATTGAACGCTTCACCGTGACAGGTCAGCCCATTGAAGGCGTTGATATTCGTCTCAAGAAAATTGGACCCGGTGCGCATCTCAGCGAACACGACGAAGTGGTCAAATCGATCCATGCGTTACCGCACCAAATAGGGTTTGCGACGGGTTGATCGTTTTTCGTTCGGGGTATCGTCGGTGGGAAAATCACCCATCAAGTAAGGATGCATCCCTTGGTTCTTGAGGTTTTGGAGGAACTGCCCAAATCCCGTGAGGTCAACCATTTTTGGCGCTTCCGTGACCCGCCGCATGGTTTTCACACCCATCTCATCCAGCACAAGCTGCATCGCCTCCATCGGAGATTCGACAAAGTCCGCAAGGCTCCAAATGCGAATGCGGGCCTTGGCCCAGTAGGACCGCAGCGCGTTCAGGTGTTCGCTTTCGATCCGCTGAAGCTCAGCAGCCTCAGCTCGAATATCCGAGAAGTTGCGGTTCGATAGAAACAGCGGGATTGCCCAGGCTCCGGTTATGACGCTGATTTGCGCGTTGGGGTCTTTGGCGAGCGACCAGCTGATCTGCTGGCTGTCCATCGGACCGAACTGAAAACATTGCCGTTCCCCCCGGGTGTTCCAGATCAGATTGACAAGGAAGGACTTGGGCTGATGATCCCTCAGCTTGGCGCTGTCGCTCAGGGCCCCGTTGAACACAGGTTGCCGGCCTTCAAACTCGACCCGTTGCTGCGCAAATATGTGACCATGAACCCGCGTCCCGGTCACCTTTGCAAGCCAGGGTTCGAAGTCCTCAAACAGTTCTGCGAAACCTTCAAACACCGAATAAGGGGACGATGTGAAACCGTTCTCATGACCCTCACGCGGAAGGCGGCTTTGCATCAGCAAGCCAGCGCGGCCCCGAGTCCGACGCTCCACCGCCTTTGAGAAGATCCGGTCGATCTTGCCGGGATTTGGCTCAGCGCCTTTCTGCGGGTTCGTCTCATTCAGAAAGTTGTCATAGAGCCGGTCCGCAAAGGGCCAGATCTTCCGCGCAACAAAGCAATCCGATCGCCGCAGAAGCTGGAGGTGGTCATCATAAAAGATGTGTGGCTTGCCCTGATAATCGAATTTCGACAGCGTCAGGGAGCGACTTTCGATATGCTGTGAATAAAGCCGCACCAAGGTCTGAAAGTAACTCTCATCCGGGATCCAGACGCGTTTGAAATAGCCGTCGTAGACCGATCGATCAGGATCTTCGAGGATCGCAGACAAAGTTTGACGTGTCAGACACCACCATTGTGATCCCATATGTGGCACGATGCCTTCCGGGATGCGGCGATACATCTTGAACCGGCGCTGAAACTCAACATAGCGGTCGAACAGGAACCGTTGGTTGCGCCATGAGAATGGGAAACGCAGCGTGAACCGCTCAAAGTCCAGGCCGCCCTGGGTCCATGGCACATCCGCGGTTGTCGCGCTTTCGATGAAATCTGTGCGCGGACGTTGCGCAAGATACGCTTTTAGGTCCCGAACAGGTCTGAGCGGCAAACAGGACCCTGACGCAAGGTAGACGTGTCGGACGTCCGGAAACGAGTCCAGCATCAGTGACGAGGCCGATTGCGACGCGGCGACAATCCCCCATGTGCCCCATTCGCAGCGGTGCCGCTTTGAAAAGAGCACATCTGGAACATCTGATACCTGTTCGACGAAGGCCTCATACGTCGCGCGTTTCACGCTCTTGTCGACATGTACCACAACCGGGCATCCGGCCGCTGACCAATGGCGCAAGACCTGCTCCGCCCGATCAAAGGCCGTATGGATGAGCATGACGACGCCTACGCTCATGCCCAATTGCCTTTCGACATGAGGCCAAGGATCTCAAGTTGGCGCCAGTTGATGTATTTCTCCGACCACTTGCACCACAAATCAGGTTGGCTGCTGATCTTCTCCGCGTAGGCCTTATATTCCTGCGACCCGGCATAATGCTGGCCACGCTCCAGCTCTTCCTGGGCCTTCGCTCCGAACGTGTCGAGAAACTTGGCATGGAGCAGGACGCCAGATGCCTTTTCACCGCCCCACTCATCGTAGACCAAGTTCAGACCACGTGGCAGGACCATATGGGTCGAACTGACATAAGCATACCGACGGTCCCATTTGATCAGGGGGGTCTTATTCAACGCAGGTGCGCGTTTCGGCTGATCCGGGAAGAACATCCGCGCCCGAGGCCCGCCCTGAATCCAAAGATTACGGTACAACGGATTTTTTGAAATGGTGTAGTTGCCACTGTCAAACCACGACGCAATTTCAATCGGGTTCTGGCCCCGGCGGTACGGCATCGCGTCCAGCCGGCCCTTTGGATACATGTCCAGCAACATCGCACCAAAGCTTCGAATGTCAGATGCTTCCAGCCAGTCCGTGAGCGCCCGAATTGGGCGTGTGTCGCAAAACGGATAGACGAAAAATTCGTCCGGATCGACAACAAGCGTCCAATGACCATGCGCATATCTACGCTGGAGATAGTTCAGCCAATCAACGCCAAACCGCGACTTTCGATAGCTGCCGCGCGCTTTCCAGATTGAAACGTCAGGCTGCTCAGCCGCGTAATCGCCGCCGCCGTCATCGCTGTCATTGTCGACCAGGATGAAGTGATCGACTCCGAGATTGCGATAATATTCAAAGAAGTAAGGCAGTCGGACGTCTTCGTTGCGGAAAGTCGAGAAGACAAGGACATCATTGGGTTTGATCAGGTCTGTCCGATCGCGCATGACAGACAGCTCACGGCTCTTGCGCCGGGCACGGATGTGCCAGCGTTTTCGCTGCCAGCGCAGACGATATGACGTCCAGACGCCCAATTTGATCCTTCCCATCGATGCTTCAGGTCTGCCTCAGCCCGGGATAGCATCGTATTGGTTAATTCTGACTTGCCGGCCAATTCTGGCGTGTTGACTGTTTCCAATCAATAAACAACATCGAAGATTAGGCAAGCACACCTGCTTACTTGGCTGCAAAGGTCCCGCGGGTCATCAAGCCTAATGTCTCAAGCTGGTCCGGACCTTCATAGCGGACGGCCTCCTCGTGCCAAAGGTCGGGGGAATTTATCAGAGCCTTATAATAGGGCCGATAAAGGTCGCTGTTCTCGAAGTGTTGCTGTCGCTCAAGTTCTTCATGCGATTTCTCTGCAATATTGTTGAGGAACTTGGTGTGGAGCAAAACACCGCTCACACGTGGGCCGTCGCCTGTTTCAAAAACCCGATTAATCGACCTGGGCAAGATCTGGTGGGTCGACGTAACATAGGCATAACTCCGTGACCACTTTACCAACGGCGTCTTATTCAACGTCGGAGATCGTTCCGGCTGGCTGCCGAAAAAAACGCGGTCTCGTGTCCCTCCTTGGATCCACAGGTTGCCATAAACTGCGTGACGTCGTGCGCGGTATCCGTCTGCGTCAAACCACAGCAATGCGTCGATAGGATTCTCACCGGTTTGGAAAGGAATTTCGGTCAGCGGCCCCTTTGGAAAGAGATCGAGCAACAGCGCGCCAAACGATGGTCGGTTTGTTGCCTCCAGATGCTGAACCAGCCTTTGCAAATCAGAAGTCGGTGAATCTGGAAACACCAGAATCTCATCTGCATCCACGGTCAGGCACCAGCGGCCATGACCAAATTTAAACTGCAAGCAGGTCAGCCAATCGACGCCGAAGCGAGAAGCTTTGTAGCTGTGCGACGTGGACCAGACGGATACGTCAGGTTGATCTGCAAGATACTCGGCCGTGCCATCATCGCTTGCGTTGTCAACAACGAGGAAGTGCGCGGCGCCAAGGCCGCGGTAATGCGACAGCCAGTGCGGCAGACGAAGCATCTCATTTCGGACAGTCGCAAAAACCAGAACCCCACTGCCAGGAATGTCTTTGACTGAAAGCCGCTTCAATTCCTTGCGCCGGCGGAGGGAGCGCAAAATCAAGCGGCGTCGCTTCCAGCGCATCCGATATGAAAAAAGTGCCTCAGACAGAAGCGAGCGTGTCCCCGATTGTCCTGAGACATCTACCGGGAACATCGCCCTGTTACTGCGCCGCCTGCTGCATCTGCATCAGTTCTTGCAGGTAGCCGTTGAACTCTTCGCGCAGATCACCGCGCGCAAGGCCGAACGCGACAGTCGCCTGCAGGAAGCCAGCCTTGGATCCACAGTCAAACCGCTGGCCGCGGAAACGGTAGCCATACACATCTCGACCCGCCGCCAGTTCAGCGTCAATCGCGTCGGTCAACTGTACTTCCCCTCCAGACCCGGTTTTGATCTTGTTGAGGTTCTGCATCACCTTTGGGGTGAGGATATAGCGCCCGATAACTGCAAGGTTTGACGGCGCCTCCTCCGCGGGTGGCTTCTCAACCAGACCTTTGACGGAAACCATCGTGCCCATGTCGTCCTTGATGTCGATCACACCGTAGGCGGACGCCTTTTCTTCCGGGACTTCCATCGCTGCGACCATGCAGCCGCCAGTTTCCTCATGCGCTTCGACCATCTGCTGCAGGCAGGGCTTCTCGGCTGCAATTACGTCGTCAGGCAGGATCACCGCAAAAGGTTCATTGTGGACAAGTCGACGGGCACACCACACGGCGTGACCAAGGCCCAAGGCCTTATGCTGACGGATATAGGCAATCGCGCCACTATCCATATTTGTGTTCTTCAGCTCCTCCAGCATTTCCGTCTTACCCTTTTTTCGAAGGGTCGATTCAAGCTCGGGCGCATTGTCGAAGTAATCTTCAAGCGCGGATTTGCCGCGCGAGGTGACGAAAATGAATTCCTTGATACCTGCTGCGCGTGCCTCGTCGATGGCGTACTGGATCAGCGGGCGATCAACGAGGGTCATGATCTCTTTTGGGACTGACTTGGTCGCTGGCAGAAACCGCGTTCCCAGTCCGGCTACCGGAAAGATCGCTTTGGTGACCCGTTTCTTCATGCGCTCGTCCTTTTAGCAATCATTGAACATCAATTTGTTGATGCCTTGTCTACCACTGACATCAAGATCAGCAAACTGATCTCTCTGACCTTTTTATGGGGAAATTATGATTTCACACGTCATACTTCCCCCATTTGACGCAGCATATCTTCGATTTTGTGAACGTCTTCTGGGTTGTTGAGTTCCCAGAAGTGTCTTCCACGCGCTTCGACTTCGACGCACAGCATATGCGCACCACGCTCAAGAAAGCGCAACTGCTCCAACCCTTCGAGACTTTCGAGCGGGCCAGACGACCAGCGCGGATACGCCGCAAGGGCAGACGGCCGGTAGGCATAGACGCCGACGTGATGGAACACGGGCGTTGGTGCGTCGTCGGCATAGGATTGACCAGTGAACGGGATCACCTCTTTTGAGAAATAGAGCGCGTTATGATCTGCCCCGAACACCGCCGTCGTTCCGCCGACGCGGCCTGCTGCCCTGTCCTGCAAGAGACCCTTCAGCGCAACGCCGTCACACCGCAGAACCGGGGTCGCAACTTCCGCGACAGGGTGCGCGGCCAATGCGCTCACGAGGTCTTCGATAAACCACGCTGGCGTCAAAGGCGCATCACCTTGCAGATTGACGACAATGTCGTACCCGCCGCCCAGCGCGTCGAGCGCTTCGGCACAACGTTCCGTCCCATTGCGACAAGCCTCCGACGTCATCACAACCTCAGCGCCAAAAGCTTCGGCGGCGTGCTTGATCCGGTCGTCATCGGTGGCAACCACGACCCTGTCCACGCCAGATACGGACTGGGCGGCATCCCACGACCGCCGGATCAACGACCGCGTCTCACCCGTTGCGCCTGTTAATTCGACCAGCGGCTTGCCGGGGTAACGGGTTGAAGCGTAGCGCGCTGGGATGACAACGAGGACCGACATCAGGGCAGTTTCAGATCAACGCCAGGCGCATATGCGATAAAAAACGGATTGGCGAAGTCCTCTTTGCCGTAGCTGAGCGGCATGTGGTCATCGAAACGAACGACATGGCCACCCGCGCCTGTCAGGACCGCATGGCCCGCGGCCGTGTCCCACTCCATTGTCCGGCCGACACGCGGATAAATGTCCGCTTCGCCAGTCGCCACGAGGCAAAACTTCAACGAAGATCCAGCGCTTTTCATATCATTCACAGCGTACTTGTTGATGTAGTCGTCCGTCGCCTGATCCCGGTGAGATTTGGAGGCTACGACCATCAATCCAGAATTATTTGGGCTGCTGACCGAGATTGGTACGGTCGTCCCGATCGTATCCTTGTCGAGCTCACCCACCTCTTCGACCGAGACGCCTGCGGCATTGGTGTAGAACAAGCGGCCCTTCGCTGGCGCATAGACCACACCCCGACGTGGAGCACCTTCTTCCACATAGGCGATGTTGACCGTGAAATCGCCACGGCGGTGGATGAATTCTTTGGTGCCGTCGAGCGGATCGACAATCAGAAACGTGTTGGCCGATTGTGAATGGGACGCGGATTGCTCCTCCGTGACCAGAACAACATCTGGAAAAGCTGCCCGTAAGCCCGCTGAAATATGGGCGTCAGCGGCTTCGTCCGCTGCTGTGACAGGGCTGTCATCGCTCTTTGATTTCACTTCGAAATCGTCGGCATTGTAGATATCCATAATGATATCGCCGGCCTCCAGTGCCAGCCGCCGCATCACCTCTGTTAATTTATCAAAATCCATAATCTGCTCCTGCATTCTTTGGCGGTCGCTGCGTAGCCGTTGATCAGCTGAACCGCGCCCCTTATGGTTAGCGCTCAAGAAATCAGCAAGAATTTCATGTCAGGGACACGAAAAGTCCTCAAAATAATGGCAAAGGCGGGCACGATGTTTGAAGCACCCAGACCATTGAACCGGTCCCGATCGGCTCTCAGCTTGCTTGAGCTGATTTATCATTCGATCGTGCGTGATGTCCGCAAAGACCATCGCAACGCTCTGATCGGGCTGCTGATGAACATGATGCAGACGGTCGTATTTGTCGCTGCTTTTTATTTCATGTTCTCTGTCCTCGGCCTGCGCAGCAGCGCGATCCGAGGGGACTTTTTGCTCTTCATTATGTCGGGCATCTTTCTGTTCATGACACACACCAAGGCGATGGGGTCTGTGCTCAAGGCCGAAGGGCCGGCTTCGGCGATGATGAAACACGCGCCGATGAATACAATCGTCTCGATTACGTCCTCCGCACTTGCCAGCCTCTATATCCAGGTCCTGTCGATGTCGGTGATCCTGTATTTGTACCACGTCATCTACACCCCGATCACGATCCACGATCCTGTGGGCGCCTTTGGGATGGTGCTGTTGGCCTGGTTCTCTGGCTGTGCGGTCGGCATGATTTTTTTGGCGCTGAAACCATGGATGCCGGGGTTCGTCTCTGTCGCGTCCTCGATCTACGCCCGTGCCAACATGATCGCGTCCGGCAAGATGTTTGTGGCCAACACCATGCCAGGTTTCTTGCTTGCGATGTTTGACTGGAACCCGCTGTTTCACGCGATTGACCAATCGCGCGGTTATGCATTCATCAATTATAACCCGCATTACAGCTCAATCAGCTACCCAATGTATGTGAGCATCGTCCTCATCATGATTGGTCTCATGCTTGAATTCTATACGCGGAAACACGCCTCCGCCTCTTGGGATGCGGCACGATGATCCGTTGGATTGTCTGCCTGTTGATCTGGACGAGCACCGCAACAGCGCAATCCCTACCAGAGCGGTATAGCGTGACCGGGGTCGCCGGTGACGATGTTCTTAACATTCGCTCAGGCCCTGCTGCCTCTTTCGACAAGATTGGAGAATTCGGTCCCTACACGCTTAATGTTGAGGTTTTAAGGATCGAGGACGGATGGGGCATGGTGCCTGCGGGCGAACGGAACGGCTGGGTCTCCATGCGGTTCCTTGAGGCCTATCCGATCCCTGCCAATGAGGTGCCGCGCCCGCTTGTATGTTCCGGCACAGAGCCTTTCTGGACCTTGGCACTTTATCCGCGTGGGTCGGAGTACAATAGTCCGGACACAGGGCGCCGCGACCTTGAGATTATGCGGGAACTGGCTGCTGATAAAGGCTTCCTTATTCAAGCACGGGAAGGGCTGACGCTGGAGCGCACGATTGTCGTCAACGCCTTGCCTTGCAACGATGGGATGAGTGATCGGGTTTTCGGGATGACAGCGACGCTGTTTAACGACACGCCAGAAGGCAGCTCTGTTCAGAACGGCTGCTGCACGTTCCAAAGCAACTGAGCGAAAACGCCGCTCAAGTAACGATCCGAAGGGTCAAATTCAGCCGCCCACCGCCCTCGAGCAAAGTGGAAGACCCCGGCCGCGTCCGATCAATTCCATGATAGAGCAGTCGAGACTTACCGCGCAGAACAAGCACGTCGCCTGACTTGAGCCAGACGGACTCTGTCTTACCGCCGCGGGTGGTGTTCCCGATCCGGAACAAGGCGTCATCGCCAAGCGAGATGGACACGACAGGTGCCGTCAAATCCGCCTCGTCACGATCATGATGGAGCCCCATCTTCGCAGCATCACGATAAAGATTGACCAGACAACACTCTGGCAACCGGTCTGTCCCGGACACCTCCCTCCAGACATTCAAGACAGAGTCGGGGATTGGCGGCCAATCCTCCCCGTCCGGATGATGCGCCTGATACCGGTAGCCGGCCCGGTCCGTGACCCAGCCAAGTGCACCGGCAGAGGTCATTCGCACCGACATCTTCTTGCCGGACGGCGTAATCGGCTGCACCAAGGGAGCGACGCGCACGACCTCCCGCACCTCGGCAAGCATCTCTTCTTGCGCATCTCTCGACAGGAACTGCTGGTAGATCGGCACATCGCGGATCGTCAGGTCGGGGTCTTTGACGCTCATCATTGCCTCTAAATTAACGAAATCAGCTTAACCGCGCTGGTTGCAGGCCCCTTTCGGCCCACCTATATACACGCTGATCTGGGCTACGGCCCATCGCAGTCAACCATAAGGCACGGGTGCCGGAACGGGTCCGTGCCGCTCACATCGCCCGAAGAGAGGGATTTGAAACATGGCAAAAGTCATTGGCATCGACCTTGGCACCACAAACTCTTGCGTTGCGATCATGGACGGCTCCCAGCCGCGCGTGATTGAGAACGCCGAAGGTGCCCGCACCACCCCATCCATCGTCGCCTTCACCGACGATGAACGGCTTGTTGGCCAACCCGCCAAACGTCAGGCCGTCACCAACCCTGAAAACACCATTTTTGGCGTGAAGCGCCTGATCGGCCGTCGGTTTGACGACCAGGACCTCGCCAAGGACAAGAAGAACATGCCGTTTGCTGTCATCGACGGCGGCAATGGCGACGCTTGGGTCGAAGCAAAGGGCGACAAGTATTCCCCCTCCCAAGTCTCTGCATTCATCCTGCAGAAGATGAAGGAAACCGCTGAGAGCTATCTGGGCGAAGAAGTGACGCAGGCCGTCATCACCGTCCCCGCCTATTTCAACGACGCACAGCGTCAGGCCACCAAGGACGCTGGCAAGATCGCCGGGCTCGAAGTGCTGCGGATCATCAACGAGCCGACAGCTGCCGCTTTGGCCTATGGCCTCGACAAGAAAGAGACGAAAACGATCGCTGTCTATGACCTCGGCGGTGGTACATTCGACGTCACCATCCTTGAGATCGACGATGGCTTGTTTGAAGTAAAATCAACCAACGGTGACACGTTCCTCGGTGGTGAAGACTTCGACATGCGGGTCGTCAACTACCTTGCTGACGAGTTCAAAAAGGAAAACGGCGTCGATCTGACGAAGGATAAGATGGCCCTGCAGCGTCTCAAGGAAGCTGCCGAGAAGGCGAAGATTGAACTGTCCTCGTCCAGCCAGACCGAGATCAACCAGCCGTTCATCTCCATGGGCTCCGACGGCACGCCGCTGCACATGGTTGTGAAACTGACCCGTGCGAAGCTGGAAAGCCTCGTAGGTGATCTGATCAAGGCCTCGATGAAGCCGTGTGCAGCCGCGCTGAAGGATGCAGGCCTCAAGACCGACGACATCGACGAAGTCGTGCTCGTCGGCGGTATGACCCGGATGCCGAAAGTTATCGAAGAGGTGACCAAGTTCTTTGGCAAAGAGCCGCACAAGGGCGTGAACCCGGATGAAGTCGTGGCAATGGGCGCCGCCATTCAGGCCGGTGTGCTGCAGGGCGACGTGAAGGACGTTGTCCTTCTCGACGTGACCCCACTGTCGCTTGGCATCGAAACACTGGGCGGAGTCTTCACCCGTCTGATCGACCGCAACACGACGATCCCAACGAAGAAGTCGCAGATCTTCTCGACCGCGGAAGACAACCAGAACGCCGTGACAATCCGCGTCTTCCAGGGTGAGCGTGAGATGGCGGCCGACAACAAGATGCTCGGCCAGTTCAACCTTGAAGATATCCCGCCCGCACCGCGCGGCATGCCCCAGATCGAAGTGACCTTCGACATCGACGCCAACGGCATCGTGTCTGTCGCCGCCTCCGACAAGGGGACTGGCAAGGAACAGAAAATCACGATCCAGGCATCCGGTGGTCTCTCCGATGAGGACATCGAAGCCATGGTCCGTGACGCCGAGGAAAATGCTGAGGCTGACAAGGACCGCAAGGAACTGGTCGAAGCGAAAAACCAGGCGGAAAGCCTCATCCACTCGACCGAGAAGTCGATGGAAGAGCATTCCGACAAGGTTGACCCGACGACGATTGAGGCCATTGAACTGGCGATCGCAGCGCTCAAGGACGATCTTGAAGGCGACGATGCCAGCAAAATCAAATCTGGCATTCAGAACGTCACTGAGTCGGCAATGAAACTGGGCGAAGCGATCTACAAGGCCTCTCAGGAGGAAGCCGGTGAGGCTGAGCCTGAAATGAAAGGCGCAGACGAAGCGGGCGACGAAGATATTGTCGACGCTGACTTCGAAGACCTTGACGACGATAAGCGCGCCTAAGGGCAGCGATTGGCAAGACCGGCCCACTTTGCGTCGGGCCGGTCTTGTGCATCCCAGGTAAGGGGACACGATCATGTCAAAACGCGATTATTATGAGGTCTTGGGTCTCTCCAAAGGTGCGTCAGCCGACGAGATCAAGAAAGCCTACCGCCAAAAGGCCAAAGAGCTTCACCCGGACCGCAACACAGACAATCCAAAGGCTGAAGCCCAATTCAAAGAGGCGGGCGAGGCGTATGATGTTCTCAAGGATGCTGATAAGAAGGCCGCTTATGACCGCTTTGGTCATGCCGCGTTCGAAGGTGGCATGGGTGGCGGCGGTGGTCGTGGCCCCGGTGGCATGGGTGGTCAGGGCGATTTCGGCTCTGCGTTCTCAGACATCTTCGACGACCTCTTCGGCAATATGGGCGGAGCCCGTGGCGGCGGTCGCACCCGCGCCCAACGTGGCAACGACCTGCGGTACAATCTGCGCGTGACACTGGAAGAGGCCTATGCAGGCCTGCAGAAGACGATCACTGTTCCGACGTCCGTGTCCTGTACAGCCTGTAGTGGCACCGGGGCCGAAGGTAGCTCTGAACCGCAGACTTGTCCGACCTGTTCGGGCATGGGGAAGGTGCGTGCCCAGCAGGGATTCTTCACTGTTGAGCGGACCTGTCCAACCTGCAATGGGATGGGCCAGACCATCAAGGACCCGTGCCATGTCTGTCATGGGGCCGGGCGGGTCGAGAAAGAAAAGTCTCTATCTGTGAACATTCCTGCGGGTGTCGAAACCGGCACGCGCATTCGTCTTGCAGGCGAAGGTGAAGCCGGCATGCGCGGCGGTCCAACCGGTGATCTTTATATCTTCATCGAAGTCCGCGACCACGAGCTGTTCGAACGCGAGGCAAACCACCTCTTTTGCCGCGTTCCGGTCTCAATGACGACAGCAGCGATGGGTGGAGATATCGAAGTGCCGACAATTGATGGCGGTCGGTCCCGCGTCAAGATTCCAGCCGGTTCACAATCGGGTCGCCAGATGCGCCTGCGCGGGAAAGGCATGCCAGCGCTTCGCGGCGGTGGACCCGGAGACATGTTCATCGAGATGGCTGTCGAGACACCGGTAAACCTGACATCCCGCCAGAAGGAGCTGCTTCGCGAGTTCGAGGAGCTGGCGAGCAACAACAATCCGCAAAGCTCAAGCTTCTTCAATTCAGTGAAGAACTTCTGGGAATCGATGAAGGGCTAGTCTCTCTTAACCTTCTTCTAATGGAATCATTCAATGGTGGGGCGCATGAAACATGTGCCCCATTTTGCTGACGGCCATCAGGCTGATTTCCTCGATGAGGACGACATTGAGCTGATCGAGCCGTTCGAGCCACCCGCGTGTCAGTTGACGGTCGACGATCCGCTCGCGAAGTCAAAGAGTAGGACAGG
>JBCBCS010000039.1:0-20552 GCA_038530475.1 Pseudomonadota bacterium
CCTTTGTCGCACTTGGACCGTCGAACCACGTGGCCGTGGTCAATGCCGAGACCTATGAGGTTGAGGATTACATCCTTGTCGGTCGCCGCGTTTGGCACATGGATTTCAACGAAGACCGGTCCCTTCTGTTCACCACCAACGGTGTTTCGGGCGACGTTACGGTCATCGACGTGGAAAAGCGCGAGGCCATCAAGTCCATCAAGGTGGGCCGCTTTCCCTGGGGGGCCGCATACCGGCCCACAGGTTCTTAATCACTGCACTTTCGGGAGGAACCCAATGAAAACTCTGGCTTTTATCGCCGCGATGGCGCTTGCTGCGCCCACACTTGCCTTTGCCGATGACGATGATGACGGGCCCAGCTTTGGCGCTGCCGGTCTGCTTGGAGGCAGCAACAAGGAAGACCTGCCGCCAATCATCTTGTCCGCGGGCGAACCCATCGCCCCCGAAGGCGCATGGGAGTTGAAGTCCGGCACCTATTACGAATTCGAAATTCAGGGCGACGGCAGCCAAGAGCTTGCGCTGGTGGGCCCGGAATTCTTCCGCGCCATCTGGATCGATGAGATCGTTGTCGAAGGCCTTGAGATCCGCCCCCTTGGCCTTGACAGTATCGAGTTCGACGAAGCGGGCGAGATGGAGATTGGTTTCGTCGCGATCAAACCCGGCGCATACTACATCAAGATCCCGGGCACCTCGGGCGAAACGCAAAGGTTGGATATCACCATTAAATGACAGGGCTTGAGGCCACGGGCCTCACCTATTCTTACGGACCGAAACAGGCGCTGGAGGATGTTTCCTTCAGCGTCCGCTCCGGTTCGTTTTGTGCGCTTCTCGGGCCAAACGGCGCCGGTAAGTCGACGTTGTTCAATCTGCTGACCCGCCTGTTTGTCGCGCCCGAAGGACAGATTGTCATTGCCGGTCATGATCTGCGTGTGTCTCCGCGCGCCGCATTGGCAGAACTGGGGATTGTCTTCCAGCAAACGACCCTCGATCTGGACCTGACGGTGCAGCAGAACCTGAGTTATTTTGCGGCGCTTCACGGCCTGTCCGGGCGCAATGCCCGCAGCCGCATTGAGGCCGCGCTCGATCAACTCGACATGCGCGAACGGGCCGGAGAAAAGGCGCGCGCGCTCAATGGTGGCCACCGCCGCCGGACCGAGATTGCGCGCGCTTTGTTGCATGACCCAAGCGTTTTGCTGCTGGATGAGCCGACGGTGGGACTTGATGCTGCGGCGCGGGCGTCGATCACGGACTACGCGCACAGACTTGTCGATCAGAACAAGACGATACTTTGGGCCACGCATTTGACGGATGAAGTGCGCGCCAACGACGATCTGATCGTCCTGCACAACGCTCGCGTTCTTGCGCAAGGCACGGCGCGCGAGATTGCAGGTGATCAGACGTTGCAGGACAGGTTCCTGTCCATGACCGGGGCGCAAGCATGACCGCATACCTCACCTCCCTGCGCGCTATCGTGCTGCGCGAAGCCTTGCGTTTTATCCATCAACGCGAGCGGTTCATCGCGGCCCTTGTCCGGCCTCTTGTCTGGCTTCTGGTCTTTGCCGCAGGGTTCCGCGCGGCGCTGGGCCTGAGCATTATCCCGCCCTACCAGACCTACATCACGTACGAGACGTATATCGTGCCCGGTCTTTGCGGAATGATATTGCTTTTCAATGGGATGCAGTCCTCGCTCAGCCTTGTCTATGATCGCGAGATGGGATCGATGAAGCTGTTGCTCACGTCGCCGCTGCCGCGGTGGTGGCTGCTGTTTTGCAAACTGCTTGGGTCTACTGCGATCTCGATCCTCCAGGTCTACGCATTTCTGGCGATTGCCGCGCTGTTTGACGTTCGCATGCCCGCTTGGGGTTATGTAACCGCTTTGCCCGCTCTTTTGGTGGCGGGCGTGATGCTGGGAGCTTTGGGACTGCTTTTGTCCAGCTTGATCAAGCAGCTGGAAAACTTTGCTGGCGTCATGAACTTTGTGATTTTTCCGATGTTCTTCCTGTCGTCGGCGCTCTACCCCTTGTGGAAAATGGCCGAAAGCTCGGAACTGCTGCACGACATTTGCGCTGTGAACCCGTTTACCCACGCGGTCGAACTGATCCGCTTTGCGCTTTATTCCGAGATGAACGGTACGGCATTGGCGTGGACGCTTCTTGCTGCCGCCACCTTTGGCGCTGCTGCGCTTTTTGGCTACGACCCAGAACGTACGCGGATCGGACGACGCTAAAGCGTTTCGTCGGCGGTGATCGTTGCGGGTTGTCCGCCCAAGGTGATCATCCGCGTTGAGAGTTTGCGCGCCTCAGCCTCGACATGGGTCACAAGGATCGTGGCCACATCATTTGCATCGCGCAGGCGGGTGAACAGGTCCATCATCTCGATCACCAACTCCGGATCAAGCGATACAAAGGGTTCGTCAAGCAGCAACAGGTCAGGGTTCACAGCAAAAGCGCGGGACAGTGACAGGCGGCGCTGCTGGCCCAGAGACAACTGGCTCGGAAACGCATCCGCGCGATCAGCCAGACCAACAGCAGCAAGCGCGGCTTCAGGGTCCGTCGCGGACGGGGTCAAACTGATGTTCTGCGCCACAGTGCGCCAAGGCAAGAGTGTGGGTTCCTGGAACACCATCCCAACTGCGCCGTTGATCGTGCAGTGGCCATCGTAATCTGACTCCAGCCCGGCGACAGCGCGCAAAAGCGACGTTTTTCCGATGCCGGAAGGACCTGTCAGGGCCAGGGTTTCGCCACGTCGCAGCGTCAGGGCAATGTCGCGCAGAACCGGTGCCCCTCCACGATCCAGAGAGCGGATGTTCAGGTCTACGATAGGATCGGACACTCAACTGCCCGATTGCAGAAAAGTCCCGGGTGGCAGCGTCGTAGCGGTGCCCATCAAGTCCTTGCCGCCGAGCTCGACCATCAGTGCCAGCATTTTGGCAGCAGCGTTTTCGTCTACCTGTCCAGCGGCGGGAATGCCCGCGCGGAACCCTGCCTTCAGGGCTTCGAATTGCGCGTCAGATTTTGCGTTCATGCGGTCGCGCAGGCGGTCCCATTCGGCGTCGTCCACTGCCAGCAGATCCTTGGCCGCGCGCGACGCGGCCGCCAATCCGTTGACCAGTTCCGGGTTGTCACGCAGCATCTCACCCTTGACGACGTAGCCAAGCAGGGGCGTTTCGGGGTCAAGCCCCAAAGCCGTCGCAGCATCCGCCACATCGACCAACTTGCGCATCCCGGCGGCTTCCATCTTGGCGAGGAAATGCCAGAAGTTGATTGCTGCATCCACTTCTCCTGACAGCGCAGATTTAAAAATCAACGGCGGTGCGCCGTAGACCTGTTCGGTGCCGTTCGCGAGATCAAGATCAGCGGATTGAGCTGCATAGGCTTGGAGGATGAGCCAGCTTTTGTCCAACGGGCCGCCGGCGATGCCGATCTTGGCGCCGGCAAGATCGGTAATCGACTGTGCAGGATGGTCAACCGCCACCATCACGCCGCCCACGGCCTTGGAATAGGGGATGAACACGTAATCCTTGCCCGCCGCGCGCTGCCGCGCGACCCAAAGCCAATCGGAGACGATGACATCTGCTTGCCCGCCCTGAAACGCAACTTTGGCCGCTGATCCACCTGCCATGCCCTGCACCTGCAGGTCAAAGCCGTTGGCCGTGTCAAACCCGTGATGTTTGATCGTATCGAGTTCCCAATTCACCGTCCCGAACTTGAGAACGGCAGCGCGCAACGGGGTTTCGGCCCAAGCTGTCGTGGACAAAACAGCGGCAACAAGCGCAGCCGTCAGTGCGTGGACAAAACTCATCATGATCCTCCCTTTTCGTTGATGAGATCGGACGCGACAGCGTCCGGGCGATTGAGCCAGAACGGCACTATTCAATGACCATTCGGGGCAGCCAGTGGCTGTCCGGGTCGCTTTCATGAAGGTCCGAAGCCATGATTGGGCGCAGGTTCCCAGCCTCGGGCGGCACACCAAGCGCATCCATATCAACCTCATGCAGGATACCGACCAACTGATCATTCTGCGGCGTGAGCTTGTAATAGACACCGTTCCACAGATTGATCCCGTATTCGGTGGCCCCTTTCCACACAAACAGGAAATCGTATTCGAGGTCCGTCAGATCACCGCCAATGTTGCGCGCAATTTCATAAGGGTAGGGCACGTGGCACCAGTGCTTTTGCGATCCTTCGATGCATCGGAACGGGCGCATGGACAGGAAATGATCGACAAAAGGGGCCGCGGCCATTTCTACGGCATAGTCGCCGCCTTCGGACACAGCGACCGACGCTATATGAATGCGCTCGCCTGCGTTTGTCTCGAGATACACTTGCCGGGTCTCCGCCGGAGCGGACCCCGCCAAACATATCAGTGCCGCCGCAATGCGCCAAAACATCCATCAGCCTCCCCACGCGCAGCATAGGCGGAGCCCGCCCGACTCGCTGCGCGACCAAAGTCGCAGGCTGCGTGTCAAGCCGTTTGGGGTCTTACGACCATTGGCCAATACCTGTGGTGCGCGTTTGCGCAAATAATTACCGCAGGGCGAGGGCTGTGCCGTTTCTGTTCACCGCTTTCGCAAGAACTGCCCACCATCGGGTCTTGGGAGGAAAATACATGAACAGATTTATCGCAGCCGCCGTCGCGGGCGTGCTGGCATCAACAGCCGCATTTGCCGAAGGCGTCACGGAAGAGATGCTGGCAAATGACACAGCCTCCACCGGGGATGTGCTGACCAACGGTATGGGCCGTCACCTGCAGCGCTATTCGCCCCTCGACATCCTGAACAAGGACAATGTGGACAACCTTGTGCCTGCATGGGCGTTTTCGCTGGGTGGCGAAAAGCAGCGTGGACAGGAAACGCAGCCAATCGTGCATGACGGTGTGATGTACATCACCGGGTCGTATTCGCGGATGTTTGCGATTGACGTCAAGACGGGCGAAGAGATCTGGCAATACGACGCCCGCCTGCCCGAAGGCATCCTGCCCTGCTGTGACGTGGTGAACCGTGGCGCGGCTATCTATGGCGACAACATCTATTTCGGGACGCTGGATGCGCGCATCGTCGCGTTGAACGCCAAGACTGGCGACACCGTCTGGAACAAGAAGATTGCCGACTACAAGGCAGGCTACAGCTACACCGCTGCACCGCTGATTGTGGACGGGCTGGTTATCACCGGTAACTCGGGCGGCGAGTTCGGGATCGTTGGTGCCGTCGAGGCACGCGACGCTGAAACCGGTGAGCTGGTCTGGTATCGCCCCGTGATCGAAGGTCACATGGGTATGCTCAACGGCGAAGAAAGCACTATGACCGGCACGCTGAACGCGACATGGCCCGGGGACATGTGGAAGACCGGCGGCGGGGCAACCTGGCTTGGTGGGTCTTATGACGCCGACACCGACACGCTGGTCTTTGGCACGGGCAACCCCGCGCCCTGGAATTCGTGGCTGCGCGATGCCGGTCAGAACAACGACGGCACCGGTGACAACCTTTATGCCGCATCGCGTCTGGGCATCGACCCAGCAACGGGCGAGATCAAGTGGCATTTCCAGACCACCCCGCGCGAAGGCTGGGACTACGACGGTGTAAACGAAGTTGTGGCGTATGAAAACAGGGCTGGCGAGAAACGCTTTGCCACTGCTGATCGGAACGGCTTCTTCTACGTGCTGAACCGCGAAGACGGCAAATTCGTGCGCGGCGTACCATTCGTCAAGGACATCAGCTGGGCCGAGGGCCTTGATGAAAACGGTCGCCCGATCTTTGTCGAGGCCAATCGCCCCGGCGATCCGGCGGCCGCAGCAGATGGCAAGAAAGGCGAGGTTGTCTTTGCTTCCCCGTCTTTCCTGGGTGGCAAGAACTGGATGCCGATGGCGCATTCGCCTGACACGGGCCTGTTCTATGTACCTTCAAACGAATGGGGCATGGACATCTGGAACGAGCCGATCACCTACAAAAAGGGCGCGGCTTATCTGGGGTCTGGCTTTACCATCAAGCCCAACTACGAAGACCACATCGGTAGTCTCAAGGCGATTGACCCCGATACTGGCGAGCTCAAGTGGGAGTTCAAGAACGATGCACCGCTTTGGGGCGGCGTGATGACCACCGGCGGTGGCCTCGTGTTCACCGGCACGCCCGAAGGCAAGTTCATCGCCTTTGATGACGAAACGGGTGAAGAACTGTGGTCGTTCCAGACCGGTTCGGGCATCGTGGGTCAGCCGATCACCTGGGAGCAAGATGGTGAGCAATACGTCACTGTCATCTCCGGTTGGGGTGGTGCTGTGCCGCTCTGGGGTGGTGAAGTCGCCAAGAAGGTCAACTACCTGAACCAAGGTGGCATGCTCTGGACGTTCCGCCTGCCAAAGCAGTTGGCATCGGCCAACTGATCCATCCTAAAATCGTCGAAACGCCCTCGCTTGCGCGGGGGCGTTTTGTCTTGTGATGTAAGACCTTTTGACAGGTGACCGGCAGAAGTCGCGTGGTCTAAGCTATCCTCATGCCGCTGCAAACCTCACCTGTGTCCGATCCGTCCGAAACCAAGCTGCCGCTGGGTTGGGCATTGGTTATCGACGATCACCCGCTTTTTTGTGACGCACTGGAGCTGACCCTTCGCTCAGTTGCGAACTTTTCCAAGGTGGTCACGGCGGACAGCCTTGAAAACGCGCTTGACCGGCTCGCTGGTGACGGGCCACCCGATCTTATCCTATTGGACCTGAACCTGCCCGATGTAGACGGGCTGGATGGGCTTATGCGCCTGAAACGCACTGCGGAACACACGCCGGTTATTATCGTGTCGTCGATGACGGACAATTCGATCATCGCCAATTCAATCATCGCGGGTGCGCAAGGGTTCGTGCCCAAACACTCGCACCGGTCGGTATTTCTTGAAGCGATCCAGACCATTGCTGCGGGCGACATCTACAAGCCCGCCGGGTTTATCGAAGGCTCCGGGGCCGATAGCAGTGAAGATCCCTTGACCCGACTGACATCGTTGACCAATCAGCAGGCGCGGATCCTTGAACTCATCTGCGAGGGGAAGCTGAACAAGCAGATCGCGTTTGACCTGTCGATTGCCGAAACCACGGTCAAAGCCCACGTGACGGCGATCATGCGCAAGCTGGGTGTACAAAGCCGCACGCAGGCGGTTCTTGTCGCACAGGAAGCAAAGTACTCTAAAGTCTTGCCAAATCCCGAGTGACCCTCTTATCCTGAGGTCCAGGGAGAAATCATATGACATTGCAGTCCAAGGCCGGCAGGCTTGAAGGACGTGCCGTGGCAGACCGATGCGACATCCTACGTACCGGTGAAGTGCGCGCTTCAACGACGACGCCCGTGAGAGAATTGAAACGCAAATTGGGCGATGGCCCTTTTGCGATGGTGGCTTTGTTTGTCACGCCTGTGGTCGATTTCCACGAGGTCGTGGCCGAGGCCGAAAGGTTGTTTCCGGACGTCGACGTATTGGCTTGCACCACTGCCGGAGAGATCGGCACGACGGGTTATGAAGAGGGTCTTGTTGTTGCGGTCGGCTTCCCGTCAGACGGGTTTTCCACAAAGTCGATCATGATCGAGAACATCAGCACGCTGGACGTCCAAGCAACGGTCGATCAGATCACGCTCGAACGGCTGAGCCTGCGCGAGCGGACCGCGGACAAGGATGACAGTTTTGCCTTTCTTGTGGTCGATGGGCTGTCTTTGAGCGAGGACACGCTGGCCGCGACGATTGCACCAGCGCTGCGTGATTTTCCGATCTTTGGCGGCTCTGCCGGGGACGGGACCCGATTTGCCCACACCTTTGTCGCGTTGAATGGCGTGGTTGCGCGTGACGCGGCGGTGCTCACCTTGGCGCGCAGCAAATATGCGACGCGTGTGTTCAGCCTGAACCATCTGATACCCGGCGACACGCAAATGGTGGTCACTGGCGCGGACCCGGCCCGCCGCATCGTGAAGGAGATCAACGCCGAACCCGCGGCCCGAGAATATGCGCGGCTTGTCGGCAAGGATCCCAACCAACTGGATCGTTTCACCTTTGCATCGCACCCGGTTGTTGTCCGCATCGGCGACACGCATCACGTGCGCGCCATCCAGCAAGTCAATGATCAGGGCGAGCTGGTGTTCTTTTCCGCCATAGACGAAGGCATGGTGCTGACCGTCGCCTCGCAGGAAAACCTGTCCGAACATCTGGACCAGAAACTGTCCGAAATGAGCATGCCGAACCAGCCGGCGAACATCATCGGCTGCGATTGCATCCTGCGTCGGATCGAGGCGGAACAGACCCAACAGACCCGCGCGGTATCCGAGGTTCTCAGCGCAAAACGGGTCACCGGCTTTTCGACTTATGGCGAACAAATCGGTCCGCTACACGTCAATCACACGATGAGCGGGGTGGCATTTTATCATCCGCCAAATCCGGGCAAGGCGGACGGCTCGTGTCGCTGATCAATCCACAGGACTCGCTTGAACGGCAGAACGAGAAACTGCTTCAGATCTCGCATGCCTTGATGCGTCGGGTCGAGCAAAAGACCGAACAATCCGGCTTTGCGTACCAACAATTCGAACGGGCGGCACTTTTGGAATCCGAAGTGCGCCAACGGACCCGCGATTTGGAACGCACGCTTGACCTGTTGCAGGATTCGAATGCCCGGCTCGAACAGGCGAACCGCGAAACCGAAACTGCGCAATCCAACCTGACCGAAGCGATTGAAACCATCAACGAAGGCTTTGCGCTGTTCGATGAAAATGATCAACTGGTTCTTTTCAACAGCCGTTTCTGCCGGGATTTGCAGGATGTTGAGCCGCTTTTGAAAGAAGGCCTGACATTCAGGGACTATGTGAATTTCATTTCCACCAGTCGGTTTCTGGCGCTGCCCAGCGGGCAAACCGCCGAAGAATGGGCGCGTCTGCGGCTTGAGCGGCATCGTGAAGAACATGTCGTTTTCAACGTGAGCCTGATCTGGGACCGTTGGCTGCAAGCCTCGGAACACCGCACGTCGCGCAACGGCACGGTGATCCTGCAAACAGACATCACGGACATTATCCGGATGGAACGCCAAGAGCGCGACAAGATGCGCCTGCAAGAAGCGCGGAAACTGCAGGCCACTTTGGACCACCTGAACCAAGGCGTTTGTATCTTTGACCGAGACAAGACCCTTGTGGGTTGGAACAAACGCATGAACCGGCTGCTGGACGTGGCACCCATCCGGCACCGCGAACGGGTCGGTTTTGACGATCTGATGGAACAGTTCTGCGAGGAGTTGGACTTTGACGACAGCTTTCCGGCGGCACGGCTGACCGACTGGGCGTCACGGATCCGGCCGCGTGATCCGATCGCCTTTGAAGTCACGCGCAAGGGCAACCAGATTTACAGTGTTTTCGCTCAGGAAATGCCCGACCGCGGTTTTGTGATCAGCCTGACGGATGTCACATCCGAACGCGCGGCAACCAATGCGCTGGCCGAGGTCAATGAGCGTCTCGAAGGATGGGTCGAAGAACGCACGGCCGAATTGGAAGAAGCCTTGTCCGAGGCGGAACGCGCCAACGCATCCAAGTCCCGCTTTGTGGCGGCTGCGAGCCACGACCTGTTGCAACCCCTGTCCGCTGCAAAGCTTTTTGTGTCTTCAATCGCGGACCAAACCGACAACGGCGACATTCATAGGGTCGTGGCAAAGGTGGAAACTGCGCTGCAAGGCGTGGAACAGATCATCGAGGCATTGTCGGCCATCTCAAAACTGGACGCTGGCAAGGCGGTGTTCGATGTCCAGCCGGTGTCCTTGGCCGAGGTTTTCAACCCACTGCGTGACGAACTGGCGCCGAGCGCGTTTGGCAAGGGCCTGAAATTCGCGCTTGTGCACAGCGATCTGACCGTTGTCAGTGATCCAGGCTACTTGCGGCGTATCGTTCAGAACCTGGTGTCCAACGCAATTCGTTACACTGACACGGGCCGTGTTTTGGCCGGGGTGCGACGGGTTGGTAACCTTGCACGTATCGAAGTGTGGGATACAGGGCGCGGTATCGCGGACAGGGATCAGGCCACAATCTTTCAGGAATTCAAACAGATCGCGCCCAATAGCGGAAACCATGGTTTGGGGCTGGGACTTGCCATTGTCGAACGTGCTTGCAAGGGACTGGGCCACCCCCTTGAGTTATGGTCCAGACCTGGCACCGGCAGTTGCTTTAGCCTGATGGTGCCAATTTCCACGCCGGTAAACGAAATGACGCCCTTTGTTCATGAGATCGAGGCGCAGGAAACCCGCGACCTGAATGGCTTGCTCGTGATGCTGGTGGAAAACAACCGTGGCGTTGCCCAAGCCATCAGCCACCTGATCGAAAGCGCTGGCGGCGAAGTGCTGCTTGCTGAGTCCGGGGAAGAAGCACTTGCGATGATCTCGGAAATCGACCTGCTGCCAGACGTCTTCCTGCTGGATTACCAGTTGGGCAGTGGAATGAACGGATTGCAGTTCTACCACGTCGTGTTGAACAAATATGGCCGCGTTCCGACGGCCATCGTGTCCGCAAACCGAACCGCAGAACTGCGGTCGCAGTGCAGACAACTGAAGCTGAAATCATTTTCCAAACCTGTGAATGCGAAGCAGGTTCACGATTTTCTTGCGTCCGAGTTGAGAGCGCCACTTCCACCAAGCTCTGTTTGATTGCGTGAAACTTACCCGGACCGCCCAGACATGCTTTGGTTTGCCCTGTCGTTTCTAACCGACACTGCGTCCTTTGTTCCAGACGGGGCGACGCGTACAAATGGCTGGAAGGTTTGGTGTTTGCATGGTCGATCCTCCGATCCGCCATGCCCACCCAAATCGACAACCAGGTGTCAGCTATTGCAATAGTGACAGGACTTTGGGTGCATCTCCGCAATTTTCGTTTCGCGCAGGCGACTCACGAGGCTTTCCTCGATGTCATCAAGCACCTCGGTCACCCGCGCTTGAAGGCCGCTTTCGACGCTGCAGTTCGACGGCTCCAATTCGTCGCTTTTGCCCGAAACTAGCCGTTCGTCCAATGCCAAATAGACGTCGGCAAGCGTTATGCTTTCGGCGGGTTTTGCCAATTTCCAACCGCCCGCATGGCCCTTTTCAGAGGATAAAAGGCCGGCTTCGCGGAGCTTGCCGAGCACGCGCCGCACGACAACCGGATTGGTTCTGGCGTGCTCGGCGATGTCTGCAGAGGTGCGCATGCGACCTGGTTCGCCTGCCATGTGACTGAGTGTGTGCAAGGCGAGGGACAGCCGGCTGTTTCGCTTCATGGTTAGTTTTCCTTTTGGAGTGCCGAAACAAGTAACAATGATTGTTGCATTAATCTAGTAACTGAGTAAGTTGCGTGATCGTGAGCGCCCTGCTGGAGACCAGGCATACCAGATACTCGCCATCCCTTTACGGGCTCTTTGCACGACTGGGCGCGGTCAAAACCCAATAATCTCACCAAAAAGACATCAAGGGACATTCATGTCATTTCTCTCTCGCTTTACGATTGCTGCGGTCATCGCGCTTGCTACGACCGTGCCTGCTGCTGCGCAGGACGATACGCTCACCATTTCCGTAACCTTTGGCCCAACCGCTGAAGTGCCGGACCCGCGTGCGGGTTATAACGGTTGGATGTCCAATCAGACCGGCGTGACAGAGACACTGATGGGTATCGACTACGATTTGAACCTCTACCCCCGATTGGCGGAGGGGATTGAGCAGACTGGTCCAACGACGTGGCGTGTAACGCTGCGAGACGGCCTGACCTTCCATGATGGATCGCCCGTGACCGCCCAGGCAGTGATTGATGCGATTGCGCCGATTTCGGATGAAGCGTCGCCTGCGTTCAACAAACGCATCGCAGGCGTTCTGGATCTGGCGAGCATGTCAGCGGACGGTGACAGTGTGGTTATCTTTGAGACCAACAGTCCCAACGCGGCCTTCCGGTGGAGCCTATCTGACCCCGGCGTGGCGATCCTCGGCGTGCCTTCCGAGGCTTTCCCGATCAATGCAACCGGCCCGTACATCTTCAGAGAGGCTGTTCCAGAGCAGCTCTATCGTGTCGAGGCAAATGACGATTATCGGATGGGCGAGCCGGGCTTTGACGAAGTGCGTGTTGTCGCGTCACCTGATCCAGCGACAGCGTCGCTGGCATTTGAGGCAGGGGATGTCGATATGGTCATCAACTACCCCGAGACAGACTTTGCCCGCATACAGGAGACGGGTGCGCAGGGCTTCACTGCCCCGACCGCGCGGCTTTATTTCTATTCCATGAACACGACATCCGGCCCGCTGGCCAATCCGCTCATCCGTCAAGCGGTCTCGCTGGCGATTGATCGGGATGGAATTGTTGAGGCTGTTCTATCGGGGGTCGGCGGCGTGCCTGCGGGCACGATTTACCCGGCGGGCAAGAGCTGGGCGGCCGACATTGCGCCAACCTACGATCCTGCGCGCGCAGAAGAACTTCTGGCAGAGGCAGGCGCGGTCAAGCAAGGTGGTGTCTGGATGCTCGGTGGTGAACCAATCGAGATCGAAATTTTGACCTATTCCTCGCGCGCAGCGCTGCCTCCAACAGCTGAGATCACGCAAGCCTTCTTGCAACAGATTGGCATCACAGCCTCTGTCCGTGTGGGTGAGTACGGCGCAAGCAATGACGCGCTGAAGGCGGGTGACGGGGATATGTTCCTCCAAGCTTGGGTCATGCTGCCACAAGGCGATCCTGGCTCAATTCTCGGCTTTTTGCTGGCCAGTGATGGAGGCTCAAATGCTGGAAACTACGCGAACCCTGCGATGGACGCTCTTTTGGCCGAAGGCCAAACCACGTTTGAGCAGGCCGAGCGTGAGCGGATTTACGATGAAGTCCAACAAATCATTGCAACCGACGTGCCGCTTATTCCGGTGTTCCATGTCAGCCAGGCGGTCGTCGCGCGCGATGGTTTGACGGGCTATCAGGTCCACCCGACAGAAACCTATTGGATCACCCACGAAACACGTTTCGCTGAATGACGATCCGCGCATGAGTTTGTCAATTCGGGGCCTGAGCGCACAACGCTCGGGCCGCACGATCCTGTATCCCACGAATGTGGACTTCAAGCCCGGCGAACGCGTCGGGCTTGTCGGTGCTTCGGGGTCTGGCAAGTCGACGCTGGGGCACTCGGTTGTCGATACGCTTCGCAGTCAAGGGTCTCGCGTTGCCCATGTTCCGCAAAGCCCGGATGAGGCGCTCGATCCGTTGCGGTCCATGGCGTTTCACTGGCGCGAAGCAGAGCACGCATTGGGCCTCGCCCCTGACGAATCGAGACGTTTGAGCCTGTTTGAAGCCCTTCGGATTGAGCAAGGCGATTTGCGCAAACGTCCTTGGGGCTGGAGCCGCGGAATGCAGCAGCGGTTCGTGATTGCCATGGCTTTGATAGGGACGCCGGATTTGTTGGTGATGGACGAACCCACCTCGGCACTGGACCCAGTCGTGGCGGCTCGGACGATGGATCTGCTGGACGACTATCTGGAAGACCGTGAAACGGCGCTCCTGTTGATCACGCATGATCTGGGGTTGGCCGCCCGTCGAGTGTCGCGGCTGATGGTGATGGATGCCGGACGGATTGTAGAGAACGCGCCGACGCCGCAGTTCTTGGCTTTACCTCAAACGCAAGTGGCCAAGGCCTTGTGCGCACATCGGAATTGGTTGGAGCTGCCGTGCTGAAGGTGGACAACATATCTGTCCTGCGCGGCGCTGCAACAACGCTGCAGGACGTGTCTCTCACTCTTGAACCGGGGCGCGCGCTGGCGGTCGTTGGCGAAAGCGGGGCAGGTAAGTCCACCCTTATCAACGCAATCCTTGGTCTGATTCGGTGTTCTTCCGGCAGCGTGACTTGGAAGGGCGCACCCGTGTCGCAGTGCCGACCCGCGCTTGTCATGCAAGAACCACGTTCTGCCTTTAACCCAAGTCTGTCGCTCAGGCTTTCCGTCATGGAACCTATCACTGCGCGGAAACGGGCGATCGACGAACGCCGTTTGGCAAAACTGTGCGATGCTTTGGAGGTGCAGTCCGATCTGCTGGACCGGCGTCCCGATCAGGTCTCGATCGGTCAGGCGCAACGCATGGGCATCCTTCGAGCGCTTATCGCCTCCCCACCACTGGTTCTGTTTGATGAGCCCCTGTCGGCGCTCGACGCGGTCACGCAGAAGCACACGGCACGTCTGATTGCTGACATGCAGACGCAGGAGGGATTTGCTGCGCTGATCGTGACCCATGACTTGGGCTACGCTGCGGCATTCGCCGATGACGTTGCCGTGCTGCGGGCCGGTCGGATTGAGGAGATCGCAACCGCGCAGAGCTTCATCGAAGCGCCCAAGTCTGACTACGGAAAAATGCTGCTTGATGCGGCGTTTGCGCTTGGGGCGTTGGAGCGCGTCGCATGATGCGCTTGATCGGCGAACTTGTTTTGCGCGCTTTCGTTGTCTTGACCGGTGTCGCTCTGGCGACGTTCGCTCTCTTGTGGCACGCGCCGGGGGATCCCGCCCTCGCAATCGCATTGGCCCGCTATGATGCAGCGGTATCACAGGAAGTGGTCGATTTCATTCGTGCGGAGGCGGGATTTGACGACGGGTTCTGGACTGCGTTCTGGAACTGGCTCGCGCCACTATTGCAGGGCGACTTTGGGCAGTCTTCCGTCAACGGGCGGGACATCTGGCCTGATCTTGTGACTGCCATGTCATATACTTTTCCGCTTGCCCTTGCGAGTTTGGGGATCGGATTGGCCGTCTCGGTTCCACTTGCGCTGATCGCCACACTAAGGCCAGGCAGTTGGCTGGACCGTGGGGCCGTTGCGTTGGCTTCTGTCGGCGTGGCCATTCCCGCGTTCTGGCTTGGACTGCTGCTGATCCTGCTGTTCGCCGTGCAACTTGGCTGGCTTCCGGCAATGGGAGCCGAGACCGCCACGCACAGCATTCTACCTGCATCAACGCTTGGGTTTGGAGTGGCAGCCTCTCTTACGCGCATCATCCGCTCAGGCATTCTGGAGGCACGCGGTCAACCCTTCCTGCCAGCCTTCACCCGGCGTGGCGTCGCCAGGCGAGACATCGCCAGAAACCACGTCGCCCCGCATGCTGCTGTCCCCGTTGTCACGGTTCTGGGTCTGGAGCTTGCCTTTCTCCTTGAAGGTCTCGTTGTGGTCGAGGTGATTTTTGCACGACCGGGGCTTGGCAGTTTTCTTGTGAGCGCAATTTTTGCGCGTGATTTTCCAAAAGTGCAGGCCGTTGTGATCTTGGCAGCCGTCATCTTCGTGGTGGTGAACCTTGTCATCGACCTGGTCTATCGCAGCCTCGATCCACGTGTGAGTGGCCGCGATGCGTAGTGTTTTCGTTCTTGTTACTGTTTGTCTGCTGCTTGCGGTGTTCGGCCCGATGCTTGCGCCACATGAGCCGACGGCGATCAACATTCCGAACAGGCTAAGTCCGCCTGGCGGCGAATGGCTGCTTGGCACCGATGCGCTTGGCCGTGATATCTTCTCACGGCTTTTGCATGGCGCGCGCTGGTCGCTTGGACTGGCATTCATTGTGTCCCTGCTGGGGCTGATCATCGGCACCACCATTGGCTTGATCGCAGCTCAAGGCGGGCGTGTTGCCGACTGGATTGCCATGCGAGCCACTGACACGTTTCTGGCATTTCCAGAGCTCATTGCAGCTGTTGTCATCGCAGGCGTGCTCGGTGCAAGCACCGCCTCGCTTATCTTTGCGCTTACGGTGACAGGTTGGATGCGCTACGCCCGCGTAGCCCGTGGCATCGGTCTGTCCGTCAGCAACAGAGGCTACGTGGTCCAAGCGCGGCTTGCTGGCATGTCGCCGCTTGCCATTGCCCGCTGGCATTACCTGCCGTCTCTGCTGCCGTCACTAACCGTCGTTTGGACCGGTATGCTGGCCCGCGCCATTATCGGCATCTCTACACTCGGCTTCCTTGGGTTTGGCGTACAGCCCCCGATGCCAGAATGGGGGACGATGCTTTTGGATGCGCGTATCCACATGCGCTCCACGCCTCTGCAAATGATTTGGCCGGGTTTGTGTGTCGTGATCTCTGTTCTGGCCATTAACCTGGCAGGGGATGCCTTGCGTGATGCGCTTGCGGATCAGGATGCCAAGGTGTGAAGCGCGCTGACAATCCATCACTTGGGATCGCTTTGCGTATTCTATCGGGTGTGCTCTTCACTGGCATGATCGTCTGTGTGAAGGCGCTCAGCGATGCCGCGCCGCTTGGCCAGATTGTGTTTTTCCGATCTTTCTTTGCGCTCATCCCATTGATGATCTTTCTGATTTTGAGACACGAGTTTCCCGGTGGTCTCCGCACCAAACGCCCCGTCGGCCATCTGGTACGCTCGTTCTTCGGCGCTGCGGCGATGTTTGCGTCATTTGCTTCGGTGGCCCTTCTACCGCTCGCTGAGGCAGTCTTGCTTGCTCAACTCGCACCCGTGCTGACAGCAATCACTGCGGTCGCGATATTGTCCGAGCGGTTGACAAAGTGGCGCGTGCTGGGCCTGGCCTTTGGCCTTGCAGGCGTTTTGGTTTTGGTCTGGCCTGACATTGGCGGTGGCACGTTGGACGCGCGGCGATTGCTTGGGATCGGTCTGGGGCTTTTGACAGCGCTTCTGACTGCCTTCGCGTTGATCATGGTCCGTAGCCTGACCCGGACAGAAAGCCCCGGAGCTATCGCTTTCTATTTCGTGGTCGCGTCGATGGCAGGTGGGGTCATGACACTGCCATGGGGGTGGGCAGTGCCGGACGCACAAACGCTTTTGTTGCTGGTGCTCGCAGGCCTCTTCGGCGGTTTCGGCCATATCGCGATGACACTTTCGTTCAGTTACGCCGAAGCCTCCCGGCTTGCTCCTTTCGAATACATTGCCCTTTTGTGGCCGGTCTTGGCAGATTTGCTCATTTTCACTTTGCCGCTCGGAACGAGCTTTCTGTTCGCGATGCCGCTTGTTCTGCTAGGCGCCGGCATTGCGGCTTTCGAAAAGAACAGGCCCCTAAAGCAAACTTAGGCAGACAAGTTCATAAAAGATGTCTGTTTAATTCGGTACCAAGGTGTGTTCGGTCTAACTTGGCGTTTTCGCAACGAAGGTCCCGCTTGAAGCACTGCACCGCAGCATAAATGCCGAAAGTCCAAGGTCCGCTCACGGCCACTTCCAGATCCTCGACCTAGCTTTAAGATGCTGCGGTCGCAGCCAGCTTTGCGGTCATTCGCTGCAAGCGCGAAGCCCAGATGTCGGCGAATTCACCGATCGCAGGACAAATCGCCATTTCGCTGCGCTTGCGCGAATGTCCGGTAGGCGACCTAGCCTAGCGCAATCGCAAGAAGTCTTTTGACCATCGCAAGGCTTCTTCCTTGAAGTCCTCATCTTCAAATTCCGCGAGTGCCGAGGCCTTTTGGTACGGATCAGAAAGTGCGTAGAGCATTGCATTCACCTGATCGATCACGAAAGCGGCGGCGAACCTTGGTTCTGGATGGCCGATCTGATCCTGGCGCGCCAGCATCAAATCAAGCAGGGCCTGACTGCCTTCACGCTTGATTTCGGCCATGTGCGCCTTGAGCTCCGGATCGTCAGCCATAACCAAAGCCGCCGCTGACTTGGAAACACCGGCCATCCGGCGTTGTTGCAAACGCAGTTCCAAAAACGCTTCAAGCAAATCGAATACGCTCGCACCTTCCCATTTGGCAGGGTCAGCGACTTGGCGTGTCTGTTCCTCCAGTACAGCCGTCATCCTGTGAAACAGGGCGTAAAGCAGCGCCTTCTTGTCTTTGAAATGGTGGTAAACCGACCCCACGGAACTGCCCGCGCGCTTCGCAACATCCGCCATCGACAGGCCGTCCATGCCCTTTTCGACGATCAACTCTTCGGCCGCGTCCAAGAGTGCGGTTTGGGTCTTCTCGCCACGTGTTTGCTGCGTCTCGCGCCGCCAATGCAGGTCGGAAAGCCAACGGTCTTTGGTCATAGGGTGTCCAAAATAGAATTCTTATTCGGCTTCTTGACAGATCGAGACTCACTCGTCAAAACATAAACCGAATTCTAATTCTATTAAGAGGTCGAGAATGACGAAGACGGCTTTGATCACTGGTGCATCCAGCGGGATCGGCGCGGAGCTTGCGCGCATTCATGCAGACCAAGGAGGCGATCTCATCTTGGTGGCGCGTCGCAAGGATCGGCTTGAGGCTTTGCGGGATGAGCTTGGCGTGAAGGCCCTGATCCTTGCCGAAGACCTGACGGATGTTGCCGCTCCCGGACGTATCCAAGCTGCGGTTGCCGAGGAAGGCATGACGGTCGACTACCTAATCAACAATGCGGGCTTCGGCGGACGCGGCAAATTCCACGAAATGCCTTGGGATGACATTCTGTCGATGGTTCAGGTCAATTCGATTGCCCTCGCTGGAATGATACGTATGTTTCTACCTGACTTCGTCGCGCGCGGGTCTGGTCGCATTTTGAATGTGACCTCGACGGCGGCCGAAGCCTCCGGCCCCTTGCAGGCCAGCTACTTTGCTTCCAAAGCCTTTGCCGCCAACCTGAGCAACGCGTTGGTGGAAGAACTGTCTGACACCAACGTCACCGTGACGAACTTCATGCCAACAGCGACAGAGACAGAGTTTGCGCAGCGCGCAGGCATGACAAATTCCAAGCTCTTTCAAAATACCACGAGCGCTCGGCGAGTTGCGCAAGATGGGTATGACGCGATGCTGCGGGGCGACATGGACGCGTATGGCGGTATGGGCACCAAACGCTGGCTCATGCAGCAGATGTTGAAATACATGCCCAAGCGTGCGGCTCTGCGCGCTGTCCGCAATGCGCAAGAAGCTGCGTAGGGAAAAGCCAATGAAGCTCTTTTCCCGCCGCGCTTTCCTTGTCGGAATTGCCAGTATCGGAGGCGGTCTGGCCTTTGGGTATGTCACGACACCGGAACCACCCGAGAGAGATGAGCGCGCGATCCTTTGCCCCTTCCTTGCGATGAACCCACCGGACACGACCAATGTTTGGACTTTCGCGCGGGGCTGCGCTGACAACGGTCAGGCCTACTCAATGGCTTTGATCGTGGCGACGATGGTGACCTATTCCCAAAAGGGGCTTTGGGCTGTTCTGCGTCATGAAGCTCCAGACATCTATCGCCTCGATCAGGTGCCCGGCATCTCCCACGATGACCTCTATCAGAACCACATCCCTGAACTGCGCGAGATGGCGGAGGTGCGTGCAGTAGACGGTCTGATCACTCTTCAAGACTTAGTGGAGATGAAAGAATGGGTTGCCGACCAAGTTGGGGTTGATCCCCGGGAAGCCAGCAAGACGGAGACAGCTCTGCTTTTTGTAAGGTCAGGCGGTGATTTGGATGCGTGGACCGTTGACTTGGATGACGTTTTCCGACTGCTCAGCGGTCAAAGACCCGAGGCCGACGCTTTCGTGACACCTGAAAAACTTAACAAGACAATGGATCAGGCTAGCTGGCGCACCTAGCGCCGTAGTGCCTTCAGAACGAAACCAGCTAGCAGCGTGTTTTGCATGCCGGTTCATGTCGTAGTCCAAAAAACTTGATTTAATCAGGTTTTTGCCCAGGGCCCACGCGTATCGCTTCGCAGGAAAATTCTCGCCCAAACTTTCCTCACGAAAGTTTCTCTGGGTTTTTACGAGGTCAGATCACCATTCCTCAGCCAGCATGATCGTTAGCAACCGTTGGGTATTGTTTAGATCAGCGGGATCGTCGGAGCCCAATGCATAGTCGGTATCATAGCATCTAGGGTCAGGCCTCATAACCAGTAGATGACGAGAGCGGCCAGGGCGATGGCTGACAGGAAAAATTTCGGGCAGCGGTCGTATCGGGTTGCCACACGCGGCCAGCCTTTCAACCTGCCGAACATAATCTCGATCCAATCGTGACGTTTGTAGCGGCGCTTATCGAATTTAACGGTTTTCTTTTCGCCGTGATCAGCGGCCAGACCTGCCATCATCCGGGCGAAGATACCTTTGTCGCTCCATCGCTTCCGACGGTTTTAGGTCGTCTTGTGCGGCCCGTAAGCAGCGGGTGCGTCGCGCCACCTTAAGCCATTGCGATTGATGAAGATAATTCCGCCCAACACACGCCGGTCATCAACGCGCGGCTTGCCGTTGGACTTTGGAAAAAAGGGCCGAGTCGCGCCATCTGCGCATCCGTAAGCCAAATAAGATCAGACATGTTCACCGCTCGGTTTTCGAACCGTGAGTCACGCACCCAAGCATGAATCAACGGGTCCTGACCCTAAGCTAGGCTAAGCCCGCTATTTCCGCGTGATATCGTATTGAAACCCAGGCCGGAACGGACCGTTGAGGCGGGTCACCGAACCGCCAGACCAGCTGATTTCGAGGCGCTGGCCCACAGAATCGCCGATCCCGAAATGCACCTGCGGCGCGTCAAAGGACATGAACCCGCCGCCCAACTGCACCTCGCGGCTGCGGGTCACACCCTTTGCGTCGGTCAGGGACAGCACCGCACCGATGCCATCGCGGTTGCCGATATGATCGGTCAGCGTGAACACCACGCCGGGCACTTGTGTGCCGTTGCGAAAAACCACCAGCGGGCCATTGACC
>JBCBCS010000040.1:0-20117 GCA_038530475.1 Pseudomonadota bacterium
GCCAATTTCGCGGCTTCTGTGACTATCAACGCGGTAGAATCGCTCTGTCAGGCGGGCGATGTGATGACGTGCGATTCCCTCGCCCTCGTCCCGGACAGTCAAACGCACCCCGTCGGCCCGCAAAGACGGTTCATGTTGCGGGCCAGAGAGCGTGACACGCACAACGCCCGCGTCGCCACCATATTTGATGCCATTCTCAATCAGGTTCGAGGCGACTTGCCAAAGCTGGCTCCAATCGCCGGGGATACCAGGCAAGTCCTCAGGCGCTGTTACTTCAATCCGTCCCCCTGCCGCATCGGCCACGGGGGTCATGGCATCCAGCACTTCGTGCACCAGACGGGTCAGCGAGATTGGTGTGGTCGGGCGGATGCGTTCCTGATCCTCGACCCGGCTGAGCGACAGCAAATCTTCGACCAGACGGTGCATCCGCCCGGCTTCCTGTTCCATGATCTCAAGAAACCGCGCCTGCGCGGCGGGATCATTGCGGGCAGGGCCGCGCAAGGTTTCGATGAACCCCAGAAGCGACGTGAGCGGCGTGCGCATCTCATGGCTGACATTGGCGACGAAGTCGCGGCGCATCTGTCCTGCCTCTTCCAGCGCTGTAATATCCGAGAAGTTGAGCGTTACCGTAAGGCCTTCCGACAGCATCACCCCCTGCACGCTCACATCCCAGGTCGTATCCCGCGCACCATCCTTGCCGAGGTAGCGGGTCTGCCGCCGACCTCCGTCCTGCAGTGTCGCCTCTACCGCGTCGAGCAGCGCCGGTTGGCGCAGCGCGGTGATATAATGCATGCCGGTGTAATCATCGCCCAACAGCCGCCGTGCCGGGTCATTGAGCCCCGTGATCCGGTCGCCCTGCCCCACCAGAACCACCGGGTTCGGCAGGGCCATGATCAGGGCGCTGGTGTCGGACATGGCTCAGCCTTTCTGGCTTTCCGCGATGGCATGGGTCAGCTCTTCGATCAGAAGCTCTGGGTCTTCCAGCCCGACCGAGACCCGGAAGAACCCTTCCGAGATACCAAGCGCCGCGCGGCCTTCAGGCGTCAGCGCCCGGTGTGACGACGATGGCGGATGGCTGAGCGTGGTGCCCACGTCACCCAAAGTAGGCGCAAACGGCAGATCAGGGGCGGCTTGGGTGAGCGCGTTGGCGGCGGCCCGGCCTCCAGCCACCTCGAACGACAGCATATTGCCGGGGCGGTCGCCCAGCACCCGCGCGATCCGATTGTGATCGGGATGATCGGGGCGGCTGGGATGCAGCACCTTTGTCACGCCGGGCATCTCGGCCAAAGCCGCTGCCAGTGTCGTCGCCGTGGCCTCAGCCCGGTCATAGCGCAATTCAAACGATTGCAGACCTCGCTCCGCCAACCAGCAATCAAACGGGCTGGGCGTCAGGCCCCATGTGACGTTGGCCACGTTGATCTTTTCCATGAGCTCCGGGTCTTTGGCGACCGCATAGCCCAGCGTTGCATCCGAATGGCCAGCCATCAGTTTGGTGACGGAATGGATGACGATATCGGCCCCGTTCTCAAACGGAAGATAACTGCGCGGCGTTGTGAAGGTGTTGTCGACCATGAGCAGGATGCCCTTGGCCTGACACAGCGCCGCGATCCCGTCCATATCGGCCACGCGGATGGTCGGGTTGCTGACAACCTCAACCACGATCATGCGGGTGTTGGGCCGGATCGCCGCCTCAATCGCGGCGGCATCGGTGGGGTCGGCCAGCGTCGTCTCAACCCCGAATTTCGGCAGATCCTCGGTCATCAGACGCAAAGTGCGACCATAAAGCTGATCGGCCCCGATCACATGATCCCCGGCCTTCAAAACCCCAAGGAAAACGGCCCCCACAGCCGACATGCCGGACCCTGTGATAATCCCACCCTCTACACCTTCCAGCCCATCAATCTTCTGTGCCAGAACCGTCGCGTTGGGGTGGCCTTCGCGGGCATAGGTAAAGCCCGACCCATCCTCATATTGCGCATCCAGCCCATCCGGATCGGGGGAGCTGTAGACGACAGAGGGCTGCAAAGGCGTCACCACCGGCCGGGACACAGAGGTAGGCCACGCCGGGCGACGGGCCAGGGACTTCGGGGCTTTCGACATCAGACTTCTTTCAACCCGTCCCGGAACCGGGCGGCATTTTGTTGGTAGTGTTTGGCGGAGGCAAGCAGGCCCGCCTTCGCGGCATCATCGAGTTCACGAACAATCTTGCCGATCCCCATAACCAGTGATCCATCCGGGATCACCTTGCCTTCGGTCACCAGCGCCCCTGCCCCAATGAGGCAGCCCTCGCCGATCACCGCGCCATTGAGCACCGTCGCCCCCATCCCGATGAGGGAGCCGCTTCCAATCGTGCAGCCATGCAGCATCGCCTTGTGACCGATCGTGCAATCCGCCCCAATCGTAAGCGGGCAACCGGGGTCTGTGTGGAGGACGCAGTTTTCCTGTACGTTGGAACCTTCACCGACAATGATAGGTTCATTATCGCCGCGGATCGTGGTGCCAAACCAGACGTTTGCACGCGCCTGAAGCTCAACCTTGCCGATGATATGGCAGCCAGGCGCGACCCAGGCATCCTCCGCCATAGTCGGTGCTACGCCATCCAATGCGTAAAGCGTCATGTATCCCCCTCAAACTCCGATTGCAGCTTGCGGACATGGGCCAGAAGGTCAGGCTGCTGTTCTCTCTTCAGGCGTTCCGCCTCGACAATGGTGCGCAACTGGGATTCCGTGCGATCAAGATCGTCGTTGACGAGGACATAATCGTAAGCATCCCAATGGGAAATCTCATCCCAGCTCTTTTGCATCCGCTTGGCGATGACGTCGGCCCCGTCCTGACCACGTTTTTCCAACCGATTGCGCAGCTCCGTGATCGACGGCGGTAACAGGAAGATCGACAGTACATTGTCGCGCAACGGCGAATTGCGGATCTGCTGGGCGCCCTGCCAGTCAATGTCAAACAGCACATCGCATCCGTCCTCGATGGCAGCTTGGACGGGGCCAAGGGGCGAGCCATAGAAGTTACCGAAAACATGGGCATGTTCCAGCATCTCCCCTTTGCTCACCATGCTGCGAAACTGATCTTCGGACCGGAAATGATACTCGCGCCCGTCCTCTTCGCCCGGACGTGGTGTGCGGGTTGTGGCAGAGATGCTGAACCGGATTGTCGAATCCCAGTCCCGAAGCCGCGCCGACAACGTCGATTTGCCCGCCCCCGAGGGCGATGACAGGATAATAAGAAGTCCGCGCCGTGCCATTCCCTACTCCACGTTTTGAACCTGCTCGCGCATCTGATCGATCACCGCCTTGAGGGCAAGACCGACTTGGGTCAGCGCGACGGCTTGCGATTTGGAACACAGTGTATTCGCTTCGCGATTAAATTCCTGCGTCAGAAAGTCGAGCTTTCGCCCCACCGGCCCGCCGTCTTCCATCAAGGCCCGGGCGGCAGACACATGGGCGTCGAGCCGGTCCAGCTCCTCGGTGATGTCCGATTTGACCGCAATCACGGCAAGCTCTTGCGCGACACGGTCAGGATCCACCTCACCCGTCACGTCCATCACCTTGGCGAGCCCCGCTTTCAGCGCGTCCGCCATCGCGGCCTCCCGATCCGGGAGGAGCGCGCGCGCCTCGTCTGTCAGACGGGCAATGTCGTCGATCTGCCCGGAAATCAGCGTGGCCAGCCGCGCACCCTCGCCTTCGCGCATCTTTGCAAAGTCCGACAAGGCCGCGTCCAAGCCTGCAAGCATCGCCACGTCGGGCCAGGTCACTTCAGCCTCACGGGTCGCAACCAGCACGCCCTTCTGGGCCAGCACATCGGCCGCCGTCGGTTGGCCCAACGTCACCCCTTTAGAGAAAGCCCGTTCCTGAACCGCATCCAGCGCATCAAGAATGAGATCGAGCCGGGTCTGATCCACGCTCAAAGCGGCGTCGTCGGCATCACGGGCGGCTTTGAGGTTCACGGTCACGTTGCCGCGGGCCGCAATCTTGCCCACCGCATCCCGCACCTTGGGCTCCATCCCTGTCGCGCCGTCCGGCAAGCGCAGCCGCAGATCAAGCCCTCGCCCATTGACCGACCGGACCTCCCAGCTCCAGGAGACACCATCAGATTGGCCCTGTTCTGCTGCGAACGCTGTCATGGATCGGATCACGGGCTGCCCCTTACATATCGCCGGATGGCTGTTGTTGTGGGGCACCTAAAGGCAAACTCACCGATGGAGCAAGACCAGCGGCACGTTCGCTGATCCGCGACTACCCCAGCGCTTCGGAAAAATTCCGCTCAAAGGCCCCTGTCGCGCTGCGGCGTTAACCCATTAAGACTTTCTTAGCGGTATTTGCGGCGCAAACATGGCACAATCATGGCACGCCTCGGATCGGCCAGTTGGTTCGGAGCGGCAGTGACAGAGCGGAGCACAAGATCATGAGTTTCACCTTCGACCCTTACAAAGCACGGCTGGATCGCGCCTCCGATGGTTCCGGTGAGGCTCAGGATGTCCTTTTGACCAATCCCACCGCTCCGCAAGAACTTGAGCGGTATTGGGCCAGCTTGCCGAAAGTGCGCGGCGTCCCACGCCGCCGGGACGTGGATCCGTCCAAAATGTCGGATTTGTTGTCAAACGCCTTTGTTCTGGAACGCGTAGCGCCTGCCGTCGCGCGGATCCGCGTGGCGGGCCAGGACCTCGGCAAACTATTTGGTGCCGAACCTCGCGGCGTGCCCCTGACGGCATTCTTCAAGGCCGCGGACCGTATGGCGATTGGCAAAGCACTGGAAACCGCTTTTGCCACACCGGCGATTGTCGAAACCGCACTGGAAGGCCCCCGTGCGATCGGCCAGCCATTGTTAAAAGGGCACATGATCCTTCTTCCCCTTCGGGATGATCATGGCCGGGTCTCACGGTTGCTTGGTTTGTTGATGATGAGCGGTCGCCGTGGCATCGGAAGTCGGAAGCTTTCCTTGATGGACGGCACCGCCCCGACGATCCGCCGCATCGAAAGCCTGCGGAGCATCGAGGGCGGGAAACCTCGCGGCCTGAGAGCGCAGCCCAACAAGGTGGCAGAGGCCGCACCCGGCCTCCGCCTCGTTGTCTCAAACGATTGAGTGACAGATCAGGCGGATTTCGCCGCCTGAACCTTCAGCCGACGATTTGACAGCTCTTCGGCAACAAGGAACGCCAGCTCAAGCGACTGCGACGCATTGAGCCGTGGATCACAAGCGGTGTGATACCGGTCGCTCAGATCCTCATCCGTCACAGCGCGCACGCCGCCGGTGCATTCGGTCACGTCAGCGCCGGTCATCTCAAAGTGAACCCCGCCCGGGATCGTGCCTTCGGCGTTGTGCACTGCAAAGAATTCCTTGACCTCACGCAGAACACTGTCGAACGGACGGGTCTTGTAGCCCGTGGACGACTTGATGGTGTTGCCGTGCATCGGATCGCAAACCCACGTAACGTTGGCGCCCTCTTCTTCCACCGCCTTGATGAGACGCGGCAAGTGTTCACCCACCGTCCCTGCACCAAAGCGCGCGATCAGCGTCAGACGACCGGCTTCGTTGTCGGGGTTAAGTTTCGCCATCAACGCCTTGAGGTGGCCAGACGTCATCGTCGGGCCCGCCTTGAGGCCAATGGGGTTTTGAACACCTGAGCAGAACTCAACATGCGCGCCATCCGGCTGGCGCGTGCGATCGCCGATCCAGATCATGTGACCGGAGCCAGCAAGCCACTTGCCGGACGTAGAGTCGATCCGCGTCAGTGCCTCTTCGTACTCCAGCAGCAGCGCCTCATGCGAGGTGTAGAACTCAACCGTCTCAATGGCATGGGCGGCTTCCGCGTCCATCCCGGCTGCTTTCATGAATTCCAGCGTGCCGCTTATTTGCTCCGCCATGGCACGGTATTTCTCGGCTTCGGGCGCGCCCGTGAAGCCCAGCGTCCAAGCGTGGACCTTGTGGATGTCGGCATAGCCGCCAGTTGAAAACGCGCGCAGCAGGTTTAATGTGCCCGCAGCCTGCGTGTAGGCCTGCAACATCTTCTCAGGGTTCGGGATCCGCGCTTCTGGTGTGAAGTCCAGCTCGTTGATGATGTCACCACGGTAGCTCGGCAACTCCACCCCATCCTTCACTTCCGTGGGGGCGGATCGCGGCTTGGCGAATTGACCGGCCATCCGGCCAACCTTCACAACCGGCACTTTCGCGCCATAGGTCAAAACCACGGCCATCTGCAGCATGACCTTGAATGTGTCGCGGATCGCATCGGCGTTAAAAGCCGCAAAGCTCTCAGCACAATCGCCCCCTTGCAGCAAGAACGCTTCACCGCGGCTGACAGCCGCCAGATGTTCGCGCAGGCGGCGGGCTTCGCCGGCAAAGACCAACGGCGGATACGAGGCCAACTTACCTTCAACAGCGGCCAAAGCCTCTGCGTCGGTATAGTCCGGCATCTGAACCCGGGGCTTGCTGCGCCAGTCAGATTTGTTCCAGTCCGTCATTGTCTTGCTCCGAAAATGATGCGCCCTCTCCCATATAATCGGCAACGCTTGGGGCGCAGTTAGCGATACCGGCCCCGCTTATAGCCACAGCAACGGGGCGCGCCAATGGAAAAAGCCTGTTTCTTTGGGCCAGATGCCGCGCAATTGTCTTGATCCCGACCCACAAGCATGATCAGGGTTTTTGGCCAAAAATGCAAAGGCCCAGACTTCCATGCAGCGACGTCAGATCATCGATGTGAATGCGGATAGGGACACGCCCCGGCGGTTCGTCTTTGTCTTATTGGATCAATTCACCCTGCTGTCCTACGCCGCCGCAGTCGATTGCCTGCGCATTGCGAATCTGATGTCGGGACAGGAGCTTTATACCTGGTCGATGATTGGCGAAGGCGGCGATACTGTCCAAAGTTCCACCGGAACCGTGTTCAAGCTTGACGATGATCTGGGTGAATTGCGGCGCGATGATGCGGTGATCGTCTGTGGTGGCCGCGACGTTCAGGCGGCAACGACCAAACGCGTGTTGAACTGGCTGCGGCGCGAAGCCCGGCGCGGTTTGACCATCGCAGGTCTGTGCACGGCGGCCTATTCACTGGCCAAGGCAGGCCTCCTGGATGGCAAGCGCGCCACTATTCACTGGGAAAACCACGACAGTTTTTCCGAGGAATTTCTTGAGGTTGAGCTCACCAAATCTGTCTTCATCAAGGACGGCAACCGCTGGACGACCGCCGGTGGTACATCATCGATTGACCTTTTCTTGCAGATCATCGCCGATGATTTTGGCGAAGAGCTCGCCAATTCTGTCGCCGATCAGCAGATCTATTCCTCGATCCGCACCGACCAGGACACCCAGCGGCTGTCGATCCCGACCCGGATCGGCGTGCGTCATCCCAAGCTGTCCCGCGTCATTCAGGCGATGGAGCAAAATATCGAAGAACCGATTTCGCCGTCGATCCTGGCCAAGGATGTGGGCATGTCGACGCGGCAGCTGGAACGTCTCTTCCGCCGCTACCTCAACCGTTCGCCCAAGCGCTATTACATGGAACTGCGCCTGCAAAAGGCGCGTAACCTGCTGATGCAGACGGATATGAGCGTGATCAACGTTGCACTGGCCTGCGGTTTTGCGTCCCCGTCGCACTTTTCCAAGTGCTATCGCGCCCATTACGACACGACTCCTTACCGCGAACGCGGTGCCCACGCTGCCCGGCTTTCGGTCTAGAAGCGCCCTTCTTTCGCCGAGTTTTACAGTTAACCCTGCCTCAAGACTTAACGTGTATGAGGTTTAGTGTGACGAAACGTGCAACTCTTCTACCCGTAGCGCTCGTGTTGGTGGTCGCGGTGCTCGCAGCGATTGCGATTGCGACAGGCCGCTCGAATGCGCCGACGATCAGTGGGGACGCGACGTACCCGCACCATATCTGCACGTTCCGTGAATACTGCACCACAAGCGGCTGCACCCGCAATGCCGGGTCCTTTATCCTCTACACCGCCCATGAAGACGGGTTCCCTCGGCTGCAATTGCGCGGCTGGTCGCCGCACGTCACGGCCACGATGACCCGGAATGCTGCCCTGTTCGAATCCCGTGGCGGCGCGATCGAGGGGACACTGACACTGCATCCCAATCGCGGCTTCGATATCACAGGGACATCCGGCGACGGTGATATCCCGGATGAGCATTTTGGCACCGGCATGTGCGAACGGATGGTGGGTGGATGAGATTCATCCTCCTGGCTGGCTTAACCGCCATCGCAGGGCCCGCCTCGGCTTGGGAGTGCGCGCTGACCCTTCAAGATTGCTTTGATAACTGCGACAAGATGCAGGTGCGGTTTGAAATTGACGACAGCCAGTTCGCCCCTCCAATCAACCCCAACGACCCACCGCGCCGACAAGTCACACTGGTTGAGATGGACGGCGCCCGTTTCGCGGCTGAAGCGCTGAAAATGGGCGGCGGCATCGAAGGGTTTTACGAAGAAGCGGGTGAATTGGGCAGTCGATTGATGATCGTTCAACCAAATGGCAGCGCCCGGTTGAGCCTGCGCCCCATCAATGAGGTTTGGACAGGCCAGTGCTCCGAATAAAGGCACCCCAAATGGAAAAGGGCAGCCCGATGGCTGCCCTCCATTGCCAGATTTGGTGGCAGATCAGAAGCTGAAAGACGCCCGCAGGCTCAAGCTATCGACTTCAAAATCTGTGACCGGCGCAAGATCATCTGTGTCGAGGTCGTGCATCAAGTATTCCGCACCAATCCGGAAGCTGTCGCTCACCTGATAAGAACCGCCGATGCCGAAGAACGTCAGATCAACGTCGTCGGTTTCGTCGTCGGCTCTCCCAATGCCCGCCGTCACATAGGGCATGAATTCCCCCATGTCGTACCCAGCGATCCCTTTCAGGCGCATCACATCAACGTCGCTGTCATCCGAGCTCAGCATGTCGTAATCGAATTCACCACCGATCACAAAGGAACCGGTGTCATAGAGGTAGCCTGCGTGGATGCCGAACCCATCGACGTCAGCAGATATCGTGTCGGTGTCGTCGGTCGCCTCCGCATCGCCAAACGTATACTGACCACCGGCATAAAACCCGGTCCAGTCAGCCGATGGTGTTGGCGCAATGACCACAGGCGCCGGTGGCGCGGTGACGATCGGCTCTGCCATGTTGCCAGCAATCGCGCCGGTCGTTGCGCTCAATAGAGCGATCGAAGAAACAAGAAGTGTGTTACGCATCATACCCTCAGGTGTTTGAGTTGCTTGGATTATCTGCACGCTCAATGACGCCGCGACGCAATTTGTTCCGTCACTTCATGCTGCGACGACGAGAACCGTTCGACCCGTGGCAGATTCGCAACACGCAGACCTCCGCGCCGACCTATCCCATCGCCTGCAAGCGTTTGATAAGGCTTGAGGTATCCCAGCGTCCGCCGCCCAGTTTCTGGACATCCTTGTAGAACTGATCGACCAAAGCCGTGACCGGAAGCGAGGCCCCGACTTCATCCGCAGCCCCCAGACAGATCCCGAGGTCCTTGCGCATCCAATCGACCGCGAACCCATGCTCGAAGTGATCATCGAGCATTGTCTCATAGCGGTTCGACATCTGCCATGATCCGGCCGCCCCCTGGCTGATCACCTCGACCACTGCGCGGCCATCGAGCCCGGCCTTCTGTGCGAAATGCAGGGCCTCACTCAGGCCTTGGACCAGTCCAGCAATGGCGATCTGGTTGCACATCTTGGTCATCTGGCCCGCACCACTGTCACCGATCCGGCGGCAAATCCGGGCATACGCGTCGATGATTGGCGCGGCCGCGTCATAAGCGTCTTGCGTACCGCCACACATGACCGACAGCACGCCGTTTTCGGCCCCGGCCTGCCCGCCGGAAATGGGCGCGTCGACAAAGGCCAGCCCGGCCTCCCGCGCGGCTCCCTCCATCTCACGCGTGATCTTGGCCGAGACGGTTGTGTGATCTACAAAGATCGCACCCTCTTTCATCGCCCCGAACGCGCCACCGTCTCCGGTGCAGACCTGCCGCAGGTCGTCATCGTTGCCGACGCAGGCCATCACGAAGTCTGCATCCTTTGCCGCGTCTGCCGGGGTTGCGCCGGACGATCCACCATGTTCGGCCACCCAAGCCTCGGCTTTGGCAGTCGTTCTGTTGTAGACGCAGACGTCATGTCCAGCGGCCACAAGATGCCCCGCCATCGGATATCCCATGACGCCCAATCCCAAAAATGCCACGCGTGCCATGACTGCCCCTCCTGCTTGCAATGAAATCTTCGCTGCGGGATAGGTAACCGAACGCGCGGGCGCGTCAACGCCGGTGCGGGTCGAACCGTTTGCCCAAGGAGCCGTCATGGCCATTTTGTTTCGCTGGCTGATCCGCCTTGCCTCGGCGCTTGTGGTGTTGATGGTGGCAGTCGTGGCGCTGGTCTATTACTTCGCCTCGCGCTCCCTGCCCGACTATGACGGCACGCTTGAGGTTGCGGGCCTGACCGCGTCGGTTGAGATCGTGCGCGACAATGCCAACGTCCCGCACATCTTTGGCGAAACGGATGAGGACATCTTTTTCGCCCTTGGCCTCGCCCATGCACAGGACCGGCTGTGGCAGATGACGATGCTCAGGCGCACCGCCCAGGGCCGCCTGTCTGAACTGTTCGGCGAACGCACAGTGCCCATTGACAGCGTGCTGCGCCGGTTTGACCTCTACACCTCGGCCCGCGCCTCCGTCGGCGCGCTGGATGCGGACACGCAAGCCGCGCTGGAGGCCTATTCCGCTGGCGTGAATGCGTGGATCAATGAAGTGAATGAAGGCGCGCGCGGGCGGGGCGCGCCGGAAATGTGGCTCTTCAATCATGCGATTGCGCCGTGGCAGCCCGCCGATTCCGTGGCGATCGTGAAATTGATGGCGGTTCAGCTCAGCTCCCATCTGGAGGCTGAGGTGCTGCGGGCCAGAACCTCGCTGATCCTCAATGACGCCGACCGTCTGTCCGATATCCTGCCCGATGCACCGGGAACAGGTCTTGCCGATCTGCCCAGCTTTGCGAGCCTGATCGATGATGTGCCGCGTTACACGCCCAACACCCGTATGGCCTTCGATCCGCTGTCGCCGATCGTGCCGCCGGAACTCGCCGGGGCCTCGAACGCCTGGGCCGCGGATTTGCAGCGCTCGGCCACCGGGTCCACGCTTTTGGCCAACGACCCGCATCTGGGCCTCACCGCACCGTCGATCTGGTATCTGGCGCGGTTGGAGCTGTCCTCGGGTGGTGTCATTGGCGGCACGATCCCCGGCGTGCCCGCAATCATGGTTGGACGGTCAGAGGCGTTGGGCTGGGGGCTCACGTCGTCCTACCTCGACGATCAGGACATCTTCATCGAAGAGGTCAATCCGTCCAATGCCGCCCAATACCGCACGCCGGACGGCTGGGCTGATTTTGAGACGCGAGAGAGCATTATCCTTGTGGCCGACAGCAATCCGGTGACGCTGCAATTGCAATGGACGGTGAACGGCCCGGTGCTGCCGCCCGATCAGTTCGACCTTGCCTCAATCCGGCCTGCGGGCCACGTGACCGCGCTGGGCTGGACCGCGCTCTCGGATGAGGACACGTCGCTGCAGGCGGCCATGCGGCTGATGCGGGCGACCTCGGTTGAAGCCGGGATCGCGGCGGCGGAGGATTATGTGGCCCCTGCTCAGATGCTGACGCTGGCGGATCGCAATTCGGTGGGCATGAAACTGATTGGGCATGTGCCCAATCGCGCGCCCGAACACACCAGTCAGGGCCGATTGCCGACCTATGGCTACCTACCCCAGAACCGCTGGGACGGCCGCCAGCCCTATGCCAACAATCCCGAATGGGTGGATCCGGTGGGCGGGCTTGTGGCCAACACCAACAATAAGATCATCGACGCCCCCTTCCCCGATCACGTCTCTTTCCTCTGGGGGGACAGTCAGCGGGTGAACCGGATGCTGCTGTTGATGCAGGCGCGAGAGGTCCATACCCGCGACAGTTTTATCGAAGCCCAGCTTGATACGGTGAGTTATACCGCCCGCTCGCTCTTGCCGCTCATCGGCGCCGATCTGTGGTTCACCGGCGATGCCGCGCCGGACGGCACGCCCGAGCGGTTGCGGCAGGATGCCTTGGCGCTGCTGGCGGAATGGAACGGCGAGATGAATGAGCATTTGCCAGAGCCGCTGATCTACGCGGCCTGGTTACGCGCGCTTCAGGACCGGCTGATCCGGGATGAGTTGGGGCCTTTGGCGCGGGACTTCACCCATGTCCAACCTCTCTTTATTGAAAGGGTGTTCCGCGACACGAACGGGGCGTCCGCGTGGTGCGATGTGCTGCAATCGGCTCCGACAGAAACCTGCAGTGATATTGCGCGGATCGCGCTCGATGAGGCGCTGATCTGGGTGTCGGAAAACCACGGCGACGCGCTTGAGACCTTGCGCTGGGGCGACGCGCATGAGGCGACCCACGATCATCCGGTCTTGGGCGAAGCGCCGGTGTTGAACTGGTTCGTGAACATTCGGCAATCAACCTCTGGCGGCGACAACACCTTGCAACGCGGGAAGACGTCCGGCCTCGACCCCCGGCCCTTCCTCAATGTCCATGCCGCAGCCTATCGCGGCGTCTATGATTTTGCCGACCCCGATTCATCGGTTTTCATCACCTCGACCGGGCAGTCAGGCCATTTCCTGTCACGGTATTATGACGATTATTCCGAACTTTGGCGTCGCGGTGAATATATCCCGATGTCGCTTGATCCGGCCCTGGCCCGTGGTGGGGCTGTCGGGATCATGACATTGGTGCCGGCGACTGATTAAGGTTTCGAATTGGCTACGCCAATCCGACCAGTGCCGCTGCGCGGCGATTTGGTTTGAGTATTTGAGAACCAAAGACAGGCAGCCTGAGGCGTGGCTGGCGCTCACAAATTGATCGGAACGATTTCGGAAGGATTTCACGACGTCCAACCATCCGCTTGCTAGAGAAAGCCCATTGTAAAACAACCAATTTCAGGAGTTTATGGATGGGATTTCCAAAGAGCTATGCCGACCCGATGCACAAGAAGTTCGGCTACTACGCCGTATGGGAGCCGAATGTCAGGATCAATGTCGGGGATTACGGGACCGTCAATGGAACCGGAAAGAACAAGAACACGATCAACGTGATCGGCAACGTGGCCGATGATTTCAAAAGCGTCAAAATGACCACGGTGAAAAGCGCCCGGGCAGACGTCGAGAGCCTGATGAGCAAGGGCACGACGGTTGGCAAAGCCAAGGCCACGGGCAGCGATGGCGCGAGTGAATTGTCGGTCGAGATCGGGTTCGGGAAAAAGAATTCGTTCCTCTACCACGGATCCGGCATGGTCGTGGAAAGCATCAAGAACCCACAGAAATTCGGCCAGGACCTGTACCGGCAGAAGGGCTGGAAGCGCAAATGGGTGGTCGTCACGGCCGTGCATCACACCGAGCGCATGACGCTGCTTTTGTGCGAAGAGAAGAACGGCAGCGCCACGGTTTCCGGGAATTCAAAGCTGAAATCGGCAAATCTCGCCTCGGTTGCGGCTGAAGCGTCGGTTGAGGCAACGTCAGCGGCCGTGGCGAACTATTCGGTGCCCGCAGCCTGCACGCCGCTGGCCCGGGCCTACAAGCTCAATCGAAAGGGCCTCAGAACGCTCGACAGCGACGAAGACGAGGATGGAATCATGTTCATGATGCCCAACACCGCGCTTGAGATCGACGCAGACACGGAATTCACGGAGATGGGGTTCGATTACTGCGAAACCTCGCTCACAGGCGCGGATGTGTTGCTGGTGGCGGATGATCCGGAGGCAGAAACCTAAGCGTCCGGATAGGCCTTTTCGAACTTCGCCTGCTGGTGCGCAGTCCAGCGGAGGTCGAGCTCCCAGCCGTTATCGGTCTGGCGCTCGGCCTCAACGACGCCTTCGCGTTGCAGCCAGCTGTGCGCCGCGCCCTGCGCCCAAGGCAGTGACAGTGTCATCTGCCGGGTTTGTCCGCGCAGCAGATCGCTCACATGGGTGAGCAGCGTGTCGATGCCCTGCCCGGTGATCGCGGACATGGCGAATGTGCCTTCGTCCCTCAGATGGATGTTGTCATAAAGTGCGGCATCTTCCGGGCTTAGCAGGTCGATCTTGTTGAGGACTTCCAGCATCGGAACATCCGCATTCACGTCCAAGGCGCGCAAGGTATCGAGCACGGCTTGCTTTTGCGCCTCGCTATGCGGATGGCTGATGTCGCGCACATGCAGGATGATGTCTGCCTCCAGCACCTCTTCCAATGTCGCGCGGAAGGCGGCCACAAGCTGGGTCGGCAGGTCCGAGATGAACCCCACCGTGTCGCTGAGGATCACATCATCGCCCTTGCCGGTGCTGCTGGGCAGTTCAACCTTGCGCATGGTCGGATCAAGCGTGGCAAAGAGCATGTCCTTGGCCATCACCTCAGCCCCTGTGAGGCGATTGAAGAGCGTCGATTTGCCTGCGTTGGTGTAGCCCACCAAGGCGACGATCGGGAATGGCACCTTGGCGCGGGCCTTGCGGTGCAGGTCGCGGGTCTTGACGACTTTTTCGAGCTGACGGCGCAAACGGGTCAGCTGGGTATCGATGGCACGCCGGTCCGCCTCAATCTGTGTTTCACCCGGACCGCCGACAAAGCCGAGCCCCCCGCGCTGCCGTTCGAGGTGAGTCCACGCCCGCACGAGGCGGGTGCGCTGATAGCTGAGCGCAGCCATCTCGACCTGTAACACGCCCTCACGCGTGCGGGCGCGGTCGCTGAAAATCTCCAGGATCAGACCTGTCCGGTCGAGCAGTTTGACCTTCCATTCCTTCTCAAGGTTGCGTTGTTGCACTGGGCTGACGGGGCCGTCGATCAGAACGAGGCCCGCCTCAGCATCGTGCAACGTCTGTTTGAGCTCTTCGATCTTGCCGGAGCCAAACAACTTGCCGGGATGGACCTTGGGCAGTGGCACAATAGCTGACCCCACAACCTCAAGGTCTGGGAGCGCATGGGCCAACGCCACGCCCTCTTCCAGCGCCGCCTCCGGATCGGGGCGGTTCTGATCGCTCTTGATATCGGGATGCAGGACATAGGCCCGCATCGCGGACCTATCTTCCGCCATGGTTATTCTTCGCCCTCATAGAGGCTGATCGGCTGGGCCGGCATGATCGTGCTGATTGCGGATTTATAAACCAGCTGGCTCTGACCGTCCCGGCGCAGCAGCACACAGAAACTGTCGAACCATGTAATCACCCCTTGCAGTTTTACACCGTTGATCAAGAAAATCGTCACTGGAACCTTGGTTTTCCGGACGTGATTGAGAAACGCGTCCTGCAGGTTCTGTTTATCTGAGGCCATTGTCCTCACCCCTGTTGTTTTTATGGGGCCCTTTTCGGGCCTTTGTTTTCCATCCAAGCGCCACTATGTCGCGGGGTCGATTGGATTGCTACCCCCAATTCGGACGCGCGGTCCGACGGACGGTCAGCGGCGCCAGAATTCCGGGTTGAAGAGCGCCAGAAGGGCCAAGGCTTCAAGGCGTCCAAGCACCATCGCAATGGCCAGAACGATTTTTCCGAAATCGGGAACGGACGCGTAGGAAATAGGTGTCTCGCCCGCGATTTCAGCCAAGGGGCCCGTCGTGGTCAGGGCCGACACAGCCAGCACCATCGCGGTTTCGAACTGCACGCCCGACAGTGACAGCAGCACCATCACCGCCGCGATGGACAGCACAAACAGCATGAAAAAGATCCACGCGATCTGCGCCCCTTGCCGCCGGATCTGCCGGGCATCGCGACCAGCCCCCGCAACAGAGGACGGCATCACAAGGCGCTCCACCTCACGCTGGCCATGCTTCCAAAGTGCGTAGAGCCTCAGAAGCTTGATCCCCCCTGCCGTTGTCGCCACCCCGCCGCCAATAAACGCCACTCCAAGCAGGATCAGCCCCGGCGTGCCCAGACCCGACCAGTCCTGCGTTGCCGTCCAACTGGCGGATTCAAAACCGGTGGTGGTCAGAAAGCTCATCAAGGTGAAAATCGCGCCCCAAACGGCCCGCAGCGCCAGGAAGACGGAATTGTTCGCATCCTCTTCGAAGGCCAGCAGCCCATGTCGTAGAAACAAGGCCAGTGTGAGCAGCCCGACAAGCGACAGGCCCAACCGCACCTCACTGTCCTGCCAAACGGGCTTGAGGTCTTGGCCCGGTAACCCGCGCGAAAACGTACCGCGCGACAAGGCAAACACGAAGAAGGCGAAGATGATCAATTCGCCCGGAAAGCCCGAGGACGAAAACAGCACGCCGCCTACAGGTGAGATGCCGCTCGTCGACATCACCGCCATTGCGTGGCAGAGCGCCACGAAAGGCAACTCGCCCGTGGACATCAGCAGCAACGTGAGAAGCCCGGTAAGCGCCGAATAGAGCGGGATGAACTTTGCGCCAAAGCGCGCCAAGCGCTCAGACGGGTCCGTGGTGCGCCCCACCTGTGCATAAGTGCGCTGCCGCTGGACGGCATTGCCCTCGGCTCGAACCTCAAACCCGCCGATGTTAAGCGGGGCAAGGATCGCAATGGCGGTCACCCATATGATCAGCCCGCCGAGCCAGCCCAGAATGGCGCGCCAGAAATGGACTGGCAGCGGAAGATCGCGCGGATTGTCGTAAAGCGTGGCCCCGGTCGTGGTCAGCGAGGAGACCGCCTCAAACCATGCATCGAGATAGCTCATGGTCGCGACCGCCTCATATATCGGGACGGCGAGCATGAAGGGCAGGATTAGAAACGTCGCGAGAAGCGTGATCAGATAGCCCCGCGCCATGTTTGCCGTGCGGTAATTGGAGGTGGCGAAGGCGATGAACACCGTCATCATGAAGAAGAGCAGCGCGGAGTAGAGGAAGACGCGCGACAACGCATGATCGTCAAGGATCAGCGCATGGATCGCAGGCAACAGCATCGCGGCAGAGCCAATGCCCATCAGCAACACGAAAAACGGCCAACGGGCGATGAACGCAGCCATCAGAAAAAGTCGATCGAGACCTGAAGAAGGGTCTCTACCTCGGCCACCTGATCCGCCATGGCGAAGATGGCGACGATGTCACCCTCTTCGATCCGCAGGTCACCGCGCGGCTTGTGCAGTTTGCCGGCCTTCAGAATCCCGCCAACCAGCACGCCTTCCGGGAAATCGACATCGCGCAGACGTTTGCCCGCGATGGGCGATGTCGTCAGCACCTGCGCTTCGATCACTTCGGCCTCGGCATCGCCGATCGAGTAGACCGACCGGACCCGACCATGCCGGATGTGGCGCAGGATCGAGGACACGGTCGTTGCGCGCGGGTTGATATAGGCGTCGATTTCAAGCGGCCCCATCAGTGGCACCAGCGTCGGATCATTGGTCAGACAGATCGACATCGGGCAGCCCATGCCCTTGGCGCGGACTGCGGCCAGAAGGTTGGTTTTGTCGTCGTCGGTCACGGCCAGAACCGCATCAGCACTGCCCACGTTGGCCTCATCCAGCAATGCGGCATCAAGGCCGTCGCCGTTCAAGACCACTGTACGTTCAAGGGCATCCGCCGTGCGTTCGGCAATGTCCCGGTTGCGTTCAATCACCCGGACCCGCACCCGGTCGGTCCGGGTCTCCAGCGCGCGGGCGACAGCGAGGCCGACATTGCCGCCGCCGATGATCACCACACGCTCCAACTTGCCCTGGGTCTTGCCGAAAATCTCAAGCGTGCGGGCCATGTCCGTCGTCTCGGTCATGACGTAGCATTCATCTTCGGGGAAAATCTGATCGCCAGCAGACGGCACGAACAACGTGCCTTTGCGGCGAATGCCGACAACGACAGCTTTGAGTGTCGAGAACAGATCGGACAATTGCCGCAGCGGCGTGTTGATGACCGGGCAATCCTCATCAATGGAAATCCCCAGAAGCTGGGCACTGCCGGACAGGAACGTCTCGGTATCGAACGCGGCGGGTGCGGCCAGCCGCTGCAATGCCGCCTCCGCCACTTCCTTTTCCGGCGAAATCACAACGTCGATTGGCAGATGATCGCGGCGATACAGGTCGGAATAAATCGCGTCGAGGTAGCTTTGCGACCGCAGCCGCGCGATCTTGCGCTGCACCGCAAAGATCGAATGGGCGATCTGACAGGTCACCATGTTGACCTCATCGGAATGGGTCGCGGCAATGATCATGTCGGCGTCTTCGGCACCGGCTTTTTCAAGGATGTCAGGATAGCTCGCAAAGCCCGCAATGCCCTGCACGTCAAGCGTGTCGGTCGCGCGGCGCACCAGTTCGGGGTTGTTGTCCACGACCGTCACGTCATTGCGCTCTGACGCCAGATGGCGGGCAATTTGCCAGCCCACCTGCCCGGCCCCACAGATAATCACCTTCATGGACGCATCCTGAGCGGTTTCCGTCTGCCGTTGGTGACAGATGGGGAATGGTCGGTCAACGGGTTACGCGTCGGCGTTTTCCTCGACGTAAGCCACCCGTGCCCCCGCCTTGTTGGAGGTCACAACACCCAAAGTCTTGAGTTTGCGGTGCAAGGCAGAGCGTTCCATGCCGACGAAAGACGCAGTCCGGCTGATATTGCCGCCAAATCGGTTGATCTGGGTCAGAAGATATTCCCGTTCAAACAATTCACGCGCCTCGCGCAGGGGCAATGTCGCAAGGCTACCGGACAGTAAAACGCGGCCTTCCTCAGCCGGCCCATCCGTCTGGCTCGGCAGTTCGGCCGCATCAATCGGGCCGTTGCCTTCGCCGAGGATCAGCACCCGCTCCATCACGTTGCGCAGCTGACGTGCATTGCCCGGCCAGGACATCGTCTGCAACAGCGCGCCCGCCTCCTCGCTCAAAGATCGGTCCGCGAGCCCCTGACTGTCGTGCAACTCCTTGATGAAATGGGCCGCTAGCAGCGGAATATCCTCACGCCGCTCCTCAAGGCTCGGCACATGGATCGGCACGACATTGAGACGGTGATAGAGCTCTTGGCGGAATGTTTCTGCTTCAATTGCCGCCTGTAAGTCCCTGTGCGTGCTGGAAACAACCCGCACATCGACCTGCACCTTGTCGACCCCGCCGACTCGTTGGAACTTCTGGTCGACAAGCACCCGCAAAAGCTTGCCCTGGGTTCCAAGCGGCATGTCCGCGACGCCGTCAAAATATATCACGCCACCATTGGCCTCTTCCAAAAGACCACGTTCCACTCCGCGCCCGTCTGTTTCACGACCGAAAAGAACCTCTTCCATCCGGTCCGGTTCAATCGCGGCGCAATTGACGCTCACGAAAGGCGCATCGGCGCGATCGGAATTGGCGTGGATGTAACGTGCGGCGGTTTCCTTTCCGGAGCCGCCTTCGCCCGTGAGCATGACCCGCCCGTTGGACTTCGTCACCTTGTCGAGCTGGCTCACCAACGTCCGGAACGACGCGCTTTCACCCAGCATTTCCGTTGGCGCGGCATCCGTTCGCTTGAGCTCAATATTCTCCCGCCGCAAGCGGCTCGTCTCCATCGCGCGGCGGATCACGACCATCAACTGATCGATATTGAACGGCTTTTCGATGAAGTCGTAGGCGCCCTGCTTGATCGCGGCGACTGCGATCTCAATGTTGCCGTGGCCAGAGATGATCACCACTGGCACCTGCGGATGCTCTCGTTTGACATGCTTGAGGATGTCGATCCCGTCCATGCGGCTGTCCTTCAGCCAGATATCAAGGATCATCAGCGCCGGGGGTTCCTTGCCGATCTCGGCCATGCATTCGTCCGACGTCCCCGCCAGCCGCGTGGTGAATCCTTCATCCTTGAGGATGTCCGAGATCAGCTCCCGAATGTCCCGTTCATCGTCCGTTATCAGAATATCGCCCATAATCGTCCTCACTCTGCTGGTTCTTTTTGAGCCACCGGATTGGCGGCCTCTATTGGAAGGGAAATGATCGCCATCGCGCCACGGCGGCCTGTCTCGTCAAACGCTGGCGCGTCTGCGAGTGTCAGCTCCCCGCCGTGTTCGTCGATGATCTTCTTCACGATCGGCAGGCCGAGCCCGGTGCCCTTGTCGCGGGTGGTCACGTAAGGCTCGAACAGCTTGGCCCGGTCTTCCGGCAGGCCGATGCCGTTGTCCGCGATGCGCAGATCGGCCGACGTGTCGTCCACCTCTAGCGTGATGCGGATT
>JBCBCS010000041.1:0-19850 GCA_038530475.1 Pseudomonadota bacterium
GTCTGAACCGCGCTGAACAGCAGGACAAGGACAGGGCAGGGCGGGGCTGATGTCAAAGGCGCTGATGATCGCCCCCGTTGTGATTTTCACGGCCCTCACCGGGCTGTTTGCGGGGGGGATGTTTGTCGACAACGGGGATGAGCTTCCATCGGCCATGATCGGCAAACCTGCGCCCGCGCTTGAGATCGATGAGATCGAGGGGCTGCCTGTCCTGACCCAGGACGTTCTGACCGATGGCGAATTGAAACTGGTAAACTTCTGGGCCAGTTGGTGCGCGCCGTGCCGGACGGAGCATCCCAATCTGACAGAACTGGCCGAGGACCTGCCGCTCTACGGGATCAATTATCAAGATTTCGACCCCAATGCGCGCGCCTTCCTCTCCGAGCTCGGCGATCCTTTCACGGCCCACGGCGCGGACCGGCAGGGTTTTCATGCGCTCGACTGGGGCGTCTACGGGGTGCCTGAGACGTTCCTTGTTGCGGGCGATGGAACGATCCTGTTGCGGATGGCCGGGCCGGTCACGCAGCGCGGGATCGAGGCACGGCTGCAGCCCGCGATTGAGGCTCATCTGGCCGAGTGACGGAACAAACCCTGTCAATTTGCGGTTCACCACCCAGACCGTTAGGTTGCGCTAACATCACTTGGGAGGGAACATGAAAATCGAGTGCTTCAAGAGCTATGACGTCCGCGGCAAGCTGGGCGAGACGCTGACGCCAGAGATTTGCGAACGGATTGGCCGCGCCTTTGCCGAAGTCATGCAGCCGGGCACTGTTGTGACGGGGCGCGATATCCGCGAGAGCTCCTCCGAATTGCAAGAGGCGCTGCACCGCGGCCTCGTCGCGGCCGGATGCACGGTCTACGACATCGGGCTTTGCGGCACCGAAGAGGTCTATTTCGCGACCGACCATCTGGGTGCGGGGGGTGGTCTTATGGTGACCGCATCGCACAACCCGATCGACTACAACGGCATCAAGATGGTTCGCGAAGGCGCGCGACCGATCTCAAGCGAGACCGGGTTGGCCGACATCCAGGCCCGCGCCGAGGCTGGCGATTTTGGTGAAGACGTCCCCGGCGGCGCGGTTGAGCCGCGCGATCCGCGTGCCGCTTACGTCGAGCGGGTGCGCAGCTTTGTCAGCACCGATGGCATGAACCCCCTGAAGATCGTGGTCAATGCGGGCAACGGCGCCGCCGGTCCGAGCTTTGATGCGATCGTTGACGGGTGGGACGCCCCTTGGGACTTTGTCCGCGTTCATCATGACCCCGATGGCAGCTTTCCGAACGGCATTCCCAACCCGCTGTTGCCGGAGAACCGGGCGGCGACCGCGGATGCAGTGGTCGCCGAAGGCGCTGATCTGGGCGTCGCTTGGGACGGCGATTTCGACCGGTGTTTCTTCTTCGATGAAACGGGGGCGTTTCTGGACGGCGAATACGTTGTGGCTCTCCTTGGGCGTGCGTTCTGCGCCAAGGAAAGCGGTGCCGGCATTGTCTACGATCCGCGCGTGATCTGGGGCACCGAGGCCGAGGTCGCAAAGGCGGGTGGTGAGGCGATCATGTCCCGCGTCGGTCACAGCCATATCAAGAAGATCATGCGCGAGCGGGACGCGCTCTATGGCGGCGAGATGTCCGCGCACCATTACTTCCGCGATTTCATGTATTGCGACAGCGGCATGATCCCATGGCTTCTAGTGGCCGAGCTTGTCTCTCGATCCGACCAGACGCTGAGCCAGATGGTTGCCCAGATGCGCGAGGACTTCCCAAGCTCGGGCGAGATCAATTTTACCGTTGCGGATAAGCCCGCAGCCATCGCCGCCTTTGAGGAGGCCTATCGCAGTCAGGCGCAAGACGTCACCACGCTTGACGGGGTGTCTTTGGATATGGGCGACTGGCGCGTCAATGTCCGTCAATCGAACACAGAGCCTGTCTTGCGGTTGAACGTGGAAGCAAAAGGCGACCGGGCGCTTCTGGATAAGAAAGTGGCCGAAATCTCAGAGCTTTTGGCCAAGTTCTGACCTCAGACATCACAGCAGAATACAGGCGGTGCCGGACCACGGTGCCGCCCATTTTGTTGCGGTTTGTAACAGCCACTCGCAACCTCTTGATTGGTGTTTGGTCTGCAGCTTGCGTAGATGCTGGAAAGATCAAAAACGGATGCCCCATGCGCCAAATTCTCAAGACCGCTGCAACACTGATGGCTTTCGCTGGCCCTGCCATTGCAGACGGCCCTGTCGTGGTTGAGCTTTATACCTCGCAAGGGTGCTCAAGCTGTCCGCCTGCGGATGCCCTGTTGCATGAATTGGCTGAGCGCGAGGATGTCATCCCGTTGGCGCTGCATGTTGATTACTGGGACTACATCGGGTGGGCCGACAGTTTCGCTGATCCCGCCCACACCCGCCGCCAGCAGTCGTATGCGCGCGTGTCCGGGGCCAGCACGATTTACACCCCTCAGATGATTATTGGCGGTGAGGATCATGTCATCGGCACTAAGCCGATGGATGTGGCTGACCTCATCCAGGCGCACCGGTCGGTGCAAACGGGGGCTGTGCTTACGCTGACGCGGTCGGGCAATACGCTGTCGATCGAAGGAGAGACCTCTCGGTCGCTTCCGACGGGAACCGTCGTTCAGGTGATCCGCTTTTCACCCTACGAAACGGTCGATATTCGCCGCGGTGAGAATGCGGGGCGAGAGCTTAGCTACGCCAATATCGTCACGGACTGGCAAATTGTCGGGGAATGGACTGGCCGCTCGGATTTGTCGATGGATGTGAGGGTGCAAGGCACCAACCCCGTGGTCGTGATCGTGCAGGAGCGCGGCCCCGGCGCTGTCCTTGCATCTGCCGTCATCCGCTAGGCTCAGCCCTCGTCATCGTCTGAGAGCAAGGTGATTTCGCCTGCATCCGCGACCGCGCGGATCGCACTGACGACCGAGGTCTGTGCGGCCTCTGCTTCGGCGGTCTTGATCGAGCCGACCTCACCCATCTCTTCGCGCAGGTTGTCGGCCATGCGCGTCGACATGTTGTCGAGCAGATGATTGGCGGCAGTTGCAAGGCCGCCCCCAGCCTCGGTTGCGCTCGCCAAGGCGCGCACCAATTCAGCTTGGTCGATATCCCTTAGGACCTTTGGCACATCCATCGCTTCAAGCCGTGACGGGATGTCCTCAAACGTGAAGATGGCTTTGCGGACACCTGACCCGAAGCCCTCATCATCTTCGAGCAGGCCGGACAGGATCGTGTCTCGCAGGCTCGCCCCGGACGAGTTCAGAATCGCGCCCATGCGGTTCTCGGGGGGGTCCGGGAAGGCCGGCACAGTGATTCCACAATAGGCCTGGGCTAGTCCGTGCCCGATGCGGCCAATCGCATCGGCGCGGATGGCTGTTGTTCTGGACATGGCGTAAGCGATTCGCCGTGCCCGTTCGCCTGGCATAAGCCCCAGAAGCTCCGCCGCACGGGCGGTTGGGAGCTTGGAGAGGAGCACAGCGGCAACTTCGGGGCTTTCGGCTTCTGTGATAGGCAGCAGGTGTTCGGCCTCAAGCGCAAGGACGCTGCTCCAGGGATCGTGGCCCTGGGTGCCTGCAGATTCTGCCCTCAGCCGGGCCATCGCCGTCGGAGAAATACGCCCTTCAAGTGATTGCAAAGCGGCCTCGACACTGCCGGGGGCGGCGAGGCCGAGATTGGACAAAGCCCTGACAAATTCTTCGACCACATCGTCCAGAGTTGTTCGGTCCACGACACCCAATGAGCCGATTTCACGGGTCAGTCGTTCCTGCACGTGCTCTGGCATGGCGGTCAGCGGCAGATCATCACCTTCCTTGAGGAGAAGCTGCACCACCATTGCGGCTTTCTGAGACGGCGACAACGCGCGTGCGCCAGATCCTGCACCCTGAGATGGGGACGCGGATGCACCCAGGGACCCGGTGGCCGGGTTTTGATCATTTGCCGTCACGGCCGCTCCTGCATTGGACATACGGCACGGTACCGTCGGCGGGTGAAGAATCACTTAAGGGTGAGACGGTATTCGAGGTTAATTTATCCTCGGACTGAAGCTGGCCTCGCCGGTTACTCAACCAGAACGTTTAGGCATTCTGAGAGGTCGCATGCGTCATTTTGATCGATAATTGCGTCAAAGCATCGCGCGTTTCGTCGTCCATACCGGTCGTTGATGCCGTGAGCTTGTGAATCTCGATCACATGAGCGCGCAATTCCGCAATTTCGGCATCTGTGTATTCTCGGTCGCTCCGCGAAAAACCAGCAAAGCTCTTGTTGCCATCGATTTCAACGGCAATTGCGACACCGTATTTCATGCCATAAGATTGACTTTGTTCGAAAATACCGTGGTCATCGAGGTCCGCAAGCGCAGACCACCGCACTTCGCCGGTTTCGGTGAAGCCCCACCGGACGATCGGATCGACCATGATGAAGCCCTTTTCGGAATACGTGTCCGTCCATTCCTTCGGATACGTCTGGAACAAAAAATCAGCTGAAGTGAGCCGCAAATGGAACGCAATCGCAAAACCGGATGGTGCCATCGGTGCAAGTGTGTTCAATATGGATGTAATCTGTGTAATCTCGGCCATCTTAGCCCTTTTTTCGCTCACAGGTTGAATAACGCGGATACGAAACTCTATTTACGGGACGCAACACAAAGACAGTAGTGGAATTCAGCTGACTTTTCCAAGACATTCGCTGCCACTATCCGCACTAAGGTGAACATTGATTAAGTTAAAATCTCAACAAGATGTCGAAGAAATCGCAGCTGCCGGTCATTATATCGCTCTGCGTGTGGGATTGATGTTCCCTCTAGAAGAGATGAACCTGCTGCCCCCGGCCTGGGTCGACCATTACACGAAAAACCGGTTCATGCTGAGCGATCCGGTGATCAGATGGATCTATGCCAACACCGGAGCGATCCGCTGGTCTGCTATAGATTTGCCTGATCCGATGCGCGTTCTCGATCAGGCGCAAACGTTCGGGATGCGGTACGGCGTTGCGGTTGCGTGCTTTGACGGCAACAAGGAGGGCCAGCGATCATTCGGCTGGTTTGCACGGACCGATCGTGAGTTTGAGCCCGCGGAAGTTGATGCTTTGCACGCCTACCTGATGGATCTGCATCATGCCAAAGCCCCCCCAACGAATCTTACCAAGGCGGAGCTTGAGGCCCTCAAAATGGTGAAGGAGGGGATGCGCCTCAAGCAAATCGCGCATGAGCTTGGTGTGTCCGAAGGCGCGGTGAAACAGCGTCTGAAGAACGCAAAATCCAAATTGAATGCGGCAACATCGGCGCAAGCATCTGCAATGGCAGCAGAATTTGGCCTTATCTGAAGTCTTTGAATTTGTTAACAAAAGGTTAATTATTGGTTAACAATCGTTAAAGGCGAAAAATAAAAATTTGCGACTCTATTCATAGTTAACAAACGATTAATTACCGGCGTAAATGGACTCTCCAAGAAGGAGAATCCTCATGCAAAATGTCACCTTTGACTTGTCTAACGTTCACCAACACGGGTCGGCGTTTTTTGACTACCTCGCCCTGCGCAAGCAGTTCTTCGTCGATACATTACGCTGGCAGATCCCGCACAACGCGGATGTTGAGATGGATCAGTACGACAACCCGATGGCGCGCTATTCGCTCGTTCTCGATGACGATGGTACCGTCCTCGCCGGCGCGCGTGCGATGTCGACCAGCGCCGAATGGGGCGATCACACCTACATGCTCAAGGATGCGATGACAGGGAAACTGTCAACGATTCCGGCCAATCTGATCGACGGCATCATCGAAAGCCCGAAGGTTTGGGAATGTACACGGCTCGTGATCTCACCTGAGGTCAAGTCGATGAGGGCGCGGACTCAATGCCTCGACCTTATTGTTGAAGGTCTGATTGAGATGGCCACGCGCGAAGGTGCGGAGACGCTGATCTCGCTGTCGAACCTTTGGCTGCTGCGTGCGCTCAACCGTCTGGGCTATGCCGCCGAGCTCATGGGTGAGCCATACGAGAACGGCGATGATGGTCACAAATATGCCGTCATGGCGATTGCCGCACGATCAAAGGAAAATGCGGTCGACAAGCGCACCACGGCACCACTCAACGCGGCCTGATCACAGTCTATCCTGTGGGAGGGATCACCCGGGCCGATTGGCCCAAGGGAATGGGTGTAAGCGGTTCAGACTTTGCTACCAAAGACACGATCGAAGATCGTGTCGACGTGTTTCGTGTGATAGTCGAGGTTGAATTTTTCGTTGATGGCGTCCTCTCCGAGGGCGTCCACAACATCCGCGTCCGCAAGAAGCTCTTCGCGGAAATCCGTGCGGTGTTCCCAAACCTTGAGCGCGTTGCGTTGCACCATCGTGTAGGCGTCTTCGCGGCTCACGCCAGCCTGCGTCAGCGCCAGCAGCACGCGCTGCGACATCACCAGCCCCGGGAACTTGTTCATGTTGGCGAGCATGTTTTCCGGGAAGATCAGCATCTTATCGATAACACCGGTCAGGCGGTTGAGTGCAAAATCGAGCGTGACCGTCGCGTCCGGTCCGATGCCGCGTTCCACGGAGGAGTGAGAGATATCGCGTTCGTGCCAGAGTGCGACATTCTCCATCGCCGGGATCACCGTCATGCGGACAAGGCGGGCGAGGCCCGTGAGGTTTTCTGTCAGAACCGGGTTCTTCTTGTGTGGCATCGCGCTGGAGCCTTTCTGGCCCATTGAGAAAAACTCAGCCCCTTCAAGCACTTCCGTGCGTTGCATGTGACGGATTTCAACTGCGATGTTTTCAATGCTGCTGGCAATCACGCCGAGCGTTGCAAAGAACATCGCATGGCGGTCGCGAGGGATGACTTGGGTGCTGATCGGCTCCGGGATCAGACCCAGTTCCTTGCACACGTGCTCTTCGACCGCTGGATCGATGTTGGCGAAGGTGCCGACAGCGCCAGAGATGGCTCCGGTCGCAATTTCTTCCCGGGCGGCGACCATACGGGCGCGGTTGCGGTCCATCTCGGCGTAAAAACGGGCGAAGGTGAGACCCATTGTCGTGGGTTCCGCATGGATGCCATGGGAGCGGCCGACGCGGACGGTCATCTTGTGTTCCATCGCGCGTTTCTTGAGCGCGGCCAGCAGATGATCGAGGTCCTCGATAAGAATGTCTGCAGCGCGCACCAGCTGCACATTGAGGCAGGTGTCGAGCACATCAGAGGACGTCATGCCCTGATGGACGAACCGTGCCTCTTCCGAGCCCACATGTTCAGCGAGGTGGGTCAGAAACGCGATCACGTCGTGTTTCGTCACCGCCTCAATCTCATCGATCCGGGCCACATCAAATTCCACGTCTTTGGCCTTCCAGACCGCATCCGCGTTTTCCTGCGGGATGACGCCAATCTTGGCCATGGCGTCGCAGGCATGGGCCTCAATCTCATACCAGATGCGGAACTTGGTGGCAGGTTCCCAGATGTCGGTCATGGGTTTGCGGGCATATCTGGGGATCATGGGGCAGGCCTTTTCGTGATGTGCATCGAGGTTAGGGGCGTCATAAGGTGGCCGCGTCTGGGTCACAAGAGAGAGGGGCGAGATGAGGCACTTGGTCTGGGTCGTGGCGTTGCTGCCGGGCGCCGCAGGGGCGGAGTTTCAGCCCATGACGGGGGAAGAGATCAGCTTTGCCCTGACAAATCGGGCGCTGATCTACACCGACGGCGCGACACAGGACTTCCGCGCGTCTGGGGCCACGCTTTATGATGCAGGCCGTCCGTCCTGGGGGAATTGGGCGGTGCGCGGGGATCAGTATTGCAGCCAGTGGCCGCCGTCGGACGGCTGGGCCTGTTACGACATGGCCCGTGATGGGGAGGTGCTGCGGTTTATCGCGGAGGATGGCAGCGTCTCCGACGGGAGTTATTTGGAATGATCCGCAGTTTGACCGATTTTCTGGGCCGGTACGCCGTCTCTCGCACGATCGAGGATCATTTGACCGGTCAGAAGACGCTGTTTGAAGGTCATGCAGAGATTGCAGGTTCGAAAGAACGGGCGTCCTATACTGAGGTTGGGACGCTTCGGATGGGGGCGCAGTCGTTCGCTGCGGAACGGCGGTATGAATGGCGCGTCGCGGGAGATCGGATTGCAGTGCTTTTTGATGATGGCCGTCCGTTTCACGACTTTGATCCATCGACAGGCGGGCAGGCGACGGAGCATCTGTGCGGCCAGGATTTGTACCGGGGCGGCTATGATTTCAGCGAATGGACGTGCTGGGCCGTGACGTGGGACGTCAAAGGTCCGCGCAAGGACTATCGGTCTGTGACGTGGTATGTCCGGGAAGGATAGCGTCTGACGTCACTGCTTTCGCACTTGCAGAATGGGAAAGTGCAGGGGTATCAGACAGGCAATTGGGAAAAATGGAGGGCGTCATGTCGACTGCTTCAACAAATATGGTCCTGAGCGACCGCCTGTGGACCGCGGAAGGCTCCGCCCTGTGGATCAAGCGCCTTGTGCTGCTTGTTGCCGGGGTGGCCGCATTGGCGATTTCTGCAAAGATCCAGATCACCACTGTACCTGTCCCCGTGACGCTTCAGATGCTGGTCGTCATGGTGATCGGTGCGGCCTACGGTCCGAAACTGGGGGCTGCGACAGTTGCGTCTTATGTGGCGCTTGGCCTTCAGGGTGTGCCGGTGTTCGCGGGTGCCGTGGCAGGACCTGCTTATGTGCTGGGCGCGACGGGTGGCTATCTTTTGGGCTTCGTTCTGGCCGCTTACGTGGTTGGCACGCTGGCCAGCGCCGGCTGGGACCGCTCACCGCTGCGCATGGCACTGGCAATGGCTGCTGGCATCGTGTGCGTTTACGTGCCGGGCGTGATCTGGCTGAGCGCCGGGGCGGCCCTGCTGGGGACGGCGGGCACGGCGATGGTGTCCGGTTTTGTCGGCGGTGACGCCTTCGCGGGCTACGGCTGGGCCAATTGGTACGCCTATGGTGTGAAGACCTTCATCTGGGTCGACGCGCTGAAGCTCGTCGTTGCGGTCATTGCGTTCCCTGCGATCTGGAAGCTGGTGGGCGACGCCCGCACCTGAGCGTGACACGCTTGATCTGATTGTGAGGCGCGGAGCTGACGCTCCGCGCCTCGTTTCATTTTTGGGGTGTGGGGCGACGTGAGCCCAATGGGTCGCTGTTCGGTCGCGTTGTGAGGTTGGACCTGCCTCCGGCGGGAGTTGTATGGGCCAAGATGAAGGGGAGGCTCAGGCGAGCACCGTTTCAATGTGATTGGACCGCTCGAGGCTCTGGTGCACGGGGCATTTGTCGGCGATTTCAAGCAGTCGGGCGCGTTGGTCCTCGCTCAGCTCGCCGGTCAGATGGATGGTGCGTTTGAAGCTGTCGATCTTGGATTTGGTATCGGATCCCGCATCCTGACCGTGGACCTTGTCATGGGTTACATCGACGGACACGTGCGACAGCGGCCAGCCTTTGCGGCGGGCATACATCCGGATCGTCATCGAGGTGCAAGCCCCCAGACCGGCGGAGAGGAAGCCGTACGGGGTCAGGCCCTTGTTGCTGCCGCCATAGGCCGCCGGTTCGTCGGCAAGGACGTGGTGGGGGCCGGACTGGACGTCCTGCAGAAACCCGTTTGGATCCGCCTCGGACACCCGCAGCACGCCTTCGGGGATACCGATGGGTGGGGCAGGGCGTTTGAGGTCGAGATAGCGGGAGGCCCAGCTGGCGATGATGTCGGCGGCGTATTCGGCGTCTTCCGCGCGGGTCAGCAGGTGGTCTGCATCGTCCAGTGTAACAAAGCTCTTGGGGTGTTTGGCGGCGAGGAAGATTTCGGACGCGTTGTTGATCGAAACGGTTTCGTCGCGCGGCGCATGCAAGATCAGAAGGGCGGCCTTGAGCGCGCCGATGGCCGGAGTGAGTTTGCCCTTGGCCACGTCTTCGAGGAAGTCGGAAGAGATGCGGAAGGGCCGGCCCGCCAGGCTGACCTCTGCCACGCCATCGCGGATGATGTCAGGCAGAGCGTCCGCGAAGTTGTGGGTCACGTGTTCGGGATCGAATGGCGCGCCGATCGTGACGACACCTTTGATCGTTGGCATGTCCGGTGCCGCTTTGAGCACAGCCGCGCCACCGAGCGAGTGCCCAACCAGGAGCGATGGGGGCATCCCACGCTCTTCCAGTGCTGCACAGGCTGCGACCAGATCCTGCACGTTGGTGGTGAAATTTGTGTTCTCAAACTCACCTTCCGAATGGCCAAGCCCGGTGAAATCAAATCGCAGCACCGCAATGCCCATGGCGGCCAAACGTCCGGCGATGCGGCGGGCGGCGGGAATGTCCTTGGAACAGGTGAAACAATGCGCAAAAAGCGCAGTCGCAAGGTGTGGCCCTTCCGGCATGTCGAGCCGGGCGGCAAGCTGTTGGCCATCATGGCCGGGGAACGTAAAGCGGGTCGTGGGCATGGGTTTGTCCTTTGTTCAGCCCGAACGTGGACGCAGCACGGCTGCCACGCAAGGGATGTGACGTGGGCGTCACGGGAAGGTGAGAGAGATGCGAGTTGTGTTGCTGAGTGTTGCCGGTTTGGCTGCGGGTCTGGTTGGCCTTGGATATGCAGGTGCTCTGCACCCGGTCGGCGACAGCTTCGCTGTGGTTCGTTTTCTTGCGCTGGGAGTTTTGGCCGTCGCCTTGCTGGGCCTGCTGCGCAACCGTTTGGCACAAGTGCTGTTTGTGATTTGCGTTGGCCTGTTTGGGATCCGGGTTTGGCATGCGGTGCCGGGGCCTAGCGTCGCGGCGCCTGACATGGTGATCTATCAGAAAAACATGCTCTATCACGATTATGATGAGGTGGCCCTGGCCCAGGATATCTGGGCGAGCGGCTCGCGTGTGGTCACCTTGCAGGAAGTCAGCGCTGCCCACCGGGATTTCTTGCATCTAATGGAAGATACCCATCCGTATCAGTTGATCTGTGACGGGACGGCTGTTGGGGCTGTCGCCGTCTTGTCGACAGATCCAAGCGTTGCGCGAACCTGTTCTGATCCCGTGGGCATCGCGGTTATGGATGTCGCCATAAACGACGGACAAGACCTTATGCGGGTAGTGTCCGTGCACCTTCATTGGCCGTGGCCGTTTGAGCAATCAAGCACCTTGGACCTTATCCTTGCCGACCTTGAGGCGGCGGACCTTGACGCTTTCGGGGCACCGGATCATGTCGTGGTCGGCGGCGATTTCAACATGGTGCCGTGGGGCCATTCTTTGCGGCGGGTGGAGGCGTTCTTTGGCACGTCTCGACTGGGCCATATTGAGCAGACGTTTGACATCTTTGGTTGGCCGATGACGATTGATCACGTGATGGCCAGCGCACCGGTTGAGGCCAGCATCAATGTTCGCCCGTTGCTCGGTTCAGACCACCACGGTGTCGTCGGACGCGTCGTATTCGATTAAGCGCCCATCAGGGCCGGGTCCCACGGGTATTTTGTCAGGTTTTCGTAGCCGTCCTCAGTGATCAGCACCTGATCTTCCAGCTTGATCGAAAAGTCGCCGCCGTCGGGGCTCACCAGCGCTTCGACGCAGAGTGTCATCCCGGCTTCAAGCGGATAGTCGAAATACTTGGCGTCGTCATGGTCAGGGTAGCCCACATGGGGCCATTCATCGCACAGACCGACCCCGTGCATCATGCAGGAATACTTCTGTTTCTGATAGATCGGGGCAAGCCTATGGCCGTTCTCAACCAGTTCCGGAACGGTCACGCCGGGCTTGAGCATCGCCATGTTCTGCTCAATGTGCTCAACCCCATGACGCATCGCGTCAATCATGTCCTGGCGTGGTTTCTTGTCCCCAATCCACCACGTGCGGGAGATGTCGATGCAGATGCCGTAGCTGCCCACCAGGTCCGTGTCGAAGGCCACGATTTCGTTGTTCTGTACGATCCGGGGACCACATTCCTGAAACCACGGGTTGGTGCGTGGACCGGAGGAGAGCAGGCGGGTTTCAATCCACTCGCCGCCGCGTTTTATGTTTTCCGCGTGCAGAACAGCCCAGATGTCATCCTCTGAGGCATTGCCCTTTGGCACTTCGGCACGGGCAAAATCCTCCATCGCTTTGCACGACAGCTCACACGCGACAGAGGCGGCGCGCATGGCGAGGATTTCGTCGGGACCCTTGATCGCACGGGACTTTTCGGTGACTTCTTCGCCATCGTGCAGGTCAAATCCGCGCGCCTCCAGTGCTTTTGCGCCCTTGAGCATGATCTTGTCCACGGCAAGCCGCATGTTGCCGCCGCCATGGTCCTTGATCAGATCAACAACCTCATCAGCAAAGCTGGCCGCCCGCACGCCGCCGCCATCCCCCGTCGAAAAGTAGAACATCGACGCACCGGGGCGCTGTTCACGGACCAGCGGATTGAACGTACTCAGGAACGGGGCGTTCTTGTAATCCCAGATGACCATGTAGCCATCTGCGCAGAGCAGCACCGCACGAAACGGGTTGTGGGTGTTCCAGAGCTGCATGTTGGTGCTGTCGGTGGCGTATCGGATATTGAGCGGGTCGAACATCAGCAAGCCGCCCAGATCGCGGTCCACGATGTGCTGGGTCAGCCGTTCCCAGCGAAACCGGCGCATGGCCTCAAGATTGGGCAGGGCAAGGCCTGCGGCCTCCCATTCGCGAAAGGCAAGCTGGGTCGGCCCTATCTCAATTCGGTCGGCATCGTTTGGCGTACCATCCCCGAGCGTTGCGCCGCGCGACGGATCAATCTTGCGACCATCGCGATAGTGGGTGTTCATCTTCGGTCCTCCCTGACTTAGGGTCAGCTTCGAACAGGCACCGCAGGACTTTCAGGCCAGAAAACGACATCGAGAACACCGAAAGTGGCGAGTTTGAACGATCCAATTTTACATAACGCATTGCCAGACGGTCAGGTTGAACGTGCGGCGGCACGGTTGCCTTCGATGCGTCCGGTCGAAGGTCCTTGGCTCTTTTGTGATGAGGTTTATGCTGCTCAAATGGCTGAACGTCGGCGGCTGGTCGCGGCGCAACCTGATGATGTTATTGCACAATTAAGTGAAGGTCTTCCGGCCGCGCGGGCGTTTTTAACGGCGGTCGTTAACGATCTTCCAGACGGATTTCAGCGCAACGGAGACCTGGTTCATTGCCCCGATGGGGCCGAGGTCAAGCTGGATTGGGAATCCCCGTTGCGTTCCGTGGGTCAAATGCTCCAGCAAGATGTGTGCATCCTCGAAAAACGCGAGGCAGAGCATGTGCTCACCGGGGCGGTTCTGTGTTTTCCGGCCAGTTGGACCCTGGCCCAGAAGATCGGCCAGCCTCTGACCCGGATTCATGTCCCGGTGGGCGAGTATGACGACACGATCGCGCGGCGTGTCCAGAGGTTCTTTGATGGCGTTCAGCGCGGCAAGCCAATGTGGCGGGCCAATCTGTTGCGATATGAAGATCCGGCGCTGTTTCATCCGCGACCGGAGCATGACCCGCGACCGAACGGATCGCCGGCGTCACCTTATCTGCGCAGCGAACGTCAAACGGTTGTCCGGCTGAACCATCCGGGCGCGGTCGCCTTTGTCATTCATACGATGGTGATGAAAGCGCCGTCAGAGCGCGATGACAACAATCGCGACGCTCAGCAGGCCGAGTGACATCCAACCCCGCCGTGGGGTGCGATAGGGCCAGGACAACGCGTAAAGGGCATGTGCCAAAAGGCTCCGCTCCGGTTCACCTTGGCCTCTGAGCTGGGCGAGGCTTTCTGGCTTCCGTCCGCGAAAAGCGTCCGGCATGCTGGACGCCCCATTTGCGACGGCCGAAGCCGGTCGATCCGGATGCCGATGGGCCCCGAAACTGATGGTTTGTGTCGTACGGGGCGTGGGCAGGGTATAAGAATAATCACTCGTCATAACGTCTACGTAAACGACGACAGTGTCAGTGATTGGTTGCCGCTGCGGAAGTTTCGCGGGGAAATGGTGGCCGAAATAAGGCTGTCTCGTTGGCTGAAACAAGAAAGGGCGCCCGCATGGACGCCCTTCTGTAGTGTTTTTCCGGGGGTTAGCAGCTGTAGTACAGCTTGAACTCCATCGGGTGGGGGGTGTGCTCGTAAGCATACACTTCTTCCCACTTGAGCTCCATGTAACCCTCGATCTGGTCCTTCGTGAACACGTCGCCTTCGAGCAGGAAGTCCATGTCCTTCTCAAGCTCTTCCAGTGCTTCCCGCAGGGAGGCACAGACGGTCGGAATGTCGGCCAGCTCTTCCGGCGGCAGGTCGTAAAGGTCTTTGTCAGACGCAGCGCCCGGATCGATCTTGTTCTTGATGCCGTCAAGGCCAGCCATCAGCAGAGCCGAGAAGCACAGATAGGGGTTCGCGGCCGGATCTGGGAAGCGGGCTTCGACGCGCTTGGCCTTGGGGCTTTCGGTCCACGGAATACGCACGCAGCCGGAGCGGTTGCGAGCAGAATACGCACGCAGAACCGGGGCTTCGAAGCCCGGGATCAGACGCTTGTAAGAGTTCGTGGACGGGTTGGTGAAGGCGTTGAGCGCTTTCGCGTGCTTCAGGATGCCGCCGATGAAATACAGCGCTTCCTGAGACAGGTCCGCATATTTGTCGCCCGCAAACAAAGGCTTGCCGTCTTTCCAGATCGACATGTTCACGTGCATGCCCGTGCCGTTGTCGCCAGCGATGGGCTTCGGCATGAAGGTCGCAGACTTGCCGTAGGCTTGCGCGACGTTGTGGATGACATACTTGTACTTCTGCAGCTCATCGCCCTGCTTGGTGAGGCTGTCGAAGATCAGGCCAAGCTCGTGCTGGCACGACGCCACTTCGTGGTGGTGCTTGTCGACCTTCATGCCCAGACGCTTCATTGTCGACAGCATCTCAGAGCGGATGTCCTGCGCGTCGTCGATCGGATTCACCGGGAAGTAGCCGCCCTTGACGCCCGGACGGTGGCCAGTGTTGCCCATCTCGTATTCGGTGTCGGTGTTCCAGGACGCGTCGATTGCGTCCACCTCGTAGCCGACCTTGTTCATCTCAACAGAGAACCGCACGTCGTCAAAGAGGAAGAATTCAGCCTCTGGGCCGAAATAGGCCACGTCACCAATGCCGGAGGACTTCAGGTAAGCCTCTGCCTTTTCGGCGGTGCCACGCGGGTCGCGGTCATAGGCTTCGCCGGTGTCAGGCTCAACAATAGAGCAGTGCAGACACATGGTCTTTTCGGCATAGAACGGGTCGATATAGGCGCTGTCCGTGTCGGGCATCAGCTTCATGTCGGACTGGTCGATGGACTTCCAGCCGGCAATGGAGGAGCCGTCAAACATGAAGCCTTCCTCAAGGAAATCCTCATCGACCTGATCGCTCATCAGGGTCACGTGTTGCAGCTTGCCGCGCGGGTCGGTGAAGCGGATATCGACGTAATCGATTTCCTCATCTTTGATCATCTTGAGAACGTCAGCTTTGCTCATGTCTCTTCTTTCTGGTTGAGGTTGACTGATGGGGGAGGGGGAGCGGGCCTTTAGAGGGCCTCGTCACCCTCTTCGCCTGTGCGGATGCGGATGGCTTGCGCGACATCCGACACGAATATCTTGCCGTCGCCGATCTTGTCGGTCTTCGCGGCCGAGATGATGGCCTGAATGGCGCCGTCGACCTGATCGTCTGCCAGGACGACCTCGATCTTCACTTTGGGCAGGAAATCCACCACGTATTCTGCGCCGCGATAAAGCTCTGTGTGACCCTTCTGGCGACCGAAGCCTTTGACCTCGACCACGCTGAGACCTTGCACACCGACCTCCTGAAGCGCTTCTTTCACTTCATCCAGCTTGAACGGTTTGATGATTGCCTCGATCTTTTTCACGAGCCGACTCCCTTGGCATCTCTCTTCGACGGTGGTCAGATCATGTCTGTTCGGAGGCCTCAATTCGCAGGGGATTACGGGGCCAAGGACGGGAACCGAAAGGTGATGAGTTGCCTAAAAATTAGGCAAACAGGTGCGGAATTGTGCTGTTTTGAATCGCAAAGGGCCTAACTAATGACCGAACTCCTCACCGCCGCCCAAATGCGCGCCATTGAACAGGTGGCAATTGAGTCCGGTGAGGTGACCGGGCTTGAGCTGATGGAGCGGGCCGGGCAGGGCGTCGTGGCTGCTGTTTTTGAGGAATGGCCGGAGCTGGCGAGCGGGTCGCACACGGCCGTTGTCCTCTGCGGACCGGGCAACAATGGCGGTGATGGGTTCGTGGTGGCGCGGCTGCTAAAAGATGCCGGGTGGCGCGTTGAGGTCTTCCTTTACGGTGGGGCTGAGACGCTGCCCCCCGATGCGCGGACGAATTACGACCGATGGAGCGCTTTGGGTGAGACGCGGCCTTACTTCGACACTGGGCCAGATGCGTTCTGGCTTTCACCGCAACACTATGGTCCTGAAACAGTGCTGTTTGACGCGGTTTTCGGAACCGGCCTGTCCCGCCCTGTGCGCGACCTGAACGCCTTTGGTTGGGCCACGCAGACCGCCGCGCCGGAAGCACATCAACCCGCTGAGACACCCCAATATATCGGGGCGCGCGTGGTCGCGATTGATCTTCCGAGCGGACTTTGCAGCGATTCAGGGCGCGTCCTTCGTGACCCCGAAGCGACCGATCCGCATCATGAAGATATTCGTGCCGACCTGACCGTAACCTTCCACCGGGCCAAGCTTGGCCATCATCTGGCAGAGGGACCTGACATGTGCGGGACCCTGAGAATTGTTGATATCGGACTATGAAATTCTTGCCGGATGAATGGACGTCCGCCGGAGGTAGCCAACATGACGACATCGCTGATCACTGAACCTACCTTTCCCGTCAGCAAAGGGAACGGCCACAAGTACAGCCACGGCCATGCGCTGATCCTCTGTGGTGGTCCCGGACAAACCGGAGCGGCGCGGCTGGCCGCGCGCGGCGCCCTGCGCATCGGGGCAGGGGTCGTGACGTTGGGCGTGCCCCCGGCTGCCCAGCAAGAGGTTGCGGGCCAAGTCACAGCGATCATGCTTAGGCGTATCCCGGACGCGGTGGCTTTGACCGAAACTATCGAAGATCCCCGCATCACAGCGCTGTGCCTTGGCCCGGCCTTGGGGCTTGGCAAAGAAAAAGCGGATCTTGTTGCCGCGGCCCTCAAGAGCAAGCGCGCTTGCGTGCTGGATGCGGATGCGTTGACGCTCCTCGCTGCAGAGGACTCGCTGTTCGCGGCCTTGCATGAGGACTGTGTCCTGACCCCACATGCCGGCGAATTCGCCCGGCTGTTCCCTGACATTGCCGAACGCCTCGCCGCACCAAGCGTCAAAGGCCCGGCGTATTCCAAGCTTGATGCCACGCGTGACGCCGCCGCGCGTGCTGGCTGCACAATGCTTTTCAAGGGGGCTGATACGGTCATTGCCCGTCCGGACGGAGTGGCTCATGTCAATTCCAGCCACTACGACCGCGCTGCACCTTGGCTGGCGACTGCGGGGTCAGGCGACGTGCTTGCTGGTTTTATCGCGGGTCTTCTGGCGCGTGGATTTATGGCTCATGAGGCTGCCACAACCGGGGTCTGGCTTCACACCGAATGCGCGCTCAGTTTCGGGCCGGGCCTTATCGCTGAAGACCTGCCCGAAGAACTGCCAAAGGTATTGGGGCGCGCAACGATCTAACATCGGACCGGCCCGGCTTCTTTGGTTCAAAAATATGCAATTCGACCCTCTCCACGCGCAAAACGCAGCCTCAATGGACTGCGTTTTCAACGTTCGAATTCAGAATGCAGCGCGCCGCAGGCGCACGTTCAGATCACATCCGCCGCTCAAGACGCGGTCGCAACTTCCATGCCGTCGGCATAAACGATGTGCTGCTTGTCGAAGATCAGCTCATAAACGGTGACCTGGGTTGCATCCTCTTCCGAGACAAATTCTCCGTCGAGAAGACGCTTTGCCTTTACGGTGGCCACGTCCGCGCCAAAAAGCGCCTTGGCCCGCCAGTCGCGAATATGAACGAGCGTGTCGGGACCCAGGATCATGTCCTGCTCCGGACGGGAATGACCCAGCGAGCCGGCTTTGATCCGCACTGCGGCAACGGTCACCGAACGTGTCTTTACATCCCGCAGAACAGCCATTCCGGTGTCGCGGGTGATGATCCGGTCCCCTGCGGTCAGGTCGCTGACGGGCAGCGCGCCGTCCAGCGTCATAACCGTGGTGCCGTCGCAAAGACCCGCCACATTGGCGATGGCCGCTGGCGTGATCGTTTTCGTAAACGTCTCGTGTTGTCCCAAGTGCATGGCGTTTCTCCGCTCTTTGCTGACTGCCTCAATGTTTTTATCTAGACTATGGCAACAAAGTGTTACTGTCGCGGCAATTTCAGTGTGATTGCAGGGCAACAACGTGGGTGTGGCGAAAATGATTCGCTGGTCAGACGCGGCCCATGATCGCTAAATTAACCACAAAACAAGGCAGTCTGGGCAGGTTGCATGGCAAAATATGACCTTTGGGCGCTGGGATCGGCGTCCGTCACCGTTTCTGGTGGCGGACAGCTTGATGGTGTGACCCAAGGCGATGGCAGCCACCTTGTCGGATTGCAGATCACCCTCGACAACAACAATTGGGAAAACATCGACGTCAAAGACAATGAAAGGTTCTTTGACGACAACGATGGGGGTCAGCGCCTTCGCGGGGGGCAGACCTTTGATGGTGAATCCTACGGCAACAACACACGGGTCGAGGCCGAATATCAAATCGTCCTCGTCGATCCCAATACCGGCATTGAATACCGTGCAATCGCGCTCAACTTCGTCAATTCCAATCCAAGCTACGCGACCATCGAAGGGATCGCCTTTGTTGACGTCTTCCCGCCGGTGGGTGTGGCTCTCACGGTTGTCAGTGCGAGCGAGGGACCGGGGGATTTCGGGCAAGACCGGGTGCATTCCGATGATCTGGCCGTCCCCTGTTTCACCGCCGGAACTTTGATCGAGACGCCGCTCGGCCCACGTCTCGTTGAGGATCTGGTGGTCGGTGATCTTGTCACGACGCTCGACCACGGCGCGCAGCCGCTGACCTGGGTCGGGGCGTCACCGCTGACGTCCTGGCGGATTGCTCTGTCACCACATTTGCGTCCCATCGTGATCACGGCGCATGCGTTTGGCCTAAACCACCCAAAGCGCGATATGCGCGTCTCACCGCAGCATCGCATCCTGATCGAGGGCTGGCGTGCGGAGGTGTTGTTTGGCGAGCCGGAAGTGCTGATCGCAGCCAAGCATCTGGTCGACGGGGTCAAGGTCCGAACCTCCGAAAACCTCGCGCCCGTGACCTACATCCATCTGCAGTGTGCACAGCACGAAGTGCTGATATCGGATGGTCTCCCCACCGAGAGCTTCAATCCCGGGCCCAGCATCATCGGCGCCTTGCCTGATGCCGCGCGAGAGGAGCTGCGCCAGCTCTTTCCAGACCACAACCTGATGACACAGGCCCCGTTTGAAATGGCCCGCCCCGTTGTGACCGCCCGCGAAGCGCGTGCGCTCGTCGCATAAACACATCGCTGATGAAAGGTCAGCGCGTTTTCCGCTCGCATCCGAAAAACGGCGGTGCTAACACGCGGTCGCAGTGCGGGTGTGGCGGAATTGGTAGACGCACCAGATTTAGGTTCTGGCGCCGCAAGGTGTGGGAGTTCGAGTCTCCCCACCCGCACCAAATCATCAAGGCTCATTCATCCTTCGCTGTGAGAGGCCGTGCCGCCTAGCGGCCCAAGGTTCCGGTTGCATACAACGGTCCACGCGCCTTTAATGGCGCTCAGACAAAGAACACCAACCGGGAGATAAACCAATGAAATTGCAAGCGAGCCTTTCTGTTGTGGCGCTGCTGGCCGCCAGAACCTAAATCTGGTGCGTCTACCAATTCCGCCACACCCGCACTGCGACCGCGTGTTAGCACC